>JABMPE010000636.1 GCA_013203845.1 Rhodopirellula sp. | reverse complement strand
GTGCAACTGCAATCCCTGACGGCTGGTAATTCTGAGCGTGCCATTGCCGAACTCGTCGCACATATCGAGTTCTGCCAGCAAGTCATCTGCGGTCAACTGGCCGCCGGGAATCCGGGACCGGACCATCATCATGTAGCTCTTGCCCTTTTGGGCTCCGTCTTCAGCTTTGCCGCCGCGGTCGTCGCGATTGTCCTGCTGGTACGTTCCATGGTGCTTCAGAAAACCGACATTTCCGCCGCTGAAACATTCCAGCGATGGATCAAGCTCCTCGGCGATCGTGCCACGCAATTGCCGACTCCCGGCTTTCTCGACTTCAACTTTGCTGACTTTTACTTCTTCGGACATCGCGTTCATCTACTCCGTTTATCACGTGGCTTGTTGGCCGCAATTGTTTTTGACAGCGACCAGTCCTGCGACAATACCGCGTCACCCCAGAGTGAATGACACGAACCGTGCAGAAATGATCGGTGAATTGTAGTGGCACTCGACAAAGGACGAAATCCGGACTCGGTGCCTTCCGAGCCATGAATGACCATCAACCGACCCGCGCCCGATCGATCAGGTATTGAGCGAGAGCTTCCTGCCAGACGGGCATCGGTCGACCGATCGCCGCCTGAAGTTTCTGGCAATTCAGTACGCTGTATGCAGGCCGACTTGCTTTCGCGCCGAATTCTGCCGTTGTGATGGGGCGCAGCTTCACGTCGATTCCCGCCCGTCGGAAAATCTCGGCCGCGAGGTCGTGCCAGGTCGTCGCCCCGGAATTCGTGGCGTGATAGAGTCCAAATTTGTCAGTTTTGATCAGCTCAGCCGTCGCCTGCGCGAGGTCCCGAGTTGATGTCGGGGTACAGTGCTGGTCGTTGACGACCGCGAGTTCGTCACGTTCCTGACCGAGCCGGAGCATTGTCTCAACGAAATTTCCCTTGCCTGCTCCCATTGTGGCCGCGACGCCGTACAGCCCGCAGGTACGGATCACAAAATGTCGTGAGCAGATCGCGCGGACAAGATTCTCTCCGGAAAACTTGCTCGCGGCGTAAACGGATGCGGGAATAGGCAGGTCGGCTTCGGTCCACGGATCCGAGCCCGGAGGCGGGGCCGATTTACCAGCCAGGCGTTCCCGACTCAGGCGTTCCTGCGAATTTCCAAAGACGTAATCGGTGCTGAAATGGACGAGAGTTGCATTGTGGTCTTCGCACCAGCGAGCCAGGCGAGCCGGGCCGAGAGCATTCACCGTCACAGCGTCGTCAACGGCGTCTTCGGCTTTGTCGACCAGGTTGTACGCGGCTGTGTTGATCACCACGCCTGGCTGAATGTGATTCAGACATGTGTTGATACTGTTTGTATCTGTCAGTTCTATTTCGGCGTGACTGATCGGGACGACGTCTCCGCCGAGGAATTTCGGCAGATCTGTCCCAAGTTGTCCTGATGCACCAATCACAGCTGTGGTCATTGTCGTATCCGCGTCAATTGATCAGGAGCCCAATGGGATATCCCCGCTTCTGCCACGTCATGTTTATGCCGATTTGGGCGGACGAAACGGTTCCACAATCGTGAAATGGTCGAGCTGGACAGAATCTATCGGTTCGGCTCGACGGTCACCACACGACCTTGGCAATCGGCGACATTCCATGCTTTTGCTCGGCCACCTGTCTGTATAAAGTGGGCCGGTCGAACGGCTTCGAAACGTCGTCCTTACAGTTTTTGCGGATCGATATTGTTTTGCGGATCGAAATTGCCGACGGCCAACTTGTGTCTCACGGATTTTCAGCACCACAACAAGGTTTAAACGACTATGAGCTACTCGTTTGCTGCGTTCGGCCTTCTCGCTGTTGAAGGGGCCGAAGGAGGGATTCCTGGCTGGCAGTGGTTTACCACTGGTGGAGTCGTGGTCGCCATTTTTGCGGCTTTGCTGTGTGTAAGCTACGGCTCGAGAACCGGCGTCATTGCCCGTGCGACGACTAAAGAAGCTGTCCGGCAACCTCTGTTTCTGCTGATGCTGGTGATCGGGATCCTGCTGATCGTGGTCAACACGTTCCTGCCGTTCTTCTCGCTGGGAGAAGACATCAAGATGTTGAAAGACTGCGGTCTGGCGACGATTCTGATCAGTGGGCTGCTGCTCGCCATCTGGACGTCCAGCACCAGTATCGCCAGCGAAATCGAAGGGAAGACAGCGATGACGCTGCTTTCCAAACCGATCACACGACGGCAATTTGTCGTGGGTAAGTACATCGGAATCCTGCAGGGCGTGCTGATGCTCATCGTGCCGTTGATGGTGATCTTCTCGGCGTTCATCTTCTACAAAGTGGGATACGATGCACGCGAGTCAGCAGGAGAAGTCCCGGGCTTCCTTCAGGAAGGCTCATTCCTGCCGAATGCCGAACGAGCGATGGCCGTGCTGCAGGTACTTCCCGGCTTCGCCCTGATCTTTCTGGAAATCGCCGTACTGACCGCCGTCAGCGTGGCGATTTCGACGCGGATGCCGATGGTCGTCAACATCGTAACGTCACTGTCAATTTTCGTGATCGGTCATATCACGCCGATGCTCGTGCAGTCGGGAGCGATCAAAATCGAAATCGTGGACTTCATGGCGAGACTCATTGCGACGGTGCTGCCTAACTTGGATTATTTCAACATGTCCGCGGCTGTAGCGACCGGACAGTTGATTCCACCTGTATATCTACTGGCCGCTCTGGCTTACTCGATTGTCTACGGCGGAGCCGCAATTCTTCTTTCATTCATCCTTTTTGAAGACCGGGATCTTGCCTGAGCAGACTTTCTGCTCGTTCACCTGGTGGGTACTTACCTGACGAGCGTTTCGGGTGCTGTCAGTTCAGCTCTGCAACCTGATTCATTCAACAGGTCATCGTGCCGTCCGGCAGTTGTGCCGCTGGTGCTGTTGTCGTGTGCCGGGCCATTGAACGATCTGGAGGAGAGGCGAGAACTGCGGAATTCAGTGCGGAAAGCGGTCCCGTCGTGTCCAGGCAGTATCCTGATCTGCTGCGGCGAGTCTTTCCGATACAGCAGTTGTTTCGCGGACAGTCCCTGTGGGCGCTCGTCTGGTGCGTCATTGGGATGGCCGCCTTCGCCGCCGTGCTGGTCTGTGCGTTTCTAATCGTCGCGCTGCTCAATTCGCGTGGCGTCGTCACGATCGAGTCACGCGACGTCGCCGAATACCAGCAGCTTTTTGCCAGCGGAACGGACACCAGCGGGACGGACGCTGAAAACGAAAATGCAGACGAAAACGAAAACGCTACGCAGCAGCCGACTCCGCGGGCCATTCCGGGGTTGGGTCTCAAAGCGGTCGCGTGGGAATTGCGACACCGATCCTGGGGGCAAGTGCTCGCGTGGTCGTGTCAGCGGTTCACCTCTCTGCGGGCGACCGATTCGGCGCTGAATTGGCTGCTGGTCGTCGGCCTGGCATTGGGTTTCGTCTATAGCACAGCGATGACTCAGATGGTGACGCTGGCGTCGCGAGCTGCCGGTCATACCGCCGGACAACTTCGGCATTCGCTGCATCGGCATTCGATCCGCATGGGGACGAGTGACCTTGTGGACGCGCGGACTGCGGAAGTCATCGAGCTGTTTACCGCTGAAGTTGAAACAGTCCGTTCCGGAATCGAAAAGTGGATCAGAACGATCTTCCGATGCCCGTTGGGTCTGCTTGTCCTGTTGTCACTCGCGATGACGCTGAACTGGATGGTGACCATCGAGTGCCTGCTGCCACTGCTGGCGTGCTGGTATCTGATTCGCCGGGAGCGACGTTATCTCGAACGTGAACAGACTCTGAATCGCGATCGGGCCTCCATCGATTTGAAATTGCTGGGCGAAGGGATTCGAAAAAGCCGCCTGATCCGCGGATACCAGCTCGAAGCCAACGAAGATCAGCGGTTCGAAAAACATCTGGAACGCTATCAGGGACGCCTGCAGGAAATCGAACGGCGGGAACGACGCACGTTCTGGCTTTCGGGCATGCTGGGACTGGTGTGCTTTTCGCTCGTGCTGTTTCTGCTCGGTGCCAGAATGCAGGGACTGCCCGGCTCTCCGGAACATCTCACACTGGCCGAAGGGCTGCTGCTGCTGTCGTGTTTTGCGTTTGGCCTGAAGCCCGTCGAGTCACTCGCGAATCTGCGGCAAATTCGTAGTGAGGCTGGGCAGGCGGCAGAGCGAATCTATCGATACCTCAACACTATTCCCGAAGTTGGTCAGGCGGTCGGTGCGAAGTTTCTGCAACCGCTCGAAAAAATGATCGAGCTGGAAGATGTCGTGTATCGCCTGGGAAAGCGAAACCTGCTCAACAAGGTGTCGCTAAAGATTCCGGCGACGGGGACTACGGCAATCGTGGCGTTCGACGCCCTGGAAGCACGAGCGCTCATTTCTCTGTTGCCGCGTTTTATCGAACCTCATGCCGGTCGCGTGCTGATTGACGGCGAAGATATCAACTGGGCCACGCTTGAATCACTGAGAGCAGAAACGCTGCTCGTCGGTGGCAAGGAGCCCTGGTATACCGGAACGATTCTGGAAAACATCACGGGCGGAGAAGCACGGTATTCGCTGAATCAGGCGACGGAAGCGGCAAAAATGGTTCACGCTCACAACTTCATTCAGAAGTTCCCGCAAGGCTACGAAACGATTATCGGCGAACATGGTGAGCAGCTGCGTGGCGTCCAGGGTTTTCTGCTGGCGCTGGCACGAGCCATGTTGCGAGACCCGGTGCTGCTGATTATCGAGGAACCCTCGCTGGAGATGACAGACGCCGAAAAGGCTCATGTCGAAGACGCCATTCGTCGAGCCTCGTCTGGCCGTACCACCATCATTCTGCCATCAAGAATTTCTACACTGCGCGGTGTTGATCGAATCGTGCTGCTGAATCGGGGCAAAGTGGAAGTCGTCGGAACTCACGACGTCCTGCTGAAAAACTCGGCTCTGTACCGCCACTGGGAATACATGAACTTCAACGAGTTCCGTCACGAAACTTCGCCGATTCAATGAACGACACTGACGCCCCGATCACGCCGCACGATGAGCCCGGGCCGTTCTACTCGCCGCTTGTCGAGAAGGCACTGCGCGTCGCCGCCGCCGCACATCGAGACCAGACTCGCAAGGCATCTGACCTGCCGTACTTTCAGCATCCGGCGAGCGTTGTGCTGATCCTCGCCCGTTGCGGCTTCGATGATGACGAACTGCTGGCGGCTGCCGTGCTGCACGACACGATCGAAGATACAGACTGCACCGTTGAGTCTTTGTTGGGCGATTTCCCGGAAGCGGTCGTCAATCTCGTTCTGGAATGCACCGAGAATAAGACGGACGAATCCGGAGAAAAAATTCCCTGGCGAGCCCGCAAAGAATCTCACATCACTCTGATGAAGACGGCCTCGACTGCCGGTCGCGCGATCGTTCTCGCGGACAAACTGCACAACCTGGGCTCAATGGTCTTTGACCAGGAACGTGGCGAGGAACTCTGGAGCCGGTTCAACGCAAGTCCTGCAGACGTCATCTGGTACCACCGCGAAATCGTCGCCGCCGCTGCATCTACGCCGGACCGTTTCGATTTGCCGCTTACAAGTCGTCTCCACCGACTGGCTACTGAATGCCAGAGTCTGATTGACCGCTTGTCTGCTTCCATGACGGTGTAACCCGAGTCGGAAAATCAGAACAAACGCAGGATTGGTTCCCACCGGTCGCATGAAGTTTCGAGCGGAACGGCGGTCAGTGGAGTTTGGCCCTGCGCATTTGGAACGCGACAATCAGGGTGAATTACCTCAAAGCGGTGGCAAGCTTGCAGGGTCGGGATTAACGTGATCGTCTCACCGCCCCGTTCCAATCCCTGCAGATGAGACTGAGTCATGCCTCGCCGATTCCACTCCGCGTTCAGTCTGTGTTCCGCTTTGCTGGTTGCCGTTTCTGCTCTGCACGGCTTCGCGCTGTTGCCGCCAGAATGCTTCGCTGAAGATGCCGCTGAAGACGGATTCAAGCCAGCCTTCAACGGGAAAGACCTGACCGGATGGGTGGCCGTCAACACGGCTCCGTCCACCTGGAAAGTTCACGACGGGATGCTGATCTGCTCGGGAAAGCCGATCGGCGAACTTCGCACCGCCCGCATGTACCAGAACTTCGTGATGGAGCTTGAATGGCGACACATGGTGCCGCGCGGCAACGCGGGAGTTTTTGTCTGGGCCGACGATATCACCGCTCGCGGAGTCCCTTTTCACCGCGGCATCGAAGTTCAGGTTCTGGAAAACGCGTACGGCAACACTCGCAGCCACACGACACACGGTGACATTTTTCCGATTCACGGTGCGAAGATGACGCCGATCAACGGTCGAGGTGGAAGCCGAGCCTTTCCCACTGAAGAACGCTCTAACCCCAGCCCCGGCTGGAACCATTACCGCATCACCTGCCAGGACGGAAACATCTCGCTCGCCGTGAACGGTCAAGTCGTGACGCAGGGAACCGATTGCAGCCCTCGCAAAGGTTACATCTGCCTGGAGTCGGAAGGCGGTGTTGTTCACTACCGCAATGTGAAAATCAAAGCATTGCCCGACGCGCCGATCGCCGATGAGCACGTGGCGATTGCCAATCGTGACTATCGCTGTCTGTATAACGGCATCGACTTTTCAGGCTGGGTTGTTCCTGCAGACGTCGCCAGCCACTGGAAAGCCAACGACTGGGTGTTCTCGTACGATGGCAAAGCACCTGCTGGCGAATCGGCCATTGAGACTGTCGACCAGTTTGAAGACTTTGGATTCGTGTTCGACATCCGTCGGAAAGAAAACTCGGGAGTCGTGCAAATCTCCCTACGGAATTCCAAAGAAACGACAATCAGCATCGATCCAGGTAACGAGGATCTGAAGAAGCATCTCGGCAGCGGCTGGGACCGCTTCGAAGGAACTCTGGTCGGCAACATTCTGACCCTGACCGTCAACGGCCAACCTGCCATCACCAATCGAAAACTCGATGACGGTCGAAAGAAGGGGCCGCTACGTATTACCCCGGATGGCCCTGTCGATTTCACCAACGTTTACGTGCGAAAGTTGTGATCACAGCTCGTTGATCACTTTCGGCAGACGTTGGTCCGTGGCCAAACGCGGGAGCGTGAACCTCGGTATTTCAGTCGCTACGATTTTCAGCCCCCACACATCTTCAGGTACCGCTCCGGAGCTTTACTCACATGAGACGACTTTCCCTTTCCGTCGTGGCATTCGTTGCTTTGACCATTGCATCGAGTGTTTCTGCTGCCGATTCCCCGAACATTGTTCTGATCCTGTCCGACGACCAGTCGTGGACCGACTATGGTTTCATGGGGCACCCGGATATCAAAACACCTCATCTGGATGCGCTGGCCAAAGAAAGCGTTGTTTTCCCTCGCGGTTACGTGCCGACAGCTCTGTGTCGACCTTCGCTGGTGACGCTGATCACGGGGCACTACGCCAGCACTCACGGAGTGACCGGCAACGATCCATCGCCGAAGTACGCCAAACCAAATTCCGATTTATACAACCAGCGGCGAGCGGCCCTGATCGCCAACATCGATCGCTTTGACACCGTCCCTGAACTGCTCGGCAAGCGAGGCTACCTGAGTCACCAGAGTGGCAAATGGTGGGAAGGTAATTTCACTCGCGGCGGTTTTACTCACGGAATGACGCGCGGCTTTCCGCAGCCGGGCGGTCGTCACGGCGACGATGGCTTGAAGATCGGTCGCGAAGGCATGGAACCAGTGACCTCGTTCGTGGACGAAGCCGTCCAGCAGGACAAGCCGTTCTTCCTGTGGTACGCACCGTTCATGCCGCATACGCCACACACGCCACCGCAGCGGATTCTCGACAAGTACACCAAGGAAGGCCGCCCGATCACCATCGCGAAGTACTACGCGATGTGCGAGTGGTTTGACGAAACCTGCGGACAACTCGTTGATCACCTGGAAAAAAAAGGCGTCCGCGACAACACGCTGATTGTTTACGTCACCGATAATGGCTGGATTCAGGATCCAGTCAGTAAGGGCTACGCACCGCGTTCCAAGCAGACGCCGTACGAAGGCGGCATTCGCACGCCGATCATGTTCTCATGGCCGAAGCACTTCAAGATGGGAACCCGGGAGGAAGTGATCAGCAGCATCGATATCGTGCCGACAATGCTGGCGGCAGGTGGAGCCGACATTCCCAAAGATTTGCCGGGACTCAATCTCCTTGCGAATCTGGAATCCGGCACGAAGATCGACCGTGACGCCATTTTCGGCGAAAGCTTTGCTCATGACATCGCCGATGTCGAAGACCCGGAAGCTTCGCTGCTTTTCCGATGGTGTATTCAAGGACGCTGGAAGCTGCTGCTGACTTACGACGGCGAGGTCAACCGTTACCAGTCAACTCACCCTCGCACGGAAAAGCGGCCGCAGCTTTTCGATCTGATCGGCGACCCCGCCGAAACGAAAAACCTGGCTGGCGACAATCCAGAAGTTGTCGCCCGCCTGGCAAAACGAATCGGCGACTGGTACCCGGTGAAAAAACGCAAGGTGCTGACGACGTTCGAGTAGGAGCAGAGGCGTTCCCGCGTTGCACCGTTTGATTGTCTGCTGTGCAACGCGGGGTCACTGTTCCACCAGTTTCTGAGCAGTCACTTCTTTAAGTTACGTGCCTGTCGTTGTGGCCGAGGTTTCTTCCGCCGAGACGTTGCCGGCGGCGACTGCTGGTGCGGCACTGATTTCGCTGCGCCAGAACTTTGTGGGAAGCATCCCGGCGATCATGATGGCGATCTGACTCACCCAGAAGGCCCACAGAGTCGCCCAGACGCCTTCGGTGAATCCGTAAGCGTGGAGTCCGACGCTCAGCTCATTGACGCCGAACCAGGACCAGCTCGTAATGATGTTGCCGCCAACGGCCAGCACGGCCAGTCCGCGAGGCCCCACCATCTTGTCCCAGTGAGCGTGCAGCAGGATGGCGTTCCAGAGAACAATCAACAGCGCGCCGTTCTCTTTCGGATCCCAGCCCCAGAAGCGTCCCCAGGAATCGTCGGCCCACAGGCCTCCCAGAACCGTTCCGACAAAGCTGAAGAAGATGCCGAAGCAGACCGTTCCGTAAATCATTCGCGAGAGATCTTTGCTTGCTTCCGGTGTCACTCGCGTCGTCACCAGTCCGGCCAGCACGTAGTAGAGCCCTAACGCTCCGGACAGGAATGTCGTCGAGTATCCCAGCGTGATGCAGACGACGTGCGTCGCCAGCCAGAACTGAGTATCCAGTACGGCCTGCAGAACTTTGAACGTGTCACCGTCTCCAGCGAGCAGGTGGGATATTCCCAGAGTGATGGCTCCCATCGCCGCTCCGATGATGTTGCCGATCCCCAGTCGATAGATCGACTCAAAGACCATTCCCAGAATCACGCAACCCCACCCGATGAAGACCGCTGACGAATATAGATTCGTAACAGGTGGTCGTCCGGAAATGTAGATGCGAGCTGCCAGGGCGAAGGTGTGGACGAAAAACGTCGCCAGGATGACGAGAAACGCTGTCCGATTGAGAGGCTTTGACCAGCTCAACAGAGCCGCGACGGCAAACACAAACGCAAACAGGTAACTGAACGCCGAGTAGTAGAACGGCGAGAAGTTGTTGAAGAATGTCTCAAAGTTCACGCGGTCGACGTCGAATTCCTTCGGTGGATTCTTTGCCAGCCAGCGATGGTAATCGCTCACTTTTTTGTTGAAGTCCTCGGCCTTGCCGTTGGCGTGCGCGACCATGATTTCCGTCAGAAGCTGCACGGGCTCACTGGTGTTGGCTCCGAGCAGGTTCACGCTGAAGTAAGACTTTGTCCAGCCGCGGGCGAACGTCTCCCAGTCCTCACTGGAAGTGAAGTCACGATCGCCGGTGCCTTTGATCGGAGGAATCGCGAGCGGTGGTTGCCGTTCGTCGATCTGCTGGAGAACCCGCATGGCCGTTTGGATCTGCCGGCGCATCTGCTCCTGCTCAAGGCCTTCGATCTGGATGTCGGGAGGCTGGAACGTCGTTACGAGGAGATCGAACGCGCCGAGCTTGCTTTGAAGTTCGACGAATTGTCGTTCGTCCGCGGTCCGTTCTTTACCGTCTTTCTTGCGGGCTTCATTGGCCGTCTCAACCAGAACCGGAATCTTCTCGAAGAAATCGTCCAGCGAGTACAGGTGCTTCTGGCGACGTTCCAGTTCCAGTTTCTGCAGCAGTTGCGGATGATCAATGCGAAACACGCGGTGCTCGCGAGCCGCCGCCGGGTTGGCGATCACGTCCAGCAGCCAGCGGACGGCGGGTTGTGTCTTGTCGTTTTTGTCTTTGAAGGTTTCGCGATTGGAAAGCATTCTCAGACTGTTTCGAGCCAGCGTGTCGAACGGTTTGACGCGGCCTTCGTAAACCAAAGGTATCCGACCGAATTCATGCAGGTTGGCTTCGGTTGATTCGTAACTCGGCATTCGCGATTTGCTGACGAGCCAGCCAGCAAAGAGGAGCATGATGAGCCAGGGAACCAGCTTGGCGACAAACGACTCTGGCAGAGAAACACCTGTCGATCCCTGAGCCGTTTCCTCGACACCAGTCCGAATCTGGCCAGCATCACGGCGACGCAGAAACCGCATCATCACGATCCAGAAGTGCGCCAGCATTCCGGTCGCGACGATCATGCACGAGACATACGGAATCAGCCAGCCGGTGTTTGACACGACGGCCAGCGTCGTGGATTCCTTGCCTGTTGCAGGATCCGGTGGGCCGTAGTTGCTCTGGTAGAAAGTTTCGCCAGCGTAACGCAGCGGATTGTTCATCCAGATGTGCTGCTCGAAGTCCTCGTTGGCAGCCGGGTCTGTGATGTGTACGACGGATCGATAATCGCGAGGCGTGCTGGTGCCGACGTAGTCCGTCTTGCTGACATCTTTCAGTTCAACAGTGTACGGCTTGTGGTAGCGTTTGAACCGCAGATAAACGTCCCATGTCTCGCCGTCGACTTCAACGCGGTTCGGTGTCCACGCGGATCGATTGACGAGTTCGAAGAAGACGCCGGTCAGAAACGTGCCCAGCTCTTTGCCGGTTTCTTTGTCGGTGACGCGGACGTAGGCAGCCGTCAGGTCGACAGCGCCACCGGTGTCTGTTCCCGCTCCGGCACGAACTTCAGAAACCACCATCAATTCGCCGGGGCCGGTCGTGGCGGGGTTCCATTCATCAAAGACGTAGTTGATAACATCGTCGACCGTGACCAGCTTCTGACGAAGTTCCGCCGAAACAGGTGTCCCCAGTGTTGTTTCGAGATCGTCGAAAACCTGTTTGATTTTAGCGGCGTCCGAGCTGAGATCAGACAGCTTGCTGGCCGTATTGATCTGAAACGGCGGCACCCCGAGCGTTGATGCGATCTCAATCTGCAACTGTCGACGTTCGATCGGGTTCGAGTTCTGCATGAACCGAACGATTTCGACGTTGAAAGGCATCTCGTCGTCGGACAGCGTCTTCGATTCTGCCGGAGCATCCGGTCGTCCGGCTTCAACGATCAGGGCCTTCGGAATGATGATTTCTTCGTCCTGGTCTTCGCGGTCGCGATTGACAAAGGCCAGCTCGAACTCGCGGATGTCGTCGGCGTAGTTGACGGACTCGCCTTCGTTGATCCGCATTTGTGTTTCAACGTGCGAGGTATCAACAACGACTTCGTTCAGCATCATCAGACCGACGCCAGCGTGCAGCAGAACGACTCCGGCCCGTTTTCGAAACAGCATCATGCAACCGGCCAGCAGGATGACGGATGCTCCGCAGCCTTTAACCAGCTGCCAGAGGATTCTCATGCCGGAATCGTCGATCAGCTCCTGTCGCGGGTTAAACAGGAAGTAAGCGGCAACGACGAGTCCGCCGAAGACTCCGGCCAGACTCAGTGATTCGGTGCGGCTTTCGCTCCACTTACTGACAACACCCCAGGCCGTGACCAGCAGCAGACTGACGGCCAGAAACTGCAGCAGACTCCACAGCGTGTCCCATCCGATCGTGGCAGCCTGCACCGCGGTGCTGCCGTGACCGCTTTCGATCACAAGCCATGTCGCGATGACGCCGATCGCGGTCACCACCAGTCCGCCGGTCAGTCGCGGGCCTTTCGCCTGGATCTTGAATTTCAGCGAGTGTGCCGCGGCCAGGTTGAGCGCCATCAATGTGCCGATCAGATACCCGCCGGGGATCCATATGCCGATTCCTGACGGCACTTTGTCGAGCATGATGTAGGGTTGAAACAGGCCGTGAAAGACTTTGAGAGGCACCCAGGCAAACCAGCAGCGGAAGTAGTCTCGGACAACGTCCCAGATGTCGAGTTCGACCTGAGCCAGCGTTCCGGCCAGAATCAGGAAGATCGAGAATCCGAACAGAGTGACCGTCAGCTTGAGCGACGCCAGAGGTTTGACGGCTCGTCGAAGATCATTGCCGAGCGATGAACTCTGGTGAGTGTCGACCGAAAACGTCTCGTCAGGATTGGCCTGGCTGGACATGCTTTTCTCCGGCTGCCGCAGCAGCGGTGAGGAATGATTCTGTTGAGTAATTCAGCCGAAATTTTCTGGAGTGCCACTGGCTTTGCCAGCGAGCCAGACACCGGAAGTTTTCGAGTTCAAACACCGGCAAAGCCAGTGGCACACGAGCTCAAGCAGGCTCTGGCAAATCTGCTACCGAAACTTGACTGATTTCAGGAACGCTCGGACGTTGTCTTTTTCCTGAGAGACAACGTCTGGGTCACCGACGAGTTTGAAGAACCAGCCAGTGTCTCCTTTGACGACGATCGCTCCGATGATCGATTGCTTGACGCCGGAAATCTCGATCAGGCTGCCGGTTTCGCCGCCGATCGAAATCTCTTTGACTTCGTTGGAAAGTTCTTTGTCGCTGAGGTTGTTCAAGCCCGCCTGACCTCGCCAGCGATTCACGTTTTGCCCGACATCAGAACCGGCAGCGGCGAGAGACGAAATGTAGAACTCTGCTTCTTTGCCGTCGTGATTGATGGTCCACGAGATTTTGCGGAAGGGCTTGAGACTGCCGGAAACCCAGCCGGCTGGTGCTTCGAAACTCATTTCCGGAATCGACGTCGGCGAGCTGTTACCGCCAGCGGCTGGTTTGGCAGCGGTTGGTCTTGCTGCGGTCGAGCCGCCTGTTGGTGGATGTCCCGGTGGAAGTGCGGGGCCGACCGCGGATGGGGCACCTGCCGCTGCTGATGGTCGCGTGGCGGCTGATGCGGTGCTGCCCGGTGGCGCGGGGACTTTGCCCGACAGATTAACCCAGGTGATTGTGGTTTCGTCGGCGAGGTCAAACTGGTGAAATTCGTCGGAGGCTTTCAGCTCGTCGAGCGTCTGGCTGGCCAGCCCCAGCTGACCTCGCCAGCGATTGACGTTTGGCAGGATGTACTCGTCGGAAGAAGGATCGTCGTTCGGTAACGAGATGACGGAGCACTCCAGCTTTTCACTGGGATCGTCGATCGTGAACGTTGCGGCCCGCATGCCTGATCCCGTTTCTTCCTGCCAGCCATCGGGTGTTTTCCAGACGGGCTTTCCGCCTTCGATCTTCAGGGTCTTGAGCAGTTGCTCGAACTTCTCAACCTGTCCCGCGACAGCCGCATCGATTCCCGAAATCTTGAAGAACCAGCCCTGGCCTCCGGCTGGCACAATCGCAGCCAGCATTCGACCGTCAACTTTTTCGGTCGACGCCGCACTGGCCGGCGTCATTGGCCGTTCTGCGGCAGCCGTCTGGACTGCTGGAGCCGCTGTCGATGGTTTCGGAACGAGCCGCCTGGTGATCTCAGGCTGTTCCGAGCAACCACCCGCAAAAAGCAGAGCGGTCGCGATCAGGAAAGTCGGCGCAATGACCGACGGCGCGAACGATGCATCCCGGCGTGAAATCATGGTGAGATCGCTTTCGGAAAGTGGCTCAGCAGCAGCTCGATCACGCCGGACGCAGACGACTTGTGGTCAGAACGAAACCCGAGCGGCCAGCCATTGAGCGGTCAGTGGTTGATTGAGCGAGGTGGGATAAACAGGGGAGGGAATGTTGCTTTGTCGTCTGCAGGCGTTCGATATCTGTTGTCGAGCCCCGTTTCTGTGTCTCGACAGGGGTCGAGTATCGTCCGGTCAGAAGCCGTATTTTCTGGCCACTGGCGACTTCGAAGACGACTCAACTCCTGATTCAACAGGAGTTTCGAGCAAATTCAACCGCCACAGCAAAGGGCTCACTATATCTACTGCGGCAGCCTGCGAAAAGCACAGGACGATTTCGACAATTTCAGTGATTCTGCCGAATTTTCGCCGTGCATGGGTCTCGCCGTGTACAGTTTTTCTTCCGGTTCCGCGAGTCATTTAACGGTTGGAACCGCGCCGGTTCTGCGGCTCCTGCCGCTCAGGCAAACCATGTCGACCGGATTGCTGGCAGAAACCCTGCGGAATTGACAGGGTTCTGGCGTACCTGTTGTATGTTTGCCGGTTCGATCCTCGAGTGATTCCGGCCTCCGTCGGCGTCTCCGTCAGGGGTTCGTTCAACCAGAGGCAGATTTGCAGACAGCGGCAGATTTGTGATCCATCTTTGAGTCGACAGTCCAGGACGTACGACATGTCCCGATCCGATGCACTCCTGCGCCTTCATGAACGTCTTGTAGCTCGCTGCGACGAGCTGCGTAAGAAACTGTCGCTTGATCTCGACGGTGAGGCTACTGACGCATCACGGCTGGGCGTTGGTGATCTGGGTGACGTGGCCAGTGAAGGAGCGGTGAACGAGCTGAATTCTCAGCTGGCATCGATTGAAACTCGTGAGCTGTTCTTCATTCAGCGAGCGATTCTCATGATTCGCGAAGGCCGCTACGGAATCTGCGAAGGTTGTGACGACCCGATTCCAGTCGCCCGACTTAAGGCCTTGCCCTACTCGGTCATGTGCGTTGCCTGCCAGCGCTCGCAGGAAGAACTCGGAGCCGCAGGTGTTGAGGAAGTCGACTGGGATAAAGCCTGTGACTACGAAAACCGCTTCAGCGAAATTGAATTAACCCTCGACGACCTGAAGTTTGATCGCTGATCACGAGTCATAATTCGACGTCCCTGCGTAGTGGAGGGGCCTGTCAACGACGGGAGCTGCAGGATGAAAACGACTCGCTCGACACTGTTGTGCTGCATTGGGATCGCTCTGGGCTTCGGCGTTGGAGCAGGACTCCGTTTGCAGGGGCCCACTGCCGCTGTTCAGGCCGAATCGGTGACCGCCGACGAGTCTGAGAAGATTTACCGCGAACTTGATGCTGGCGGATCTTCGCTCGCCGACACCAGCAAAGTGTTGTCAACGATTGCTCGCGTCGTCATGCCGAGCGTTGTGCATATCAACAGTTTTCGCAAAGTGGCCGCGCGCGGCCGCGTGGAAGAAACCGGATCCGGCGTTGTGATGACCAGCTCAAAACGTCCGGGGACATACATCGTCACCAACCGGCATGTCATCAATGAGGCACTGCCGAATCTGGACTCGATCGCCATCCAGCTTTCTGACGGGCGAGTCATTAACCCACGGAAAGTCTGGACTGATCCGTACAGCGACATTGCCGTGATGGAAGTTGAGGCGGTCAATCTCGAACCGCTCCGCTGGGGCGATTCTGACAAACTCGACATTGGTAATATTGTGCTGGCTTGCGGAAGCCCGTTTGGACTGAGCCAGTCTGTCACGATGGGAATCGTCAGCGCTCGCGGACGAAGTTCGCTCGGCATCGGCAAAGGCAACGGTGTTCTGAATCAGGATTTCATCCAGACGGACGCCGCCATCAATCCCGGCAACAGTGGCGGGCCGTTGATCGGTCTGCAGGGGAAGCTGATGGGCATCAACACGGCAATTGCCTCAACGCATGGCGGCAACGAAGGCATTGGATTCAGCATTCCGAGCAATCTGGTTAGACGGGTTGTCGACCACCTGCTGGAATACGGCAGCGTTCGACGAGCCTACCTGGGGGTGAAACTGGACTCGGAATTCGACTACGAAGCGGCTCGGCAGTTGTCGCTGTACCGAGTCCGCGGTGCCAGGGTTGTCGAAGTTTACCCAAATACTCCCGCCGCTCAGGCTAACCTGAAATACAACGATGTCATTCTCGAATTCAACGGCATCGAGGTTCTCGACGAAAGCCACCTGATCAACAAAGTCAGCCTTTCTGACACCGATAAAATGGCCGAAGTCGTCGTCTGGCGAGGCGGGCGGAAGGTGACGATCCAGGTTGATCTGACCGATCGCCCCTTCAACAATGAATAGCCTGGGATTTCCGTCATACGGGCAGACTGAGTGTGCCCCGCCAGTCACATCGAACGGTGTGGATTGTGAATAATTCGCCAACTTAACACGCCATGAATTCGGTCGATATTGCTGCCGAATTGAGATGACGGATACAGTTCGCTTTCGCAGAGCAGGGGGGCTCAAAGCGGTCAATTCCCAGGGTGATACTTCGTCGACTCCGGGACTCGCAGGTGGAAACGGATGTCGGACCTGGCGACACGGCTCAACGCAATCACGCACCAGCGAATTGGCATCATCCTGCCGAATTCGTTGAGTGGAGTCGTGCGGAGTCTGCCTCTCTTGCCCGCACTCACCGAGCGGTTTCCCGATGCGGCACTGATCGCCATCGTCAGCGAAGAAAATTCCGGATTGCTGGAATGTCACTCGCGCGTTGCTCGTGTGATTTCCTACAAACGTCGTGAGATGATCCACCAATGGCGACCACTGCTTCGCAATTTGCAGGCTCAGCAGTTTGGTCTGACAATTGATCTGCGAGGTCAATTACGAACAGGGCTGATGTGTCTGGCGACTGGCTCTCCCATCCGACTGGGTCTGGAGACCGCGTGCGAAGGCTCCAGCTATACTTACACCGATCTGATTCACGATTCGGGACCGCTGGTGCCCGAGATGGTTCGGTACTGGCGCGTTGCGGAGTCGCTTGGCGTCGGCCACCTGCGCCGCGTCAGCGAAGTCACGATCGACTCCCGCACCACCGAATGGGCGATCGAACAGGCCAGCTCGCGGCGGCGACCGTTGCTGGCGGTTCACCCCGGAGCCGACTGGGCGACCAAACGCTGGCCTGTCGAAAAGTTTGCCGTTGTCGCCTGCAAAGCAATGCGGGTTCACGGAGCTGGTGTGGCCATTCTGGGCGGCGCTGCCGAAGTCAGCGCTGGCGAACACTTCGTATTGATGATGAGAAAGTTCATCCCGTCGAAGTCTGTTCTGAACCTCGCCGGCAAAACGTCGCAAATCAGGCTGGCCGCTTTTCTGCAACAGGCAGACTGTCTGCTGGCCAACGACTCCGGCCCGCTGCATCTTGCCGCGAGTCTCGACACGCCAGTTGTCGGCCTCTTCACGTGCACGAGCCCGCAGATTTCCGGCCCGCTGGGGGCGACTCACGAACTGATATCATCGTGCGTCGATTGCCACGCCAGCTACCGGAAACGCTGCCCGAACCGAGGCTCCCGCCATCTGGCCTGCATGGAAGATCTGACTGTCGACCGTGTCTCAGATGCCGTCAACGCTGTGCTGCAACGCCAGCAGCAATCCCGCCGCGCGGCGTAGTTCCTGCGAAATCCAGCTGGCGACTGCATGCCGGAACCGCGTAGAGCTTGTTCCGGGCTCTCCTCGCGATTCTTTACTGAACCGTGCCGACGTTCAGTCTGCGAGACAGTTTGTTGCGGTGTTGCTCACGGATTTCACGGTACGCTTCGACCAGAGCCCACGAGTCGGTTTCGCGGCTGGCTTCAACCAGCGCTGCCGGGCCGCTGTCAGGAGAGCCTAATGGAAATCGGGCCGCTCGAATTGGCTCAACCTGGGCCACTGCTTCGGAATGTGTGGCGTCGTTGCCCGGTCCAAACACGACCAGCACAGCCGCCAGCATGAACGACGCCGCGACGATCAGGCGGCTGGTGAATTCACGACCGCGATCAATCCGGTCAAGCTGGATCAGCAATTCCGTTCGCAGACCGGCGCGAGGATCGGCAGCGTTGTCGCAGAAAAAGATCAGCTCTTCCTCCGCGGCAAACTCCCAGTCCGTTGGCTCGAAATCCGGGACTTCAGCTCCCAGTGCGGCAAACAATCGTTCGGTGTCAGACACGTGGCACCTCCTGGCTGCTGCTGCGGCCAGTTGCCGACTTCGCCGTTTCAGGCGGGGAAGTCTCTGACGGATCGTTCTCCAGGTGTCCCTGCTTGTCGATGTCGGCCCGAGCGGAATCAACCAGCGGCTGCAGATGCCGGGAAAGTTTTTCCAGAGCGTAGCGGTAGCGGCTGGCGGCGGTGTTGGGCGACTCGCTGATCAGCTCGGCGATTTCGGCAAAGGTGAACTGCTCCCAGATTTTCAGGACAACCACTTCCGCCTGTTCGGCAGGAAGTTTCGCCACGGCCTGCTGAACCTGCTCGCGAGATTCCTGCTGTTCCAGTGGGCATTCCACCGGTCGCCACGCCTGCAGCAGACTTGCCAAAGACGCGATTGGTCTTCGCCGACCGATCACTTTCAGAGCCTCGTTCCGCACCATCCGGACCAGATAAGCCCACGGCTTGTCAGCATTCGCCAGCTGCTTCGGCTTCCGGGCAACCTTCACCAGAGCCGACTGCACCGCATCCTCAGCGTCGGCGCGATTCCGAGTCAGCGTCTCGGCATACCGCAGCAACCGAGGCGCCGCGACATCGTAAAGGCGAGTCAGCGCAGAACGATCTCCCCGTCCGAGATCAGCAGAAACAGCTGCCACCTCTGTCCAGATCGATGTTTTCGCTGCCGAATCGCTCAATCGTCGTCTCCAGAAGCAATGCTAACTCGCCGGAAATCCAGTTCGTCACTGCCGTCAATATTGACATTGAGGCATCTCATCCCCCGGTTTGTCTACAGGAACCGCCAGGTTGGACGAAAAAAGCCAGATTAACTCAGAATTCCTTCCAGCTTTCCATAACCTTGAGCGACTGAATCCTCATCCTTTGCCCGCGCGATGTACGCATTCCAGCCTTGGATCTGTTCCTGGAATGAAATGATCGTCAGGAAGAACCGTGACTCGGCGCGCTGTTGAATCCGATGACTCAACGCCTCGGATTCCTGTCCGCGTTGGCGCTGCAGAATCCAGAGATGATCCGTATTGAGAATGAACATTCAGGCGTCGTTCGCAGGACGGTCTGCCTCTCGAATCTCCTTACCGAGCCGCAGGATTTCGTCGAATTCCGGATCGTTTTTGAACGACCCGGTCACCTCTGAAATCCAGCTTTGTTTCGGACGCTCACTTTCTGTCCGAGCTTTCATAAGCTCAATTTCCTGCTCGACTTTAGTCAGCCGTTGTTCGACAGTTTCTGACATGGAATCCTGACTCGCAGATAAAGAGAATCGACGAAACTGTTTCAGATAGGAAAAGTCTCCCTTCGACTGAACATTTCAAGATATTTCATTGCAAGAGTTGGTGACAACAGCACCTCGTTAATGTTCAGGCAGGCATTCTACGTCGCTGCCTGACGGGGGTTAGATTTCTCCGTCGAGGGCCATTTTGTGGAAGCAGTGGGTGATTTTGTCCTGGTTGTCCAGCAGCCAGTCGATGGACGGTTCGTTGTTCATGGCTTTGCGAATGGCTTTTGAAATCGCCGCGCGGTGGGTGTTGAACAGGATCGTGTGGTCGATCTGCTCGGAAACCACGCTGGGGTCCAGCCAGACCGACACGATGATGCCCAGGTCGTTGGCTTTGTCTTTCGGGATGTCGCCGGCGCGGACGGCGTCGAGGACTCCGTTGGCGATGGCGGCCTGCACGGTCCCCATCAGAATGTTGGTGTACTTTTCGCTGTTGACCGTGACTTTGCTGACCATCACCGTGACCGGTCGCACCTGAATATCGCAGTCCAGAATCGCGAAGACCTTCGAATGCCCCTTTGTCTGGTCTCCCATCAGGTTGGCGATGGCCTGTCCGACCGGACCGTCGAGTTCACCGATGACCACTTCGGGTTCCGCCGCCGACCACGGTGCTGTGTCTTCGACAAGTGCCTCGCCCGTCCGCATGACGATTCGTTCGCTCATGATCTATTCCCTGGTTGAAAGTCTGACTGATCAGGTTTGTTTGGTTGATGTGACCCACGCGTCGCGGTCGGCAGAAACAGCAGCCGCGGCGGCGGCGGCGAATAGTGATCAACTGCGGCCAGGAAATCACGCGACAATGTTGTCTTCGATGCCAGTTTCACTTCGGAATTCGCGTTCGCTGGACGTGCCGCCGCGAGGCGTCAAGAATCCGTCTTCCCAGCGTTCTAACTCATTTCTTCACACTGCTTCCCAGCGTGGCTGGTTTGCTACAACCCAATCAGGCCGGCAGACCACAGCGAAAGGTGCCGCACGGTGCGAGTCTCTTTCACTGTAATTCTCGATCCGCACGCGGCTGACGCAGCAGACTACGGATTTATCGATGACTGATTCTCAGAGCACGGACGGCGATTCTTCAGACAATCGGCAGGCGGCGCAGGAGCGGTTGGCTCTTGTGGATGAGCTTCGCTGGAAGAAGTTCCAGGTGCTGGACGACGGGTTTGTCTGCCTGGTCGACGTCATGGGCGACGACGCAGCCGTGACGCAGGCGGCGCGGGTGAGCTACGGCGAAGGCACTCGGAAAGTGTCCGACGACCGCACGCTGATCCGCTATCTGATGCGGCATCGACACTCGACGCCGTTCGAGATGGCCGAGATCAAACTGCTCGTCCGAGTTCCCATGGACTGCTGGCGGCAGTGGATTCGGCACCGCACCGCCAACGTCAACGAGTACAGCACGCGGTATTCGATCGCGATCGATGCCATGCAAACCACTCCGCCGGGCGAGTGGCGAACGCAGGCGGAATCCAACCGGCAGGGCAGCGACGGGTTGTTGGACGAGACACTCGGCGCCGAGATGACGGCTTCTGAGAAAGAGCTGCAGGAAATGTCTCGCCGCGTTTATCAGGAACGGCTGGACAAAGGCGTCGCGCGCGAACAGGCTCGCAAGGATCTGCCGCTGTCGACTTACACCGAAGCTTACTGGAAGGTCGACCTGCACAATCTGTTGCACTTTCTGGCGCTGCGGATGGACTCGCACGCTCAGCTGGAAATTCGCGAATTCGCCCGCACGATCGGCGAGCAGATCGTCCAGCCGCTCTTCCCGTGTGTCTGGGAAGCGTTCAGCGACTACCGCATCAACGGGAAGTTTCTGACGCAGCCTGATCAGGGAGTCATCCAGCGACTGATGGCCGTCGGAGCCGAACGCGGCATCGCTCCGCCGTACGACGAGGCCTTGTTCCTGGAAGTTCAGGACGAAAAATGGGCCGGTCTCAACCGTAGCCGGGAACGCGATGAATGCGGCGAGAAGCTGCGTTCGCTGGGGATTCTCGCTCCGAAGTCAGAGTGAGGCAACGATCTTCGTTCTTCTGGTGCGGACATGTTCAGAGGAATTGATTGGCCATGAAAACGCGCGAGAAGACACAAAAAGAAAGAATGTGTTTTTGTGTCGTCTCTTGCTTTTCGCGACCGCTCGTTAACGGGCATTCGGCAGAGCGTGAGTCTGCTCGCAACCACTGATTCAAACAGGGCGCTCGCCACGGCCCTGTATGGACCGAATGACTGTTACCTGTCTGTCCGGTCCATACACGAGATTGCGAGACTCAGTGAAAACGGTGCGTCTTAACGCACAACTCTCTTCCCGTGGCGTGTCACGACGCCCACTCGACTGATTCTTCAGCCCGCAGATCGCTGCGACGAAATCCGCCAGGTCGCCTCGAACAGAACGTCGCTGGCAAGCTACAGTTCCGACATTCAACTTTCGCTTCGCACTGAATTCTGACTTCCGCTACCTGACAAGAGGACGATCGCTGTGAAACTTCTTCGCGAGCTGACGCGAGTTCAGCACGAACTCGGCTGGTTGAGCGATGACTCGTTGCGGGAGATCGCCAAACAACAACGAGTCCCGTTGTACCGTCTGGAAGGGCTCGTCAGTTTCTACCCGAGTTTTCGACGGACTCCGCCGTCACGCAGAACCGTGCATGTGTGTCGCGACGTCGCCTGTGCGATGAGTGGCTGTGCCAGGCTGACTTCCGACCTGCGCGAGAATCTCGCTGCTCAGGAAGACGTTGAAATCGTCGAAGTTTCGTGCATCGGTCGCTGCGAAAATGCACCCGCCGTTTCGATAGATGAAATTCCCGTCGGCAACGCGTCGCTCGACAACCTGCTGGCGTTGATCGATGGCTCGCAGCCGCTGCCGGCTAACGATCCCACGCAGACACCGAGGCGATGGAAGTGCGACCCATACGCCACACCGGACGAACGTTACGGCACCGCAAAGAAACTCAGTGCTGATCCCGGCGACGTCTGCATTGAAGCGTTAAAAGAATCCGGTCTGCGAGGTATGGGGGGAGCGGGGTTTCCGACCGGACGAAAGTGGGAACTGGTCCGAGGCGAATCTGAAGCTCAGAAGTATGTCATCTGCAACGCTGACGAGAGTGAACCCGGCACGTTCAAAGATCGAGTCATTCTGGAAGAGCTTCCGCATCTGCTCATTGAGGGCATGCTGCTGGCCGGGCTGACGATCGGAGCAGAAACCGGCATCGTCTATCTGCGACACGAATACGCACGTGAGCAGAAGGCACTGGAAGCTGCACTGCAGCACGCTCGCGAGATCGGCATTCTCGGAGACAACGCCGCCGAATCCGGCAAACGATTCGACATTGAAATCTTCGTCTCGCCGGGCGGCTACATCCTCGGCGAAGAAACGGCGCTGCTGGAAGCTCTGGAAGACAAACGCGGCGAGCCTCGCAACAAACCGCCCTATCCCGGCACGCACGGGCTGTGGGGCAAGCCGACGTTGATCAACAACGTCGAAACCTACGCGTTGGCCACTTCAATTGTCACACAGGGCGTCGACTGGTGGAGCGAGCAGGGAAAGGGAGATTTCGTCGGGCTCAAATTCGTATCCGTCTCCGGCGACGTCAGACAACCCGGCGTCTACGAAATCCCCATCGGGACCACGGTCGCAGAACTGATCGCACTGGCTGGTGGCATGTCAGACGGAGTGACGTTGCAGGCCTTCCTGCCTGGCGGAGCCAGCTCGAACTTTCTCCCCGCTGACAAGGTCGACACGCCGCTGGACTTCGACGCGATGAAAGCCGCCGGCAGCATGCTCGGTACTGGAGCCGTCATCGTGATTGGTGATCAGCACAACCTGTTCGATCTGGCGACCAACATCGTCCGTTTCTTCCGCAACGAGTCCTGCGGTAAGTGCGTGCCGTGTCGAGTCGGCAGTCAGAAGGCGGTCCAGATTCTCGACGACGTCGCGTGCGGGCAATCAGACGGTTCCGAGCTGGCCATCCTGCCGGAACTCGGTGAGACACTCGAACAAACCTCGATCTGTGGCCTCGGTCAGGTCGCCCTGAATCCAATCCTGTCGTTGATGAAAAACGTCCCCGACGCCGTGCCGCCGAATCCATTCAACTCGTAGGCTGGAACAAGCGCAGCGCAGTTCCGGCAACACAGACTCGACGAGATGCCATGATCATTCCGACTCCCCAGCAACCCAACGTCACGCTGACTATCGACGGACAACAGCTCACCGTTCCCGCTGGAACGACGATCTGGGAAGCAGCCCGCGATGCCGGCATCGATATTCCGGTGCTGTGCCATTCCGAAGGCATGGAGCCGGTCGGCGTTTGCCGGATGTGCGTTGTTGATGTCGGCGAACGAGTCCTCGCTCCGTCGTGCATGCGTGCGTGCCAGCAGGACATGACCGTCGATGCGTCCTCAAAGAAAGTGGAAAAGCATCGCCGAGTCCTGACCGAACTGCTCCTCAGCGAGCATCCTGTTCCGTGTGCTCGCGAGCTGTCGTCCGGTGACTGCGAGCTCGAAGCGCTCGGTCGGCAGTACGGCCTGTTGCCAGACAACCTCACAGCAGACGCTGAATGCGCAGGGGCCAGCTGCGTTGGTCCAGCCGAACGATTCACGCCGGCCACGGCGAGACTCAGTGATCACGATGACCGCACGGGCTGGCGCAGCTTTGATGGCAGCTCGCCGGTCATCGCGGTCGATCATCAGGCGTGCATCCTGTGTGATCGCTGTGTCCGAGCGTGCGACGACATCCAGTCGAACAATGTCATCGGTCGCAGTGGTAAAGGGTTTGCGGCACAGATCGCGTTCGACCTGAGTAACCCGATGGGCGACAGCACCTGCGTATCGTGCGGTGAGTGCGTCAGTTCATGTCCGACCGGCGCGCTGGTTCAGCAGCAGATCACGTTGCCGGTCATCCCATCGGATGAAATGACGCCGGTCGACAGCGTGTGTCCGTATTGCGGAGTTGGCTGCGCGATCACCTTCCATACTAAGGACAATCAAATCGTGATGGCGGAAGGCCGCGAGAGCCCGGTCAATCACGGTCGGCTGTGTGTGAAAGGCCGCTATGGCTGGGACTACCCGATGCACCCTCAACGGCTGACAAAGCCTCTGATTCGCATCGACAACGCCTATCCCAAAGGTCCGCTGTCCAGTGAGGTCACTCAATCAGTCAGTCGTCGCGCTGGGGGAGTTGTCGACTATGCCGAAGTCATGCCGGCGTTCCGGGAAGCTTCCTGGGAGGAAGCTCTTGATCTGATCGGTACAAAGCTGTGCGGCATCCGGGACACGCACGGCGGCAACGCGCTCGCCGGATTTGGATCGGCCAAGTGCTCCAACGAGGAAGCCTACCTGTTTCAGAAGCTGGTTCGCGGCGGTTTCGGAACCAACAACGTCGACCACTGCACGCGGCTTTGCCACGCGTCGTCGGTCGCCGCATTGATGGAAACGATTGGCTCCGGAGCCGTCACCAACGTCTTTGCGGATGTCGAGCGTTCCGGTGTCGCCCTGATCACGGGCAGCAACGCCACGTCCAATCATCCGGTTGCCGCGACTTTCATGAAAGACGCCGCAAAGCACGGCACGAAGCTGATCATGGTAGACGTCAGGCGTCATGATCTCGCCGACTTCGCCACGCACTTCGCTCAGATCAAACCCGGCACCGACGTTGCTTTCTACAACGGAGTGATGCACACGCTGATCGCTGAAGGGCTGGTTGATCAGGATTACATCGCAACATTCACCGAAGACTTTGAGGAACTCAAAACACTGCTGCTGGCTGATTACTCACCGGAAGTCGCCTCGAAAATCTGCGGCGTTCCCGCGGACGAAATCCGAGCCATCGCAAGAACCATCGGCGAGACAACTCCGACCGGCGGCGATATCGGCGGCATGCTGGTCTTCTGGGGCATGGGCATCTCGCAGCACACTACCGGAACCGACAACGCCCGGTGTCTGATCTCGCTGTGCCTGATGACCGGCAACGTCGGCAAGCCAGGCTCGGGACTGCATCCGCTGCGAGGCCAGAATAACGTGCAGGGAGCCAGCGACGCCGGCCTGATCCCGATGGTCTTTCCCGATTACCAGCCAGTCACTGACGCCGCCATTCGCCAGAAGTTCGAAACTGCCTGGGGACGAACGCTCCACGAAAATCCCGGTCTGACCGTCGTCGAGATCATGAAAGCCGCTCTGGCTGGATCAATCAAAGGCATGTACATCCTGGGCGAGAACCCGTTCATCTCAGACCCGAACAGCAACAAAGTGCGGAAGGCACTGTCGGCACTCGACTTCCTGGTCGTACAGGACATCTTCCTGACGGAGACCGCCGAATTCGCCGACGTCATCCTGCCGGCCAGCAGTTACTTTGAAAAATCCGGCACGTACACCAACACGGACCGTCGAGTTCAGGTTGGACGACCGGTGCTGGAATCGCCAGGCGAAGCACGCGAGGACTGGCGGATCATCTGCGACATTTCCGAGCGACTCGGCTTTCCGATGAACTACGCATCGACCGCCGACGTGTTCGCCGAGTTCACCTCGCTCACCAGCAGCTATGCCGGCCTGACGCACGAAAATCTTGGCCCGACCGGCAAGCTCTGGCCGTGTCCCGATCCGGAAACCGGCGACGGAGTCCAGATTCTGTTCGGCGACGGCTTTCCCACGAAGTCCGGTCGCGGCCGCTTCGTCCCCTGCCCATACCTGCCCGCCGACGAACTTCCCGATGCCGAATACCCGTTCGTGCTGAGCACCGGTCGAGTCCTCGAACACTGGCACACCGGCAGCATGACTCGCCGCAGCTTTGCACTGAACTCCAT
>JABMPE010000635.1 GCA_013203845.1 Rhodopirellula sp. | reverse complement strand
GGGTTCTGATGACTCGCTGGCTGCCAGTTTGCTGTCTTCTCTTTGTGGCGTCCTTATCCGCCGCCGAAAAGCCGGATGCCAAATCCAAACTCGTGCCATTGCCGCAGAAGGCATCGGCTCCAAAGGACAACCCGACGACTCCGGCCAAAGTCGAACTTGGTAAGAAGCTGTTTTTCGATCCACGGCTGTCCGGTGACAACCAGATGAGTTGTGCGACGTGTCACATGCCGGACAAGGCATACGGTGATGGACTCGCCCTTTCACCCGGAGCTAAGGGAAAGCTGCTGGAGAGAAACACACAGACCTGTCTGAATGTTGGATTCTTCAAGACATTCTTCTGGGATGGTCGTGCGGCGAGTCTGGAACAGCAGGCTCTTGGCCCGATTCAATCAACATTCGAGATGAATCAGAACCTGGATGATCTTGAAACGGAACTGGCAGCGATCTCCGGCTACGTCACCGAGTTCAAGGATGTTTTCGGCACCAGGCCGAACAGAGAGGGAATTGCCAAATCGCTGGCCGCATTCCAACGCACTCTGGTGACAGAGCCGTCACCGTTTGATCGTTTTCTGGCCGGTGACAAAGACGCTCTTTCTGCTGATGCGAAACGAGGGCTGGAGCTGTTCCGTGGAGAGGCGGGCTGCATTGAGTGTCACAACGGACCGTTACTGAGTGACGGAAAGTTCTACCGGCTCGGAGTTTCATTCAAAGATGAAGGCCGGGCCAAAATCACCGGCAAGAAGGAAGACCGCTACCGTTTCCGAACTCCCAGCCTACGCAACATCGCAGAGACTGGGCCGTACATGCACGACGGCTCGCAAAAGACGATCGATGGTGTCGTCACGTTTTATTTTCGTGGTATCCCGGATTCCGGGCCGGATGGACTGAGTCCGGATACTGCGGCACTGGATGGTGTTAGCTTCTCGGACATTGCGCCGATGGTCGAGTTCCTCAAGTCACTGTCTGGCAAGGCACCGAAAATCACACCGCCGAAACTTCCCTGATGCCTGCAAGTGAACGCACAACCTGACTTTGAAAGAATCGACGCATGACCTGGATGGACTGGTATGAGACCCTTTGGAAGCCAGGCTGGACGCCAGCGCCAAAGACAATTGGCCTGATCTGGCAGATTCTCTATCCGATCATCATCGTGAGTTTCGGCTTCGTCTTTGTTCAGACGTTTCGGAAGAATGTGCCACGAAAAGTTGCGATTCCCTTTGCGATCAATCTCGTTGCCAACGTGATTTTTACGCCAATTCAGTTCGGGCTGCGAAACCTGCCGCTGGCTGCGGTCGATATTCTGATTGTCTGGGGGACGATCATCTGGATGTCCTTGGCGATCTGGAAACATCACAAATGGGTCGCCGTGGCGCAAGTGCCGTACTTCGTGTGGGTTTCGATTGCGACCGTGCTGCAATTGAGCATGACGTGGATGAACTGGGGATCGTGATCCATCTTGGACTCTGCTGCATATTCCGGGATACGCTTGCCACCGAAACTTTGTGGTAGCATTGGAGTTTAGAATGCTGCTGGTTTTCTTAACGCTCTGAGGACTCAACGCCATGCGGCTCTCCTCGTTACCTGCTCGTCGCGCCACCGAAGGAAATGAAAACGCCATTGCCGTACGCACCTCATAGCAACTGAGAAAAAAGAATGACAAGAATCTTCGCCGTCCTGCTGTCTGTTGCCTGCTCAGTTACCCAGACGTGCGCCTACGCCGATGGACCACTCATCGTTGCGCACCGTGGGCTGCTTCGGCACGCACCGGAAAATACCTTGGCGAACTTTCGAGCGTGCCTCGAACTGAGGCTAGGATTCGAATTCGATGTCGAAAGATCGAAAGACGGTCAACTCGTCTGCCTCCACGATGGCACCGTAGACCGAACGACGAACGGCACCGGCAAGGTTTCCGAACTAACGCTTGCCGATATCAGAAAACTCGATGCTGGTAGTTGGTTTGATTTGAAGTTCGCCGGAGAGAAAGTTCCGACAGTTGACGAAGTTCTCGAACTGCTCTCCCGATACAAGCAGCACCACGTGCTGATTGCCGTCGATCTGAAGGCTGCGGATGTAGGGGAGGAAGTTGTTCGGCTGGCAGAAAAGCACAAGGTCTTACACCGGCTACTCTTTATCGGCAGAACGATTGTTGAGCCGGGGTTACGGGACCGAATCAGACAGACCTCTTCCAAGGCACACACCGCCGCCGTCGCCAACAACCCCGACGAGTTCCGGGATGCACTCGCAGCAACAAACGCCGATTGGGTCTATCTTCGATATCTTCCGACCAAGGAGCAAATCGATGCCGTCCATCAAGCCAACAAACGAGCCT
>JABMPE010000634.1 GCA_013203845.1 Rhodopirellula sp. | reverse complement strand
GTCATGAACACTCCAGTTCCCAATTCCCCAGCGGGCCTGATTGGCCACGAGGCTCCCAGCCCCTCAGCGCGAGGGCGGAATTCTTGGGGAAACTCCGGATCGGTGTCCATACCGAAATTTTCGGCGACTCAGTGGGCTGACGCGTGAAGAATTGGCGGGCGGTGAACATCGCCGTCAAGATTCGGGCGACTGGTTTCTGATGTCGTTGTCGCGTGCCTGAGTTTCCCGATGACTCCACTGGTAAATGACTGCCGCCGCGAGGCCGACTGCCGCGACAGGCCAGAACCACCAGCCTGGGCCAAAGACAACCGTCGCGTTAACGACCATGAAGAGGCACGCCAGGCTGGTCACCCGATGCAGCATGGAATGACTGTTCCCGGAAACTCGCCATAGAACAGCAACATCCACCAACCACAGGACCAGAAACGCGTAGTTGAAATACAGCCCGCCGCCCCAGTTGATCCCTGTAACCTGAGCTGTTTGTTCTGCCGTGTGTTGCAACGCGGTAATGTGGCTCCAGTGGTGCTCAAAGTGAAACGCGGCCACAACATGCGCGATCAGCAACAGGCAGGCTGCGGACCAGGCTGCTCGGCACTGTTTGAACTTCTTTGGTGCCGAATCACGACGCGACGCGGAAATCAACACTGCGATTGCGTAGAACGCCATGCTCGCGCGTGCCAGCCATAGCGTCAGCGGGTGAGCGAGGTCCGACATACGGAAGCCCGATTACTCTTCAGCTCGAAAGTCGAAACAGATCAGGCGGCTGCCTTTTCTGGTGGTTACGTCCGCGCTGTTCTGATTGATGTAAACGAGACCCTGGCTGATGACGGGCAAGGCCCATGTGTATCGTGCCAGAAATGGACGACACCTCGAAATTTCCTTGTAGCCAGCCGGGCTGAGATCCAGCCAGAGCAGGTGCCCGAGTTCTCCCTGGCAAAGGAAGCGACCATCGACGTGCAGCAGGTTCCCTCGCAGCGTGCTCAGCGTGAGTTTCTGGGTCTGGCCGTTCAGCTCGATCGTCTCGTCCCATTCCGGCATTTCACGCCAGACCACTTTACCGGTTTTGATGTCGACACAGACGAGCGATGCGTCTGGTTCATTGCGACCGTCGAACGCGTAGAGATGTCCGTCTTTCACGATGGGCGTGTTCCAATGGATGCCCAGCAGGTCGCCTTCGGTGTTGTGTTCTCGATCGCGCATCGTCCATTCGACAGACGAGGTGAAGTCCGGTTTCACATTCACCAGGGCACTGCCGGCTCGATACGTTGCCGAAATGAACACCTGATTTCCGATGGCGACCGGGCACGAAGCGTTGACCGATTCGTACTTGGTGCTTCGCCAGGGAAACTCAAAGTCGACTTTTCCATTCATCGGATCCAGCGAGAGCAACCCGCCTGTTGATGGTTCGCTGTCGCCGCCAGCAAACACCAGCACACGCTGTTTTCCGTGAAACATTGCCGGAATCGGCGACGCGTAGCTTGGTCCCCAGTTGCTCTTACCAGCCGTCCAGACGAGTTTGCCGGTCATTTTGTGGAAGGCGGCAACGCACGGACCCTGCTGGCCGCCCACGTTAATAATCAGGTTGCCGTTCTGAAGCAGTGGCGTTCCAACTGTACCGAAGAAATCCTGCTTCACGTTGAAGTCTTTGTTGATGTTCCGCTGCCAGAGAATGCGCCCGGTCGTCAGTTCGAAGCAGATCAGATTTCCTTCAACGCCCAGCAGGTAAACGCGGTCGTCATCGATGACCGGGCTGGCTCGCGGGCCATCGCTGTAGCCGTACCGGTCTGCGTAATCGGTGCTGTAACGATGCTCCCAGTACTTGGCACCCGTCTGAGGATGCAGGCACTCGATGACGACTTCATCCCGGATGCGATGCACGTAGACGAGATGTTCGCCCTGAATTGACGGCGACGCGTAACCATTGCCGGTTTCCATTTCCCAGACAATCTTTGGCCCGGTCGACGGGAACGTTTTGATCAACCTGGTTTCGGTGGAGACTCCGTTATGAGTTGGTCCAAGGAACGACTTCCAGTCATGCGTGACCGCATCTTTCGGCAATGGTCGCGGGGCGGCGTGAAACGTTACTCGCTCGTACGGCTGCGCTTCAGCTGCAGCTCTTGGCGCGAGCGTCGCGACTTTCGGAGGATTCGGATCGACGGCGTCGGCGGCGAAAACGTGCGGTATTGCCAGCAGGAGTACCGCGTAAACCGAAACCGTTGAGAGAACAATTCGCATGAGTCGCTCCATAGCAGAGTTCATTCCAGGTAGTGCTTCCGTCTGAAACGCTTCTCGTTATAAGTGGAGAATGTTTTGTCCGGAATCGTGGCGGTTGATTGAAACGGTGCCGCTCCTGCATTGCAACTCCGTCTGCGACTGGGGAGCACGTCGAGCGGCAGGAACCGCGGCGATAGCGCCATGGTTACGAATTCCCGATCACGCCCCTAGAATACCTGTGACGCGTTCATTGGCTGGTGACAAACCGCCCATAGACTTCAAGCGATGCCACGTCCGGCTTCGCTCAACTGCAAACCCAGGAGGAACTGCACAATGGCTTACTCACTTCCCGAACTGCCGTACGCATACGACGCACTCGAACCACACATCGATGCCCGCACGATGGAAATTCACCACGGCAAACATCACAACGCCTACGTCACCAACGTGAACGCAGCTACCGAAGGCCTGGAAGTTCCGGAATGCATCGGAGCGTTGATCAGCGATCTGACACAGGTTCCTGAAGACAAACGCGGAGCGGTCCGCAACAACGGCGGCGGTCACGCCAACCATTCGCTCTTCTGGAAAGTCATGAGCCCGAACGGCGGCGGGACACCTTCTGGTGATCTGGCTGCAGCCATCGACAGCGATCTCGGCGGCTTTGACGCGTTCAAAGAAGCATTCTCGAAAGCTGCTGCCACTCGCTTCGGTAGCGGCTGGGCATGGTTGTACGTCAAGGCTGACGGAAAACTGGCTGTCGGTTCAACCGCCAACCAGGACAGTCCTCTGATGGGCGAAGCCGTCGCCGGAATCGGCGGCAAGCCAATTCTGGGACTCGACGTCTGGGAGCACGCTTACTACCTGAACTATCAGAACCGTCGTCCTGATTATGTTGCCGCATTTTTCAACGTCGTGAACTGGGACGAAGTCGCTCGCCGATTTGCCGATGGCAAATAACTGGCGGATTGCTGACTGAGTTAAGTTCCTGATGCCAAAGAAACAGGCCCGACACACGAGTTGTGTCGGGCCTGTTTTGTTCTTCCAGCTCTGGATCACCGTCGGAGAATCAGTCGTTTCGCAGAGCGAGACCCATCTCAGCCAGTTTCGCGCGAATCTCGTTCAGCGAAGTCACGCCGAAGTTTCGAACGCCGAGCAGGTCATCCGGGCTGCGGTTCATAATTTCACCGATGGTCGTAATGTTGAGTCGCGACACGCACTTCCGAGCTCGCACGGACAGGTTCAGATCGGCAACCGGCGCGTCGAACACAGCCTTCTGCTCGTCCGGCAGGTCTTCCCGTTTCACCTGCTGCGGTGCCTGACGTTTCGCATCTGTGACGTTCTCGCCGATTGACAGCCCGCGGGAATCCAGAATGTCGCGAACTTCTTTCAGCGAAGTTTCACCGAAGTTCTTGCTGCCGAGCAGTTCGGCTTCGCTGATGCGAGTCAGGTCGCCCAGCGTGTGGATTTCCATTCGGTCGAGACAGTTTCGGCTTCGAGCGGAAAGTTCGAAGTCGGCGATGGGCGTGTTGAGAACCTGCTCCTCTTCGCGGCTGCGGCGCACGGCGTCTTCGTCGTAGAACATCTTGCCAGAGGCTTCGATGTCTTTGAGATAAAGTCGAGCCCTTTCGTGGTTCGGGTCAAAGTCGACGATGCGTTTAAAGCAGAACGCCGCCGCTTCGTAGCGCTCGACATCTTCGTACAGAAGTCCGAGATTGATCAGGGCTCCGAGGTAAAACGGCGGCCGCGACAGCGACCGTTCGTAAAGTCCTCGTGCCGTGTCGTCGTTGCCGAATGACGCGTTCAATGCAGCCAGGCGGAACAAGGCTTTCGAATGGTGGGGATCCATGTCGACAGCGCGCTCGAAGTATTCGATGGCTCCAAATGTGTCGCCACGATCCGCGAGAATCCCACCCATCTGGTACGAGTAGTCTGCGCGAGTCACCGCCGTTCGAGCGTTTGCTTTCAGCAGTGCTTCCGCTTCGTCCAGACGACCGGCCAATCGAATGGCACCGGCCTGTGACAGAATTACCTGCACGGCGTCATAACCGTGTTTGCCAGCCGCCTGATAAGCCTCAATGGCTTCGTCGTACCGCTCCAGCGAGCACAGACACTCACCGCGGCAGAACTCGGCGAAATCATTGCCGGTTACCTGAGACAGATAATGAACCGCGTCCTGATGATTACTCAGCAGGTGCAGCGTGTAGCCAGTGGCGACCAGATCCCGCTCTGATTTGACGCCGGAATCGACTCGCCGACGAAGCTCCTGGCAGGCCTGTCGGACTGTGTGCGGGTTACGCGCGACTGCTTTTTCCAGCTCGCCGATTTCGTTATGTCCAAAGGACGAGCCATCGACAAGCAATTGACTGACATCGACTGGATCAGGAACCATCATTGGCAAAGAACCTCCTCGCAGAAGCGGAAATCGCAACTCACAGGTGAGAACGAACAGCCCGCACCGTGACCCGAACAGGTCGGCAAACGAAATCGTAAAAAACAGTGCCTCACAGAATCACTGTGTCATTGAACGCCACGTCACGAAGCCAAAGCATCGCCATGTCACGTCACGAATACAGAAGCGTCACCGAAAGACTTAATCCTCAGGCACGTAAGGCAGCAGTGCGATAAAGCGAGCTCTCAGTACAGCAACACGAACGGCACGATGCCACTTGGCACTGGTTCCGGTTCGACGACGAGGCAGAATCCGACCATTTCGGTCGACGAGGGACTTCAGCGTCCGCAGATCCTTGTAGTCGACATAAATTGGTCGCGGAGATTTTTTGGGACCATCCGGACAGAAGCGGCACGTCAGCTTCTTTTTCAGTCGTGACTTCTTCTTGCGTCGCTTACGGATTTCAGCAGTGCTGACTCGGCTCATGATACGTACCTTGTAAGTGTTCTGATCTGATGGGAAAAGTCAGCCAGTATTTACGACAACTGGCCGCAGATCGCGCCTCGGAATAGCAGCTTCCGGGCGATGGCGAAAATCGCTCACCAAAAGCGAAGCGGGATTATGGAGGCGGGTCGGCGATCTTTCAACCGAAGCTGATCCCGGTCGTTTTTCTATCCACCCAGACTCGTGCAGCCCGCTCAGTTTAAAGGGCCACTTCATCGGCGGAAATTCACTCCGCCTGAAGCGAAATCTTCCAGATTTGCAGAAATTACAAGGATTCGGCCCGCACCGTACGCGGTCGGAGATGAGATTTTTACGCTGGACTTCATTTTTAGAACCCCAGGGGCCAGGGGGCGAGTCCGGCATCACCACCAGGATGGTCGATTGCTGCCAGGTTTTCTTCCAGCATGGAATCCTGCGGTTGTCTGAGTGGCTCGCCGATTGCTTCATGTTTCAGCAGCGACAGGGATCGTCGCCATTTCACCAGCAAATCCAGGGATGGATAGAGATGCCTGTCGCTTTCAATGCGTTGCTGCTTTCACTGGCTATGGGATCGGCAGACGCTCAGTTCGCGAGTCCGAACTTTGTTGTTCACGCGCCGACCGTCGAAATCGCTCGACAGGTCGCAGACGCTGCCGAAGAGGCCCGCCGGGAACTGGCGATGCAATGGTACGGGCACGAGATCAACAACTGGGGCGAGCCGTGCGAGATTTCGGTCCAGGTAGGTAAGAATCTGGGAGCTGGTGGGGCAACGCGTTTCAAGTTCGATCGCGGTGAGGTTTACGGCTGGAAAATGGAAGTGCAGGGTAGTCTTGAGCGAATCCTCGATTCAGTGATCCCTCACGAGGTTAATCACACGATTCTGGCCTGCTACTTTCGCCGGAAAGTGCCCCGCTGGGCGGATGAGGGAGCGGCGACCGTCGTTGAGCACATTTCCGAAAAGGGTCGATCGTTTGACCTGGCAGAGAAACTGGTCAGCCAGGGGCGGCGTATTCCACTTCGAGTGCTGCTCAACATGACGCAGTATCCCGGCGATTCGAACCAGGTTCTGGCGATGTATGCTCAAGGCTATTCGCTGACGGAGTTTCTGATTCAGGCGAAAGGCCGCCAGCACTTTCTCAACTTCCTCAACGACGCGCACTACCGCGGCTGGGACCGCGCGATCGCGACGTTTTACGGAAGTCAGGGTGTCGAAAAGCTGGAACAGAAATGGTCGAGCTGGGTCCTGGCCGGTTCGCCGCGACTCGACCTGCCGGATGGTCAGCTGCTGGCAGCCACTGGTTCAGCGACATCCGTCGCAGCATCAGACCGCGACGGCAGCGTGGTACGGTCGCAGGGGCCTGATGCCGCTACCGATCAACCGTCAATGTCGCCAGAGGCTGAGTTGAACAGTCAACCCGTCGCAAAAAATAGTGCCGCCGCACTGTTGTCGCGAGTCGGTCAGTTTACGCGAAATCTGACTGCTCCGGATCCCCGGTCTCGAGAAGTCTCGACCGAGCCCGCAGTCTTCGCCGCTGCGGAATCGTCAGTCTCGTCAGTCGCCACGAAGCCTGTGCCGGAGCCTCGTGCCACGATTGCTGTCGTTTCCCGTTCAGAACGCCAGGCGGGTGCTGAAACGCCCGCTGCGAATCAGCCATTGCAGCCGCTTGTTCTGACGAAGATTGACGACCGCAGGTCGCGCCATACGGATCCGGCAGCAGCTGCACTCCCTGCTGCATTGCCGGGTGTGATTCAAAGCCGTTTTGCTGATGCAGCCGAGAGCGGGGCACCGCCAGCACGTTTCCGCGAGACTCGTCTACGGACAACGGAAGCACCGAAAAAGACCGGGAATCGCTTCCTGAACTGGTCGCAGTTTCCTTCTCAGGTTCGTTGAGCAGGCAACGAGTCCGTGAGGGTTTGTTTGCAGATGGCGACAGGTGCCAGAATACTCCTGGAACGCAATGGTGACCGCATGGTCTGTCAATGACTCTGGCAACGATTCGTTGACACAGACGTCAATTTTCGTGACCCTTCACTGTTAATTACCGCTGTCGGCGCCGCTATTAGTGAACGGGACTGTGGGCCGCTTTCTTTATTGAGCCCACGGCCACCTGCTCGGGCACGGCTTGTTTCTCACGACTGGTCGATTCCGGCACGGTCGGTTTCTTATCCTCCCAGTTCTGGCGAGGGTTCTCATTTTCTACCATTTCAGAAGAGGCTGCCTTATGACACCGTCTACATTCATCAAACGACGTCGCGGTTTTACGCTGATCGAGTTGCTGGTGGTCATCGCGATCATCGCCATTCTCGTCGCACTGCTGCTGCCAGCTGTTCAACAGGCTCGTGAAGCCGCACGACGGGCCGAATGCAAAAGCAAACTCAAACAATTAGGCATCGCGCTGCACAACTACCATGACGTGCATAGTGTGCTGCCGGGCAACGAAGTTGGCTGCGTCAAAGCTCCCGGCACCTCAACCAATAACTGCTGGGAAGGCTGGAGCGGCATTGCCATGCTGCTGCCTTTCATGGACCAGGCGAATCTATACGAGACGGCAAACTTCGACATCTATTGGAACAATGGAAGCACGATTAATGGTAAACGGAATCAGACGGTCTCCTCGACTTTAATCGTTGGCCTTCTCTGTCCCAGTGACCCGACCGCTCGCCAGTGGACTGGAAACTCGGCTCCGACCAGCTACATGCTCTCCGCTGGTCCGGTCTCTACCTGGTCCGCTAAGACCGGGCCTGGGCCGTTTTCGATGGCTTCATCGAAAAGATTCAGGGATTTCGTCGACGGTACCAGTAATACGATCATGGCTGGTGAAGGTGTGATCGGTGCTGACAACGGTCGCAAAGCTGCCGGGTTCCGAAACTCCGCCGCCGGGGCGTTGACATCGACAGGAATGCCCAGCAACCGCTGGTTCAGTAACTCGTCGGCAAACCTGACACGTATCCAAAACTACTGGAATACCTGCCTGTCAGGCGCATCGTCTTCAGCGATCAGTGGCTCGGACGATCAGGCCAACCGCTTCTGGTCCTCAGGCCGTGTTCACTGGGGGCCGTGGTTTAACACGCTGATGCCGCCGAACTCGGGTAATAATGGAACCTTTAAGACAGTGAACTGCGACCAGGACACCTCTGAGACCACCATGGATATGAAGAACGCATCCAGTTACCACGTTGGGGGGGCTCATATTCTGATGGCTGATGGTGCAGTGAACTTTGCAAGTGATAACACCGACCACGGTGTCTGGGTTGGTGCGGGCTCCATTGATGGAGAAGAACAGAGCGACGGCCTGTTCTAGGCTGACCCGTTTTTGAATTCCTGCAACGCTGCCCGAAACGACAGGTTTCGGGTGGCGTCGCTTTTTGATTTCATTTGTTTCTCGACGCCAGTGGCCTGCTGGCTCTCAGTTTATGACCAGGTGGTACCATGCGAACATTGCTAAGTGTTACGATGCTGTTTTCGTTGTTTTTGTGCGGCTGTGGTGACCCAGCGCCGGAACCCATTGAGGGGCCAGATCCTGCCGAAGAACTGACCCCGGACCAGGAAACCGCCGAGCGGGAACTCGTTAACTAGAGCGACGGCCCATGAAGGCTGCAGTGCCTCGAAAATCTGGTGACCAGGAGTGACTGAACGAGCACGACAGCGGGTTGTAACGCCGGGCAGGTCGTTTCTGGCATTAAACCTGGCACTGGTGATTTCACTCACGCTGTTCCGATGGGGCAGCGTGAGTTTTTCCGTCGCACCGCCGGTTGATTTGCTCCAGGCTTCCAACGGTCGAGCCGACGAGCGGACCTGCATCAACTGCCATGTTCAGGCCGAACAGTTTCATGCGACCGGTCATGCACAGGCACTGTCCAGGGCATCGTCACCTGATTCGCTGAAACTGCTGGCTCGTTTGGGTGACAGTGATCAGGCTCGTGATGAAGGAACGATTGTCGACATTCGGTTCGACATTCCGCATGCCAGGAATTCTTCTGATGGCAGCGCGAGCGAGGTCACGCTCGATTGGTGCTTCGGATCAGGTCGGCACGCGCGGACATGGGTTACAACGCTGGGAGACAGTCAGGGAGCGACTGACCTGAATGAGTTTCGGTGGACGTGGTATCGTGAAGTTAACGGCTTTGACGTCACTCCTGGTCAACCTGACAAGCATTTCGACACCCATCTTGGGCCGTTCGGTGTTCTGTACGACCACCCCAAGGCCAGACGTTGTTTTGCCTGCCATACGAGTCACTTGCCGATTGATGATGGTCGCCTGCGGCTCGAAGATGTCGAGACCGGTGTGAACTGCCAGCGTTGCCACGGACCTCGTGCAGACCACATCGCCAGCGATGGCGAAATCCGTGACGACTTCTGGAAGACAGCTTCGCCTGCGGAGGCTGTTGATCGTTGCGCCCAGTGTCATCGTCGCCCGGAAGAGGTCGAGGTTGACGAAATTCGCGCCGACAATCCGGAGCTGGCCCGCTTTCAACCCATCGGCCTGGTCCAGTCAAAGTGCTTTACTGCATCAAAGAATCTGACGTGCACGACGTGTCACGATCCACACTTGCCGTTGGAAGCTCAGGATTCGCTGGGAGACTGGCAATGCCTGCAGTGTCACAGCACTTCCCAGCCCGAACACAGGCTTTGCGGAGCAGGGCAGGGCGACGATTGTCTGCAGTGTCACATGCCCAAAGTGCGGTCTGTGGATCCGATCCGGTTTACTGATCACTGGATTCGGGTGCGCTGATGGCTCGCAGATTCCGTCAACAGTCGTCAGTCAAACCGGCTCCACGCAGGAAGCCAGCCGACGTTATTGCCAGAGAGCTGTCACCTGGTTTTCGCTGGCAGGACTGGGCGATCTCGTTTCTGATGCTGATCAGCGTCGCGCCGGACGGACCTTTCCAGACGGTTCGAATTCTGCCTGCAGCAACCAGCGCAGTTCTCGCCCCTGAATGGGCCTGGGATCCTCCGGTGGCAAGGATCTCCGCCCTGCAGCCGATCGCGGAATGTCCCTACTGGTTGTACGCCATTGCGATGTCGCTGCTGATCACACAGTTTTTGACGAAACGTAAGGCCTCCAGCGCTTCAGGAGTACGATTTGGATTTCTGATCGCGCTCTCGATTCTGGCTCGTCCCGTCGATTTTGCCGCCGCAACGATTATCGTCGTCACCACGATTGTGCTTCGGCGTGTTCGTTCGGATGGCACGTCGCTTCAAGCGATCATCGGGCTGACAACGGCAGTCGTTGCCTCCGTCCTGTTCTGTCTGGACTTCAGCATCGTACTGCTGGTGCTGCTGACCTGCTGGATCAGAGATGGCCGGGCTGACCTGAGCGTTCGAATTGTACTGGGTTTTTGTGCCAGTCTGGCCGTGGTGTGTGGCCTGGCCGCGCTATGCTCACCTGGATTTGCCGCCGCGCTGGCTCGACCGTTTACATGGGTGACCGTTTCTGAAGACTTGCTGCCGATGTCGCCTGCTGCCGGCAGCGGTTTCACTCATTGGCTTTCAATTGGGCTGGTGGTGTTTGTGGTCTCGCATTCATGGTGGAGAGTTTGGAATGCAGATAATCGACAGGTTGTTCTCAGGCTTGTCCCGCTGGCGGTCTTCACTTGGCTGTGCCTGACTTGCCGGTACTACCAGTGGGTGTCGTTACTGGGAATCGTGTGTCTGACGGACTTTCCTCAAGCTGTCCTCAAGGATGCTTTGGACGTCCGCCGCGTACGCTGGAGTGCTGTGCCGTTAGCAATTCTGTTTCTGTCTCCACAGTTCGAAAGCTACCAGACGCTGGTGCTGACGGGGCGCTGGCCACGACAGTTCGTCAACGCGGAGACGTGGGAAACTTCCGGTCGCGTACTGCTGATGCAACTCGAGTTTTCAGCAGACTGGCGCATCGGTGGTTCGCGCGAAAACTTTGATCTGATCGTCGACGATCGTTGGGACCTGTTTCGACATCAGTACGGCAACTATCAGCAGGTTTGCCGCGACCTTCGCGATGTACGCAGCTCCCGCTATCTTCGTTCGGATGGAACCTGGGGCGGATACAAGCAGTGGATCGAGCAGTGGAAACCGACCTTACTGGTGGTCGACTCTTCTGACCTCGACGCGATTCGGCGGCTGTCACTGAGTCCTCACTGGAAGCTGATGGGGATTGACAGCCACCGGACGGTCTTTGGGGCCGATGGCGACGCGAAGAATACCAGACAGTATCAGACGGCAGCCCGCTTGATCTCCGAACTGGAATGGCCGAGTCCTCAGTTTGATGGATCCTTTGGAAATGTTCTTGCGGGAAACGGCGATGCCGCACGCACGCAGATCGCGCAGGTTCTGCTGTCGATGCGTCTTCCGTACGCCTCGCTTCGTGTCATGCCGGAATCGATCAGACAGGATGATCGTCTGGTGGCTATGTGTCATTTTGAGATCGCGCACCGTGTTTTCCGCCACACACGCAGATACTCGCTGGTCGACCAGTATCGAGCCATCTATCACCTGCGGCATCTGCTGGCCAGTGGTCGGTTAACCGCGCAGCAGGTTGTTCGTGTGTCCCGCGGACTTGAAGCGCTGGATGAGCCCGAAACCGCGGTGGCATTTGCAGCGACGTTGTCCGGTCAATCTGCGCCAGCCGTCACTCAGGAACAACAGTGGGCCGCTCAGCTGATCTCTCGTTGCGAGTCTCAAACGCATGACGGAGCCAGGGTGATTTCGGCGACTTCTGATGACCCGGAAACTCTGATTCGCCGGGCCATGCGCGCGGGTGATCAGGACGCCGTTACAAAAAGCCTGAAACGACTCGACGGCGGTGATCGAGAGTTCTTCCAGGTGCTGGCAGACTCAGTCCGCAAGACACCTGAAGACGTCTATCGGGAACTGATCGACCTGCTCAATCGCTCAGACTTTTCCGCTGAACGACGCGGTGAGGCCCTGTTTTATCTGGGAAGTCTCGCGATCGAGATTGGCGATTCACCTGGTGCCTCGAACGCATTTTCCGCCAGTATCCAGGCGGCCCCTGCTCAGCCGTTGAATTCAATCAGTCGAATTTCGCTGAGGAATCTGCAGAAGCCAGCTCGATAGCGACCGGGCGGAAACCTGCGATCCAGAAGTTCAGAAACTGGTCGGCGAAATTTGTCCAGACTTGTGATAATTGCTGCGGGCCTGCGAATAAACGGACCGATCTTTTACCGGTTCCTGCAGTTTCAAGGGCGTCGAAAATGGCGTCGGTAACTCATCTCGCGGCGGTTTGAGCGCTGAGCTACGATCTGTGGCCCCTCCGGAGCGACTTCTCGCGCCACACTTCCCACCACGTCTCGTGAAAGGATTCACGATGATCCGCAGACGTTTTCTGCAACAATGCAGTCTCGCTGGTGCTTCGCTCGTCTCGTTTGTTCTGAGTGGCTGCCGCGGCAAGCAGTACGCGCACATTCTTGAGAGCGACGACAGAAATATGGTTGGCAGCCACGAAGCCGGTGCCAGCGTGTTTGAACCTCTCGTCCAGAAGGCGGTCGTCGATCTGCTGGCCAGGGAATCGTCTGGTTCGATTCAGCAGGCTGGACACAACGAGCAGGCCACCTTTCCGAAGAAGATCTGTTTCTGCGGAATCGAAAACGCCAGTGCTGAAGAACTCGGCGATTTCAAAGAACAGCTCTACGAAATCATCGATCAGCAGATTGTCGAAGCTCAGGTTTACGAGCCCGTCAGCCGCCGGTTCGTCGAAGCGGGGCTGCGTGAAGGTCGACTGCGGCCGGACGAACTGTTTCTGCCAAACAACCAGCGAACGTTTGTCGCGATCATGGAGAAGCAGGGCAACCCGTTCGACTACCTGCTGTTTGCGAAGCTGACGTCGGGAACGACTCGCAGCAACGGTTCTGACTACCAGCGTGATTATCTGCTGACACTGGAGCTGGTGAATATCCACACGGGCGTCGCTCAGAAGACTTCTGAGAAAATCCGCAAGGGCTATCACAAGTCGGTGCTCGGCAAAGTCAAGCATTACTAAAGATGCAGGGTGCGTCTGGATGCACCAGTAAATCGTCTGTGTGTGGGAAGGTGTGTCGAGACGCACCCGACTGTTTCGAGGCTACCTTGCGCGATCTTCGTTTCAATCAGACCTTGCTGTTGATGGCACTGGCCGGAGTGTTTTTCGCCTCGGGCTGCGCGACGCACGGCGACCGTCTGGAGTCGATTCGTGCGGCGTTTAATGCCGGTCGCGTGGAGCAGGCCGAGTCCATCGTGCAGCGCGAGATCTCCAGCCGGAAGACTGACGCGGATGTTTTGAAACTCGACCGAGCCATGATCCAGCTGGCAGGTGGTCGCCCTGCTGAGGCCGAACGAACGCTCCGCGAAGTCCGCGACCGTTTCGACTATCTGGAAGAGAAAGATGCCGGGGAGTCGATCCTGTCGACTTTTACTGACGACACTCGGCTGGCCTACGCGGGCGAGGACTACGAGAAGATTCTGATTCGTTGTTTTCTCGCATTGTCCAACCTGATGGCTGATGGCCAGGACGCGTCGGCGTACGCTTTGCAGGTGGGTGACAAGCAGCGTCAGATTATCAACGCGGAAGGCGAGTCGCCCGCAGAGAATCCGCGGCTGGCTTACAAACGAGTCGCGCTCGGAGCGTATATTCACGGCGCGATTCAGGAAGCCACACACACCAACTACGACGAGGCGGCGCGAGCGATTCAGCTGGTTGCTAACTGGGAACCGTCCTTCACGGACGCCAGCACCGACCTGCAGCGTGTCACCAGCGGTCGTCATTCTGAGCCCGGCAACGGCGTTCTGTATGTATTCACGCTGGTGGGTCGTGGACCGTACAAGATCGAGCGGGCCGAAATTCCTGCATCCAATGCGCTGTTGATTGCCGATCGAATTCTGACGGCGACTTCGAAATATTCGCTGCCACCGACGATTGCTCCGATCAAAGTACCAGTGGTTGTGCGCAGCGATAACCGGCTCGATTCGGTGCTTGTTAGGACGGACACGGGTTCTGCCGGCACGACTCAGACCATCACCGATGTCGGCCAGCTGGCTGTTGACCAGTACGCGGCGATCTTCCCGCAGGTGATGGCGCGAGCCGTCGTGCGTCGCGTCGTGAAGAAGGGAGCGGTTTACGCCACCAAAGAAGCCGCCCACATCAATGATCCACTGGCAAGTTTTGCCCTCGATGCTGCAGGCGTACTCTGGGAAGGCACCGAGTCCGCGGACACTCGCTGCTGGGGACTGCTGCCGGACAGGATTCAGGTGCTGCGGCTGGAACTGCCCGCCGGAGAGCACGTCGTGAAGCTGACGCCGGCCCGTCGAAACGTTCCGATCGGTGCTGTGGCAACTCGGGCTATCCAGATCGAAGACGGACGCAATACGTACCTGCTGGCCAACTTTCCGGATGAGCGTCTGGTCGGAGAGGTCCTGGTCAGCAGTGGCGTCGGCGGGTAACGAGCGATCGCTTCGCAACGGATCGAGCATTACTCCTGAGTTTTCGACACGCATTGTCACAACTCAGTGTACTCGATGCACTGGAGCCGTCCCGAATAACTTCCCGAATGTTTTGAGGGCAGCGATATTCGTCATTCCCGCGTAAGCGGGAAACCAGTTTTCCCTCACGATCTGGCCTTCCGACAGCGCTGGAATGACGTGGTTGGAAGATACGGAAACCTGTTCCGGACGCATTCCCGGGTGCCTGTTTCTACTGCGGGTGATGAATGGCAGATTCCTGGATCGAGAGGCGATGTTTCTGGCAGCGATCTGGCTCAACAGAAACGTGAATTTTTGTCAGGAATTGAAGTCGTCTGGCCAGAAACCTGTTGACGTGATCAAACAGTTGCCGATAAACGCTCTAACTCCACCACGTGTCAACACGCGTTGCCTGTCCTGGGCACAGCACCGCTGGCGTTTCCTGCCGGATTCATTTCTGAACGGTGTTACCAATCTCAATCAACGATTCGAACCTTCGGAGACTTCAAGGATGAAGTTGCGTATTCACCGCGTCGCAGTCCTGCTGATTTTTCTTGTGACCCCGTCAGCGTTGTTTGCGCAGGCTCCTGCCGGAGTAGCCCGTGTGGATTCGGAGACCTACTTCGACAACGTCGCCAGCGACGAACCCTTCAGTCAGCCGAGTTACAGCACCGCTGAGGATTTCGGCAGCAATGCTTATGGTGGCCAGGTCGAATCATCCTGGGACAAGCCAGGTTTTCTTGGAACCTCTGCGAGTCACGGAGGTCTGCTGGGCAAGACTTACGTACAAAATAGTTTCACCTATCAGGGAGTTAACGATGACGACCTCTCCCGACTGGACAACTCCATTACGGGCTGGGACGTTGAATTCAACACGCCAATTCCCTGGGTCACGTCGGACGAAGTGGGAGTCGACTTTTTCACACTCCACGAGCAGATTCGGTTCTCGGGATCTTCCTCGTCGCCTGCGGTGACCGCTTCAGTCGATGAGAATCAGACAACGATCGGTGGTCGCATCTACGCGATGCCGAAGTCTCGATTTCGACCATATGCTGCTCTGGGACTCACGTTTGCGAATGTCGAGGCCAGTGTCAGTGATGCCGGTGGAAGCGGTCAGATTTCTGAGTCTGGCTCTGACTTTGTTCTCAATCTGGGAGCAGAGTTTGATCTCGCAGCAAATGCCACTCTCCGTGCCGATTTCGAACTCGACCGAAACACAGACATTGAAGAACCGAAGCTGGAAACACTTCTGATTGTCTGGCCACACGAAAACGTTTTCATCCGCGGTGGTCTGCTGGTCCCGCTCAAAAATGGGGACTTCGGTGCCGGGGCAACGGTGGGAGGGGGATTGGCATTTTGAATGGCCAGTCCGGAAACAGGATCTGGAATCAACCAGCTGCATGAACTCTTCCCGGTGTCGTCTTCATTGCCGGATTCCTGTCTGACAATTCGGCGATCCCCGCTACTATTCCGTTCGATTCGCGACACGTTGTCTGTGACGAGGATTGCCGGACTTGTGCGATATGATCCGAAGGGACGTCGAATGAAGACTCTGCTTGTTACCGGTGGATGCGGATTTATTGGCTCGAACTTCGACCGCCAGCAACTACAGACCTATCC
>JABMPE010000633.1 GCA_013203845.1 Rhodopirellula sp. | reverse complement strand
CTCGGGTTCTGTAAGCGGTAAGTCCGCGAACTTCAGTCAGATTTGACGGACGCAAATTATTGCAGCTTCACGCATCGAATTGCGTCATCTGTCTGAAAACAGACGGCGGATACGATACTCACACTTGTGGCCCCGGTTTTGCTCATACTCATCGAGTGCGTGTGGCCGGTGCAGGGATTTGTCTGTCGGTCAGTCGTCAGGAACCGTCAAGTCACTGATCCAGTTCCTGTGTTATTGCCGAACACTGAATTTCGAGAATCATGGCCATACGAGAACCATTGGACGGGCAACGATCCGGCTTGCAATTAAGTGACTTCATCGACGTTCATGATCTGAAATTGCATGGCAAGTGGTTCGCGCTGGCGACCGCGATCGGAATCGTCGCCGGGCTCGGGGCGATCGTGTTTCAGCTGCTGACGCAGGTTGTGTCCCATTATGCCCTGTCAGATATCGCCGGGTTTCACGCGGGGGAACCACATGGCGAGCATTCGTTTTTTGCGCGCGGGGAGACTCCGTTCTCGCCGTGGTTACTGGTCGGCGTGAGCGTGGCTGGCGGGCTGGCGTCGGGAGTGATTGTTTACTCGCTGGCTCCCGAGGCCGAGGGGCACGGAACGGATGCCGCCATCGATTCATTTCACAACAAGGGTGGTGCGGTCCGTGCATGTGTTCCATTTGTGAAGACGATGGCGTCGGCGCTCACGATCGGGACGGGAGGATCGGGCGGACGCGAAGGGCCAATCGCTCAAATTGGATCGGGATTCGGTTCGTACCTGGCCACGCGTCTGAAGATGTCGTCTCGCGACCGCCGCATCATGCTTGCCGCTGGAATGGGAGCTGGTGTCGGCGCGATCTTTCGCGCACCGCTCGCCGGGGCTCTGTTTGCGGCGGAGGTTCTTTACAGCGAAGCCGAATTCGAAGCGGACGTTATCGTACCCGCGACGATGGCATCGATTGTGGCCTACATGGTCTACTGCCTCTCGCTGCCGCCGGACATCCGGTTTCAGCCGCTGTTCGGCAATGATTTGCACTATGGTCTGTCATCGCCACTGGAAATGCTGCCATATGGAGCGATGGCCATCGTGCTGGTCATTGGCGCGGCCATCTACGTGCGGACGTTTTACGGCGTACACAACGCGTTCAAAAAACTGCCCGGACCGCCGCATGTCCGCCCAGCTCTGGGGGCACTGCTGACAGCTGTGTCCGGGCTCGGACTGTGGCTCGCGTTTGACCACAACAATCACGCGCTGGCTGTGCTGGCAACTGGCTACGGCACGCTGCAGATCACACTGCTCGATGCGTCTGATATCGGTGTGCCTCTGCTGCTGGCCATTGCCGGTGTAAAAATCCTGACGACGTCTTTCACGATCGGCTCTGGCGGATCGGGCGGCGTTTTTGGTCCATCGATGGTGATCGGCGGGTGTCTGGGTGCCGCTGTCGGAGTCGCGTTTCATGAACTCTGGCCGGAGGTCGTCACTCGCCCGGAACCGTTCGCTCTGGTCGGCATGGCTGGCTTCTTCGCCGGTGCCGCCAATACACCGATCTCGACAATCATCATGGTGTCCGAGATGACGGGCGACTATTCACTGCTGCTGCCCACCACACTTTGTTCGACGCTCTGTTTCGTACTGGCTCGTCGCTGGAAGCTGTACGAGAAGCAGGTGCCCAGCCGGCTCCAGTCACCGGCACATCGTGGCGACTTTATTATTGATCTGCTGGAAGGCATAAAGGTCGAAGAAGTCTACCGCGCTGATCTGAAGCAGATTCACATTCCCGAAGGAATGCCGCTTGAACAGATCGTGCATCGTGTCGCGGAGAATCACCAGCACTTCTACCCGGTCGAAGATGCGGCAGGGCGGATGGTGGGTATCTTCTCGACCGACGACGTTCGCGAGTATCTTTACGACGACTCCATCTGGAAGCTGGCGAACGCTCGCGACGTCATGATTGCGAACTATCTGTACGTCCTGCCGCAGGACGATCTCAATACGGCTCTGGAGCGATTCACTCAGCTCAACATCGACGAACTGCCGGTGCTGGCCGATGCCGAGTCCCGCCGACTGATTGGCATGCTGCGTCGCAAAGAAACGATCGGTTTCTACAACCGGCGATTGATCGAAGAGAAGCGGTCGCTGGAAGACGCGGCGTGAATGTTCTCGCGGCAGCAGTCGACCGCTCAGAATTCAAAGGAGTTGAATCTTGGAACGCTCTCTGTTTCACATCTATCAGGACAATCCCAACGGCCGTGAGACGCTGCTGCAGTCGATCGACTTTTGTCGAAAACTGGGTGGGCTGAAGCTGACGATCTATCAGCCGGAAGAAACAAGTTGCCTGATGTACCTCGAACAGGGCGAGGTGATCACAATTGATCTCAACGAGAACTACACGAAATGGACAGAATCAGCGACGCTGCATATCAACGCGCTGATGCACGATGCGGAGGTTGAGTTCGAACAATTTGTTCCACAATCCTGGACACGGGACACGCTTCCCAATCTACCTGGTGAGTGGGCGATCATGACCTGCCCGCGTTCCATGAGCGAACCGTCAGCGCATTTTGGAATCGGTCGCATTCACAGCAAAGTGCGATCAATTGCTCGGCATGCGCCGTTCCCCGTGCTGATTCCGGCGCCCTGTTTCAAGCCTTGGAACCGGGTTGCGGCGTTTTACGGCGGTGCGGAATTCGGCGTTCACGTCGTTCGCCTGGCACTGTGCATCGCCGACAGGGCGAACGTACCGCTGACACTCTTCACTCAACTCGACGGATTGTCGGGACTGGAAATTGAAGAGGAGTTGCGCAAGGCAAATCTGCTGCACCGGTTCAGTGCCGAAGACAACTGGACGATCTTCGATACCGGTGCTTTCGAGGAGAACCTGTTTGATCTTCAGCACGACGCTCTGGTCGTGATCGGAGCTGCCGATCACAACGCAGTGGAAGATCTGATTTTCGGCAGCCGGCTCGAAACGATTCAGAGAACGCTGCCGAACCCGATCCTCGTCGTCGGCCCGGAATGCCGGGAATCGTTGTGATTCATTGCCGACGAGTACCGCGTAGTGGCGAATTCAGTTGTGAAACTACCATCGCCGGTTGAAATGAGCAGAATGCTCTCATGACCATTCCCGATCTTCCGCTGAAAACAACCTATGACCGCGACGGATTTGTCACCGTGGCGGATGTGCTGACGGTCAAGGAACTGCATCGACTGCGGCAACGCATCGGTGAAGTGGCCCGCGGCGAGGCGATTGCGTTTCCTGTCAGCCAGATTGAGTTCGAACCGACGATTGCCGGGCAGACCGGCGAAGCTGCGGTTCGGAAGATCAATCAATGCGCCGAGCACGACGATGTGTTCATGGCACACGCGGCCAATTCGAGGATTCTCGACATCGTGGAATCACTGATCGGACCGGACATCAAGCTGTATGGTAGTCAGTGTTTCATGAAGCCGCCGGGCGGGATCGAGAAACCGTATCACCAGGATTCAGCGTACTTCACGATCGAACCGTCTGATCTGCTCACGTGCTGGACGGCGCTGGACGACGCCACGGTGGCGAACGGTTGCCTGCATGTCATTCCCGGGAGTCACCGGGGAGTCATACTTGACCACGACGAGCCGTGGCAGGTCGGGGACCGCATGGACATGCAGGTGCGACTCGATCAGTACGACGCGTCAATCGAAGTCGCCGTTGAACTGACGGCCGGCAGCGTCTCCTTCCACCACAGTCGATTGCTTCATCGGTCGGGTGCGAATCAGACGGGCAACGCGCGGCGAGGCCTCGCTGTTCACTACATGTCGGCGAAGTCGCGGTGGACACATCCAACGAAGCCGAAACCACATTACGTGCTGCTGCGAGGACAGGACTATGCCGACTGCGTTTGAGGCGGAGCGTTCCCATCGCAAGCCAGCACGAACGACACGTATCGTCGTAGGACTGCTGGCTGTCTGGCTGCTGTGTTCATCGTCGCTGCCTGCACAGGAATCGCCAGAGCCATTTGTTCGACGCACTATCCCGGACGGCATCGAATACGGACTCTGGAATCGGACGGACAGTGCTCCGGCGCCAGTGCTGTTCGTTCTGGCCGGGACGATCGAGTCGACACTCGGGAAACCGTACTTCAGACAATGTGGTAACGAACTCGCCGAACACGGCTGGGTCTGCGTCACCATTGACCTGCCCTGTCACGGTACGCAAGCGGTCGAGGGTCAACCGACGGGGCTGTCCGGCTGGAGTGACCTCGCAACGCGCAAACGCGACTTCGTCGCCGAATCGAATGCGCGACTGACGCGCGTGCTCGATCACCTGATCGAGTCGGGCGTCGCCGATCCGGAACGCATTGCCGCCTGTGGTACGTCTCGCGGCGGATTTCTCGCCATCCACTTTGCGGCGCACGACAAACGAGTGAAATGTGCAGCCGGCTTTGCACCTGTTACTGATCTGGCGGCTCTCAGCGAATTCCGCGCGATCGTCGATGACCCGTTTGTCGCAACGTTGAGTCTGGAAAGCCGGATCGAGCAACTTACCGGGCGACCGGTCTGGATTGTGATCGGCGATCAGGACGAACGTGTCGGCACCGACCGGGCAAATGTCTTCGCGCAGAAATTGACCGCGGCTTCTCGCGCAAAGAAGCAGGACAGCCGCGTCGAATTGAACATCCTGCCGGAACCTCGCGGTCATTCAACGCCTCCTGGCAGTTCGAAGCGTGCCGCCAACTGGATTCTCAGGCAGTTCCCAAAGTCTGGCGATCGGGATGTTCGGCGACAATTAGCCTCTCGGTTTAGCGACAATTAGAATTCCGGTCTGGTTCCAGGAAGATCGTTACGGTGAAGGCTTCGTTTTGGCGTTCTTCGCCGTTTCCACGCGGTAGCT
>JABMPE010000632.1 GCA_013203845.1 Rhodopirellula sp. | reverse complement strand
CTGCTGAGTTTCCCGTCCGGGGCACTGGTCCATTTCGCCGTCAGCAGCAGCCGCGTGCAGATGACCACGAAACTGGCAGGCTTTGGCACCACGTTCCTGCCGTTCGATCTGGGAGACAATGGGGCCGCAGGGAACCCGCTGAATCCCAACGGGCACCGTACAGCGTACCTGTGGGAGCAGGTGTGGCAGCGTGACGGTTGGCTGGAAATCCTTGGCCGGTACCTGGTCGAAGAACGCAATGACAAGAAACAAATCAGCAAGGTCATCTTTCCCCGGTTTCACCAACTGGACGCCACCCGCAGGCTCCAGCAGGCGGTGCTGAGCGAAGGTGCCGGGCAGAAATATCTGATCCAGCACTCGGCAGGATCGGGCAAGACGAACTCGATCGCCTGGTCAGCTCACTTTCTGGCAGACCTGCACGATGCCGACAACAAAAAAGTCTTCGATTCGGTGCTGGTCGTTTCTGATCGCAAGGTGATCGACGGCCAGCTTCAGGATGCCATCGACGCCTTCGAGAGGACCGCCGGTGTGGTTGCCACGATCAAGGGCGAAAAAGGCAGCAAGAGTACGGAACTCGCGGACGCACTGTCTGGTCAGAAGAAGATCGTCGTCTGCACGATTCAGACCTTTCCCTTCGCTCTGGCAGCGGTGAGAGAACTTGCAGCGACCGAAGGCAAGCGGTTTGCTGTGATCGCTGATGAAGCTCACAGTTCACAATCCGGCGAAGCAGCTTCCAAGTTGAAGCAGTTGCTGTCCGCTGAAGAACAACAGGAACTGGCTGACGGCGGCAGCTTCAGCACGGAAGACATTCTGGCCGCCGAGATGTCCGCTCGTGCCAGCGACAAGGGCATCACCTACGTGGCGTTCACTGCGACTCCCAAGGCCAAGACGCTGGAACTGTTCGGACGGCGTCCTGACCCGTCTCAGCCAGCCTCAGAAGGAAACCTGCCCGAGCCGTTCCATGTGTACTCGATGCGTCAGGCTATCGAGGAAGGCTTTATTCTGGACGTGTTGAAGAACTACACGTCGTACAACCTGGCGTTCAAACTCGCGAACGCTGGCCAGGAATTCGACGACACGGAAGTCGAACGCAGCACGGCCATGAAGGGGTTGATGAACTGGGTGCGGCTGCATCCCTACAACATTGCTCAGAAAGTCCAGATCGTCGTCGAGCACTATCGTGAACTTGTGGCTCCGCTGCTGGACGGTAAGGCCAAGGCGATGGTCGTCGTCAGCAGTCGACTGGAAGCCGTTCGCTGGCAACTGGCGATCGACAAGTACATCAAAGAAAAGGGCTACCCGCTGAGATCGCTCGTGGCATTTTCGGGTGAAGTCAACGACAAGGAATCCGGGCCGGAGCCATTCAAAGAAACCAGCAAAGAGCTGAATCCTAATCTCAAAGGCCGTGACATCCGCAAAGCCTTCGAGGATGACCAGTTCCAGATTCTGCTGGTGGCGAACAAGTTTCAAACCGGCTTTGATCAGCCGCTGCTGTGTGGGATGTACGTCGACAAACGGCTGGATGGCATTCAGGCGGTACAGACGCTGTCCCGACTCAATCGCTGCTATCCGGGCAAGGACAACACCTACGTCCTGGACTTTGTCAACGACTCAGAGCAAGTTCTGAGTGCCTTCAAGACGTACTACACGACGGCTCAACTGTCGGACGCCACCGACCCGAATCTGATACTTGATCTGAGATCCAAGCTGGACGCGACGGGATACTACGACGAACACGAGATCGAACGAGTCGTCAACGTGATCCTCAACCCGAAAGCGAAACAAAGCCAACTTGAAACCGCCATCACTCCCGTGGCGGACCGACTGCTGAAACAGTTTGCCGCTGCGAAGGTCGCGTACAACGAGGCAACTGCTGCCAAAGACGACAAGACAGCCCAGTCGGCCAAAGACACGATGGACGCTCTGGTGCTCTTCAGAACGGACCTGGCAACGTACCTGCGAGCCTACACGTTCCTGTCACAGATATTCGATTACGGCAACACGGACTTCGAGAAACGGGCCATCTTCTTCAAATGTCTGATTCGGCTGCTGAAGTTCGGCAGAGAACGCGAAGGCGTCGATCTTTCTCAAGTGAAACTGACACACCACACGCTGAAAAACCGTGGTCAAAAGAATCTGAATCTGTCGGACGAAGATGCACCAAAGTTGGCTCCGATCACAGAAGCCGGAAGCGGTTCCGTCCAGGAAAAAGAGAAGGCTCGATTGAGCGAAATTATCACAAAGCTGAATGAAATCTACGGCACCGACACGACCGACGGAGATCAGTTGTCGCACGCGACGACTCTGAATGAAAAGATATTGGAATCGCCGACTCTTCAGCAGCAGGCAGCGAACAACTCGAAAGAGCAATTCGCAAATTCTCCAGATCTTACGAATGAGATCATGAACGCGATCATCGATGCGATGGATGTGCAAACAGAACTTAGTTCCAGAGCTTTGAATTCAGGCGAGATTCGTGAAAGCCTCAAATGGGTCATGCTGAACCAACTGAGTCTTTACGAGAAACTGAAATCCCGTGCTGCCGGGCCATGAGGTAAGACTCGAAACTTTCGGAATCTCGCAAGTTTTATTTCCCGCCCGCGTGATTCTCACACCGGTAGCGGCTGACGTATGTGTCGGCCCCTTGAATATGGCGGCATTCAAAACCTTTCGCTGGTCGAACGAACCCACTGCCCTGAGTAACGCTTCCACAATGTCGAAGAAAACAAAGTCACCAACTGAGAATTCGAAGCGAATCAACCAATGGCAACTCGGTCTGCTGCTAATTCTTGCCGGACCACTGGCTAACAGCGTCCTGACGACATTTGAACCGCTGGTTCCGCCACTTACGAATGCACAAAGAGGGCAGGCATTCGGGCGTGGTCTGGCATCAGTGGTGTTTGTCGTTGCTGGCGTGGTGCTGGTGGTCCGGCATTTTGTTCAGCGAAAGCGTGAGCAAGGAGAGTGAGCGAGCCATAGAGCGACGTTTTCAATTATCTGAGATTCTCGGCAAGCTGCTGTTGCGAATGAGTTCTTCGCTGTACTCAAATGGCACCACATCGTCGGCTCTGGAATGCAGGATGGTGGAGTTTGGTTTGATGGTCGTCGCTGTGCCCCATTTTTTCCAGGCCGGGCAGAGAAGCACGAGGGGCTTATCGCCAGTTTTAATATTCATCGCGACGGCACCGCCGCGAAATGAACCGACGACGACATCGGGTTGATGCTGATCGAATTCAGCCTGGGCGATTCTGAGGGCTTCCTCGAAGTCTTCGTCAGGTAATGCTGGGTTGAAGACGGTATGACCGGCTTGGAGTCTTGAGTAATCGGGAATTACACCCAAATTACGACAGATCGCCACCAATTTGCGATGGACAGAAAGATTCCGCATGTATCCAGAACTTCAGGACGCGGTCGCTGGATGTCAGGAAGTGGAATTGATAACTTGTCCGCCTCGCGATTCCGTAAGCAAGGTATGGTTACGTTGAATCCGGCTATCGTCAGGTGATTCGGAATTGCCGTTGTCAAGTCGTTCTATGTGCATGACGCACTAGGCACCTACTCAAACCGCAAGTTGTCTTTCACGATGACCGAATTCAGCCGAATGCGAGACATCTTAGAACTGGAAGTCATGCTCTTCGGCGGAGTTTCAGAGCGTCCTGAGCCAGTTTTTGGCCGGGATTCTTACGAACACGTTTTGACGCGAACAACGCGGTCAATGGAAAACGGGCCACCAGTTGACGATTCCGAACATGTCGGGAAGCTGATATCATCTTTCGAAATAGACATCCGTACGCGTGCTCTTACTGGCCTGATGGGCGTGGGAGAAGACAATGAGCGAACTTTATCTGGTGCTGAGGACTGACAGCCAAGAGGCTGCGGTTTGGATCGCACCGGACAAAGTTGCTCACGCTGAGTTACTGAATGACGTTGGCAGCTTTCGGACAAGTCCCCTCTTTGCCGTAGCCAAGCAAACGTCGCCCACACTTGCGAAAAACTTCTTCATTTCATTCTTCACCTTCGACGGAGCCTATCAGCGAATCGCTGATATCGCCGACGCTCTGCCCCGAGAAGATCGCCAGCAACTTTGGACTTCCATCGGACTGGCTTCACTTGTGGTCATTTCTGATGACGTCTCACTTGAAGAGCGAATCAGATCGGACCATTCGGACCGTCTGCTTGCTGTCGAACGCTGGACAGTTAAGTCCAATACACTCAAGAAACAAGAGGCCTTCTACTTCAGGCCGGAACCTGCCGAACCAACTGCCATCGAGTTGCAGAGTATTGAAGGTGTTCTTGACGATGAATGCGTCTATCTTGCGAGAGAGATTCATCTTGGGCTGACGGAACTATATTATTCGGCACACCGGCTTTGCCCGAAACTAGCCGCTGCGGTCGACCAAATGGCAAAGTCCGTTAATGAAATTCTCTCCGAACTGAGTTCTCTCGTTACACTCACATCCCAAGGTTCTGTTGAAGAACGCGAGGCAAATCAGAAGCGTATAAATGGCCTGACTGATTATCTGATCCAGATCAATTCAGTCCTTGCCTACTCGCAGTCGCAGACATTTGGCGGTAGCACGCCGATTCTCAGAAATCGAGCGTTTATCCCATCCCACACGCTCTTGGGGGTCGGAACAGCGACGCTGGCACTTCACGCGTTTTGTCAAGTTGTTGATCGGGCCACAGCCGAGAACCCAGTCTATGAGACGATCCGCTCTCTGTTCGACACGCCACCGGCTGTTGATGTGTTTCGGGATTTGTTGAACGACTTTCAGCCAGATCAATGGGACCGCCCCGACGCAAATGTCGACTTCCACCTTGCAAACGTGGAAAGCAAGACGCAGCGACCGCACCTTCTGTTTTTCAGTGCACGACTCGGTTTCCAGGAATCTCCATATTCCGTTAGTGCCGCAGTGCAGGCGTTGCCCTTTGCTGACACTGTGAAGTGGAATCTCATGACATTAAGTCATGAACTCATGCATTCTCATGTCCGCGAGTTGCTTCCAGCCATATTTTCAACAAGGCCTGCCAAATCTCCAGATCCGACAGCTACTGGGTCGCACCCAGATATGGCTGCCCCTTCTCCGCCAACTGAGCTTCCAGACGATGTTATTGAAGGATTCTTGAAGGAGTTTCGTTCTTTTCACGATGGGAAACCGCTCCAAGACTTTCGTCTCAAGCAGTCTCTGCGGTTTGTTATTCTAAATTATTGTATTTTTCGTCGTGGATACGACCCTCAGGCGGAGCGAATCGCACGAGGAACAACCGAAACGAAGCTGAAGATTGAAGCGAGAATACCACCGAAGAACGAACTCTGGAGCTACTTTCGAAGCTATTATCGGGACATCAACGAAATAATGGTCCATGTTTTTGACTACCATTATTTCTACAACGGAGCTGTCACAATCTATCTGCCCGTTCTGTGGGAATCATGGCTCACCGTCCCCTCAGTCCTTGTCAATATTGACCACTACGTTGTTCGCTCGTTGGCCACGGTCAGCACAACGTTGCACGGCTCGTTGTCGGATCGGTTTGACCTCGCTATTGACCAACTGAAGCAGAAGATAAAAAAGCTTCAGGAAACGGCAGGCGACAGCGTCCTCGTGCAGCGATTACTTGAACGACTTGATGGCGAGGAGAGCAAGACTGAGTTGTTTCTGAAGTTTCTCCCAGCGGCATATCTGGCTGAAGCCACATATAAATTTCTCTTGGCATCTGGCATTCAAGCGGTCTTGTACAAGGATAAAAACGTCAAGAGCCAAGATGGTGCTTCTGTGTACCCACTTAAGGCTGGCGAGTTTGAGGCAATCGAGATCGGCAGCCCTATCCCATTGATTGCCGACAGACTGCGGCGGCACGTTGAAGACGGCGACGTGGGAACACTTTCCGTCCAGCACAGATCGGCATGGCTGTATCTAGCCTGTGCCGCAACACTGAAATGAGGACGCCATGTTTCAGGATCAGCGTGAATTCAGATGTATTGCTGTCAAACTCCCTTCGGCCCGTAGTCTCAACGAAGTAACGAAGTGGTTACCGGATGGACGTCTATCGGAAAAGTGGACACCGATCGAAACAGCGAGCCAGAAATTCGACGTTATCCACGCAACATGGATTTCAACGCTTAATTGTGCTCCTTCGCAGGATCTGTCAGAGATCATCGAGGAACGCGACGGTCACAAAATGTACCGCTACAGCGTATACCTCATGATGCTTCGCAATGGGCGTTCAGCTACGTTCTTCTTTGCAGCACCCTTTTCCCAGATTCTCCGCGAAATGTGCGTCGAACTGCATGAAGCTACAGCGGGAAAGAAACGACTTTACGAAACGCTTGACCTCGACGTGCTGCTGCAACGAATCAAAGACTCAAGTGACAGCGAAGCCAAATTGACAGCGACTTTTGTGCGGTACGAAGTGCATGGCGACAGCACACTGGACGGAATGACGGTACGCGGCAGCGATACGGTCAATTCAAAAACACAACGAAGGTTGGAAAGTTCCTTGCGAGGAATTGAACTTGTCCCTTCACGAGCGAAAATCGTCTACTCAGGCGAGGGCGGCTCCCGTTTTTCGATCGAAGCCGATGGGAACGGAAACTACAGGTTTCGTGTTCGCCGAGAAGCCAAGAATCTTCCTTGGTTCCAGAGTCTCTGGGAGAGTTTTATTGAATCAAATGTTGTCAAGAGCCAATCGGTATTTCCGATGAAGTTCCAATCGAACGGAGACGACGCGAGTGACTGAATGGCTTCCAGTCGAGAGCTACAAGGGCAGGCAAGATATCGCCCAGCAGCAGTTGGGGGAATGCCTGCAAGACGGCTCCCTGTGTCTGTTTGTTGGGGCTGGTGTTTCATTCGGCATGGGGCTGCCATCCTGGGACGATCTCGTTCACGGCTGTGTCAACAACTCGCCTGCCGAAACACAGGTGTCGCCACCCACCACACCGGAGGAATTTCTCAACGCTATTGATGATGTTGAGAGATCGTACACTGAATTCAGCGGCTACAGCGAGCTGGTTCGCACTGAGCTGTACTCAAGGATTGCAGATGAACGGTCATTACTCGATCAAAAAACGCTGGTCGCTCTTGGTGCGATGACGATGAGTTCTCGCCGTGGCTCGATCAATGAGATTGTGACGTTTAATTTCGATGATGTACTTGAGCGGTACCTTCGCATCCATGGATTTACAAACCAAGTCATTCACAGCTTGCCTCAACTTCGAGATAACTCCGACGTCACGGTCTATCATCCTCACGGATTCTTGTCTCAGCATGATACAGAGCGATCGAGTGACTTTCTTGTATTTAGCAAGCACTCGTTCGACAAGCGGATTGGTGCACGAGTCGATCCGTGGAAGGACCTTGTTCGTGACCTGCTGCTGAGAAAGATCGCCATCTTTGTTGGCGTATCACAAAAAGGACCAAACTTCGGTCCGATGATGACAGATGTTGCTGAAGGGCTGAAAGGAGCTGGGCGTCCCACGGGATTCTGGGTACTCGGTCCAGACGATGATGAGCGTTGCGAGAACGAACTCCACACTTGGAATGTTATTCCTATTCGCGTGGAATCGTATGACAACATCCCATGGTTTTTATTAGGAATCTGCCAAGCTGCGGCCGGCAACTCATGGTAGTGGTGTGCGTGGTTTTTATTTGACCGACAGCTTGTAGTGGTCGAAGACTTGGTCCAAACAGTAACCAGTCGACTCGTACAACGCCTTGCTGGTGCATTGTCGGTCGCAGTTGCCAGATCAACCTGGACAGCACCTGTTGATGCAGCGAAATCACCGACCGCCTGAATGAGTTGCCAGTGGAGTCGGCATGACGAACGCGTGGTTGCAGGAGCTGGGACTGGTGAGCCTGAAGAGTCTCTGGGCGTCACTTGCTCCACTTCGTTGAACCGCCCGGTGCGGACCCGCACGCCGCGGTGGTGTGGGGAGGGCGGTCAGCAATGGCCGCTCTTACCCGATTTAGGCATTATTAGGTACATATATGACAAACGAAAGTTATATTACTGATAAGTGGGGACATACATACAACGTAAGTCCAGAAGTCCAGAAGGCTTTAGCGGAGGCGATGGATTATGAAGCGGTGAAACCATACCTGACTCCTTTGCCGTCTGGGTTTTGCGACGATTATTCGAAGCAATAGAAGCCGGGTTCTTCCTTGAGAAAATACGTGTGAGTTATGTCTTGTGCGGCGTTGGGATTTGCGGTAGTGGGATCGAGAAGGGTGATATGGGTATCGCTAATACTGTAGAATAGTCGACAGTGATTGTTTTCATACCAATTACCTGGCGGATTCTCACAAAGGCGACTAGATACAAATGCCCCACGATAAATACCGCTAGATATACCTTTGCGAAAGATGTCGATCTCGGAAACGTAGTAGAACGCCGTAGCAAGACCGAGTTCGATACAGAAAGTTAGACAGTCTTTCCACGGGACCAAGCCAAATCTGTCGGGCCAGTTTGTGCAACGGGGACCAAAGCGGTCAATAAATTCGTCGACAGTAATAGGATGTCCGCTTATTTCGGAAAGCTTGATGATACAGCGAGGAACGCAGGCGTAGTCGTCCCACAGAGCTTGCTGTTCTGGAGTCATCTTAATGCCTAACTTGTAATTCTGTGGACGCGGCTTTTGCTGGATTACCTCGTACGCAGCCTAATACGGATCGCGGCATCCAGAAGCAGCAGCACGCATCGTGTTTTTTTCCGTCAGTGACAGTGAAAGTACGACCACAGAAGCTAACGGTCAAGGACTAAGCTCAAGCCAGTGCCGTTTTATCTGTACGCGGCCTAATACGGTAAACGTGGAATCGGGGTAATGCGGCACCAGAAGAAAGACGCCCCTCACTCCTTCCGCCTGCGTCCATCCGGAACACCAAGCTTGAATCGCCGAGACTTAACTGCCGAAAGCGTTCTTCAATTCGGGTAACCCTGCACCGTCACCTCAACCAACCGCACGCCATCAGGGACATTGTCGCTCAGATCATGAGCACCACCCAGTACGAGTACGGCAGTGCCTCCTGAAGCCTTCATCAGATTTTTAACAATCGCATTCTCACGGGCTTCGTTGCTCTTCTCATTGAAGATAATTGTCCCGTCGGGCTTGACCGGATTCGCATCCTCGTAAGCATTGGCATCTTCGGCGGGAGCGACCGATTTAATGTGGCCGTCAATCAGCAGTTGCCCCGGTGCTCCGATCAGCATCATGTCCGTCTGGTATTCGTGTCGAGTGAGCTGGTCAAGTGGACTGTCGCCGGTCGGAAGATACTGCCTGAAGTCTTTCAGAATTGCGATTCGCTTCTGATACGCGGGCAGTGTTCGGCGACAATTAGCCTCTCGGTTTAGCGACAATTAGAATTCCGGTCTGGTTCCAGGAAGATCGTTACGGTGAAGGCTTCGTTTTGGCGTTCTT
>JABMPE010000631.1 GCA_013203845.1 Rhodopirellula sp. | reverse complement strand
TCAGGTGGCGTGAACTATCTGCTCGCTCAGCTCTACTTTCAAAAGGAAGATTACGACAACGCCCTCAAGCAGAGCGACCTCTTCTTCGGTTCCAGACTGGACAAGGGCCGCGGTCCATACGTCCTGTTGCAGCAGATCCTGATTAAGACCGACAAGGAAGACTCGCTGGCAACCCGCCTCGAAGAACTGATGAAAAACGACCCGACCAACCGGGAAGCAAAGTCCTTTCTCGCCGAGGCCTACCTTTCAAAGGATCGTCTGGAAGAAGCCGAAGAAATCTTCAAGAGTTCGCTGAAAGACGGTCCGTCACCCGCCGCGTATCTGGGACTGGCTCAGATTTATCGTCGTCAGATGAAAGCGGCAGAGCTGCTGGAAAATATGTCCAAAGTCTACGTTCAGGTCTGGCAGCAACGGCCACTGCCGGAACCGCTCGGAACCGAATTGCAGGTTCTGCAGAAAGACAAGGACTTCCAGGACGAATTTCTCAAAATCATGAGGGAGCAAACCAGCGACGGTGCTCATGCCGAGCATTTCGGCAAACTGCTGCTGGTCGCTGAGATTGTTGAAGGGGCCGAGCGGACTCAGGATGCGGCGGAGCTGTACCGTCTGGCACTGGCGGCAAATCCCGCTCAGGCGGCGATCGTTTATCGCGCCATGGGTGAACTGTTCATGGGAGCCGAACTTTACACCGAAGCAGCAGCGGTCTACCGCGAAGCCGCCGGCAAACCATTGCTCCAGGGATCAAAGCCAGACAATCTGCTCAGACTGGCACTGGCTCTCGAACTGTCCGGTGAAACAGATCCCGCGCTGGAGGCAATCACAGACGCGATAAAGTTGATCCCAGGCGGTCACCCGCTGCTGGCCTTCCGTGAAGCATGGATCTACTACCACGCGCAACGCTCGAAACAGGCCGCTGAAAAGTTCGAAGCCTTCATCACGAAATATCCCAACTCCGAACCCTGGACGAAGCAGGCGAAATTCAGCCTGTCCGCCGTCTACGTTAAACTGGGAGATCTCAAACGTGGCGAGGAGATTCTGGAAAAATTCCTCGCCGAAAATCCGGACGACATCGGCGTCAACAACGACCTGGGATATCTCTACGCGGATCAGGGCAAGAATCTGGAAAAAGCCCGTAAGATGATCGCCAAAGCCGTCGAAGCAGAACCGGAAAACGCCGCCTACCTGGACAGCATGGGCTGGGTCCTGTTCAAGCTCGGCGAACATCAGGAAGCCATCACGTGGCTGGTCAAAGCCACGAAGCTCGAAACCGGCAACGACGCCACCATCTGGGAACACCTTGGCGATTGCTACGGAGCGAGCAAAGAAACTTCCGACGCGACGAAAGCATGGGAGAAGGCTCTCGAACTCGTCAGAGAAGAGAAACATCCAGACCAGGAACTGATCAAACGCGTTGAAGAAAAACTGAAAGCCCAGAAGTCAGACGTCGGTAAGGTGAAGACCGAGTCCAAAGACGAGCCGTGAGTGAACATCGAACATCGAACTCTCACCTAAGCAGCCACTTACGGGACGGAAACTGGCGACAGGATGGCACGCGAGAAGACCTTTCAGAGTTCTGACGACGACGAGGAACCGAAGCCGTTTCGTTCGTCGTTCGACCTCAACGACGAAAAGTTCGACGACACGCTGCGTCCGCAACGACTGTGCGACGTTGTTGGCCAGCGCAAAGTTGTGGACCGCCTGCAGATCATGATCGATGCCGCCCGAATGCGCAGCGAACCGCTCGGGCATCTTCTGCTGGATGGTCCGCCTGGACTGGGCAAAACAACATTCGCGACCGTTCTGCCTCGCGAGCTGGGTACCGAGTGCCTGATTACCTCAGGACCACTGCTTTCCGCTCCCAAAGATCTGCTGCCGCACATCACCAATGCCGGCAGAGGCTCCGTTCTCTTCATTGATGAAATTCACCGCATGTCGCCAGCGGTCGAAGAATTCATCTACCCGGTGATGGAAGACTTTCGAGTCGACATCACACTGGGCGAAGGAATGAACGCCCGCACGATCAACATGCAGATCGAGCCGTTCACGGTCATCGGAGCCACAACCCGCAGCGGCATGCTGACAGCGCCGCTGCGTGATCGTTTTGTGAATCGACTCCACCTGGACTATTACGAACTCGATGAACTCGCCGAAATCATCCGGCGTAACGCCGCTAAACTGAAAGTGAAAATCGACGAGTCTGCAGCGGATGAACTCGCCATCCGTGCCCGAGGCACACCGCGAATCGCCAACAATCTGTTGAGCTGGGTCCGCGACTTTGCGATGGTCAAGGCCAAGGGCATCATTACAAAAACGGTGGCGGAAGACGCTCTCGCGATGCAGGAAGTTGACCGACTCGGTCTGGAAGGTCCAGACCGAAAGTATCTGCAGACGCTGGTCCGTATCTTTGCGGGCGGCCCGGCGGGAGTGCAGGCGATTGGCCACAGCATCAACGTGCCAATCGACACGCTGGAAGACGAGATTGAGCCCTTCCTGCTTCGCAACGGCTTAATCCAGCGAACGCCCCGCGGTCGCATCATTACGACCATCGGCCTGCAGCACATCGGCATGTCACTGCCGGATAGCGGCGAGCTGGGTGGCACTTCGAGTGGCCAGTTGTTCTAAACCCGGTTACCCCGGCGGCGAGAGTTGCTGTGGATTGCAGGAGCGGCGTCCCGTCAGCCCGGAACCAGGTCTCCCGCCATCACCGTGCCGGACGGCATTCGCCAGCGCCACGTGCCTCGTTTCTGAAAACTGCCAGCAGCGAGCCCGTTCCCGTTCCGCGATGATCTGAAATCACGTCGCCCAGCGCCCGGTTCTGCCGCGACCTCCCGACGTGCCAATCGACGCGACCATCATCACGCGACTCACAGGCACACCTCCCGAACCCCCGCGCACAAAAAAGCCCGAGCACAACACCCGGGCTTCTTGAACATAAGATTAGAACTCGGCTTCGCGAGTTTCTAATCCACTGTGGTTACGTGCCCGTAGTCGGTTCAGGAATCGTGATGCCAAAGTCATTGGCAAACGTCTGGCGAAACTGCGTAGCGGCTTGGCTGCTTGGTGAACTGCGAAGCTGTTGGCAATACTGCTGCAACCAATCGTGTAGCTTAGTCTTTAACATGGCAGGATCAAATACTACTAGCGAATACGTATGAGTGTGGCATGTGGATTCGCCCGCGTCTTTGCGTTCCAACGCAAGTTGATTTGTGCCTGACATGCCCGCGTACGACGCCAAGTCGCCATGGTGATGCAAGGAACAGCGGACACCGGCGTAGAAGACGTCAGCGAAGTCTTTAAGTTTGCCGGCCCGCCAAGTGCCAGCTTCGCATCGCGTGATGTGGACTGGGTGTGTCAGCTTCGTGCGGAACACAGCATCAAGCTTACGAAGAAACTCCTTGTAGTTCTTTGGTTCGTGCCAATCTCTCCCAGAGTCGTAGTGTGAAAACACTTCCACAAGAGCACACAAGGCACAGAAGTCAACGTACGACGCGTGGCTGCCGGGAAGGTGATCGAAGTACCACTTCTTGAATCGTGCCTCGAACCCGTCAACGACCACGCTCCAATTGCTCCAGTCAACGTCCGCGAAGAGTGCATCTTGGTTGTAGTACTTCTTGTAGACGCTGTGATTCGGTAACTGGTAGATGATCCGCGTGTCGCCAAGAGGAGGCGTAGGTGTGCCAAACAGGCTGCGAAGGATACGGATGAGACACATTTTGGCACCTAACGAATTGCGATCTATCTGGCGGCAGGGATGCTGACTGATAGATCGTGCGTTGAAGTTTTCCGCTTCGTGAGTGGGGCCGCGTGGTACTGCGGAATCAATGAAGCTCAGGAAACGGCACGAGGGCAAGTCTACACCGGTGCGAAGCCTGGGTCACGGCTGACTGGTTTTCGGGTGGAGGCGGTGCGGGCTCCGCCGTCGAGAGCAGTTCCCGGCACGCGGTGAGGTAACGGGCGCGGTGACGGTTACTGTAGCCGCCATAGCGACGCGTCTTCGTGTAGTCTTGCGGAAGAATGTGCAGCGCCCAGCGGCGGACGAACTCAGAGCCGGAACCGTTCAGTAAGTCGGCTGGATCCTGACCCGGCAGCGGCGGAACTGACGCTATGACAATCTCAATGCCGGTCCTCGCATCGTGTGAATTCTGACGCAAAGTCGCTATGACGCAGAGTGTTGCAGAGGATTTTCTTACTTCATGTCTTTAGCTGTGCGGGTTTCATGTTTCTGACAACAGAGAATCGATTTTCGGATCGGCTCGTTGTGATTCATTGCGGCTCTGCGACTTTGTGTCAGACTGTCGACTCAAAACTGCCGTCCTGCATCAACGGTCTCAATCTTCACTACCTTCACTACGAATTCGAACTGCTTTCAAATGTCAAATATGACAGTGCCCGGTTCCGACTGGGATGTGCCTGCTGAACTGGCCGGCAAGACCATCTGCCAGGCGTTGCGGGAATTCCTGCCCGATCAATCCTGGAGGCACATTCGGAAACTGGTTGAACGCCGCCGCGTGACGGTGTCGGGAGTGCTGTGTCTGGATCTCGCGCGGCGGCTCGCTGCCGCAGAACGTGTGTTTGTGGCGGACGCCCCGTTTCCGCCGCCACCTGATGATGGCGACGTCAATATTCTCCATTTCGACGAATCGGTCATCGTCATTGAGAAGCCAGCCGGCATGATATCGTTGCGGCACGTCGCGGAAATGAACTGGCCGATCAAACGCCGCATGCAGCAGCCTTCCGCTGACGAGAGTGTGTTACGGGCTGTCGGTGCGGCCATTCGAAGCAAACAGAATCTTGCATCGTTGCCTCCGAAACTCCGCCGGCAGCACGTTCGTTCGGTACACCGGATCGATCGTGACACCAGCGGGCTGCTGGTGTTTGCCAGGTCGCTGGAAGCCGAACAGAGTCTCGTTCGTCAGTTTGCTGAACATTCCGTTGACCGTGTTTACCAGGCCATCGCCCTGGGAACGGTCGAGCCCGGCGTCGTGCGCGGTCGACTGATGCGTGATCGAGGCGACGGTCTGCGCGGCAGTACGACATCAGAAACGGAAGGCAAGCCGGCGGCCACTCACATCGAATCGGTCGAGTCGCTGGGAGAATATTCGCTGGTGAATTGCCGTCTTGAAACCGGACGAACTCATCAGATCCGAATCCACCTTGCCGAACAGGGACATCCGGTTTGTGGCGACTCGCTGTACCGCGGACCGTTTGGTGGCGAGGCGATTCCGGATGCAAGCGGTGCTCCGCGGCTCGCTTTGCACGCTCGCCTGCTGGCGTTCGATCATCCGGAGTCCGGGCAGCGACTGGAATTTGTATCGGAGTTGCCCGCGGATCTTGCAACGTTTGTTGAGAGCCTTCGCGCGGCGAAGGGCTAACGCGTGTGTGGGTTCGAAGGTAAGAGCGACTCGTGATGGCAAACGATGACCGACCTGGCAGGTGTTCCCGACAAAGCGATCAGCGATTGTCGCTGTTTCTGAAGCTTGTCGGTGTCGCTGATCTGCTGGCGGTTGTTGTCGTGTTTCTTCCGACGGCATGGCTCGGCTGGGCTCATAACGCGGTTGGTCTTGGGACCTTGCCGTCAGGCCAGATCGTCGGTTATCTCGCCCGTTCGACGTCGCTGCTTTACGGCATACATGGTGCGATGCTGCTGGTCCTGGCGAACGATGTGGCTCACTACCACTCGCTGATTCGGAACTACGGTCGGGTGATGACGGTGGCTGGTTTGCTGCTGGTTGGAGTCGACATGGCCGAATCGATGCCCGTCTGGTGGACAGCGTTCGAAGGCATCGCCGTCGTGGGAATCGGCGTCGTGATTCTGAGGCTTTGTCACGGCATGAGTAACACAGACGTCGAGCGGGCGAACGTCACGTCGGAAGACAGCTTGCCGTAGTGGTCTCGCCTGTGTTTACAAAACAACATGTTGCCACGGAGCCGCATCGACGTTGCCCTGCGGCATCATTCCGGCCTGGCGAAATCTGGAAAGCTCTGGCAAATCTTCCATGCCGTTGTCCAGGTTGAGCAGCGAAGCTGCGTCGACCCTGACGGCGAACGCACTCCACAAACGCGGTCTCTGCCAGTGTTTGCGTGATTCGCGTTTCGCGAACCTGACGCCTTGATACTCTGAGCACGGTCGTATCTCGCTCCGCCGATGGCTCGAAACCTGCCCTGCGCGGCACAGTGGTTGCGATTGACGGATTGGCGTCCGCAAAGGCGTTCGCTGGTGACTTGTCATCAATCGTTCACGCGGCAGCAACGCCAACTGCTGATGCGGGGGCTGGCTCGTCGGGGATCTTACTGGTGGCAGGCGTGCCACGCTGGGAGCTGTGATGATTGCGGTTTCGGAATTCAACACGTTTGAAGAACTGGCGAATCTCCGAGTGATCTGGAGGGAACTCTGGGAGAGGACTCCCAACGCGTCCTTCGTACAAACATGGGACTGGCTGCGAAGTTACCTGCGTATTCACGGTGACAATCAGCAACTCCGCACGTTACTGGTAACGCTCCGCACAAAGCCGATCGGAATCGTGCCGCTGATGATCCGGCAGGTGGAAACAACGCTCGGCAGCACGCCCGTGCTGACCTGGCCGACCAGCACTGTTGTCCCATTCTACGGAGCGATCGGACCGAATCCCGCAGCGACGCTCGGCACTGCATTCAGTCATGTCGCCAGAAATTCAAGAAACTGGAAAGCGCTGGAACTGCCACAGATCGACGAATTCGGTCACGACAACCTGCGGACGCACAACGCGTTGCGAAACGCTCGGCTGAAACCGAATCGAATTGGCGCCGTGACGCATCCCGTTGTCGACATGCTGGGCAGCTGGGACAGCTACATGTGGAATCGCAATCTGCCGTCCCGGATGGAGTTTTTGCGGGCGGAGCAGGTCGCGTCACATTTCGGGCCAATCTCATTTCATCGGTGGCGTGCGGAAGGTGGCATCGTTGGAGCGACCGATCGCCGCTGGGACCTGTTCAAAGTCTTTGAAGACATCCGCTGGAATACAAAGGGCCGCGGACGTCGTGACGATCGCGAGCTGGCACTCATCAGGGACGCTCATGCGGCGGCAGTGGATGCGGGAGCGGTCGAGTTCTGCTCGTTGACCGTGTCTGGACGACCTGCTGCGTGTGCCTACAACTATCGGACCGACGGTCGTCTCGAAAACGTGTTTCTTGGCTCTCGGGAAGAGTACGGTGAGGCTGTGCTGACATGCCTGCTCGGACACATGTTGCGAGACAGTTTCATGCGGGATGACGAGAGCATTGTGTTTCAGCCAGAGGATGCTCGACAAGTCGCCGCCTGGAGTAACTCCGACGTGACGTCCATTTCATACGGTCACTATGCGAAGTTTTCTCCGGCAGCTCAGTTACTTCGCCGTCGTCGTGCTGCGGCAGCTGGCGAAGTTCCGGCACAACGATCGCCAGTCAAAGTCGAAGCCGCCGCTAACGACAAGGTCGCGCCGCCGGCTGGCGAGGCACGGCTCAAGGTTTTCACGGGGGCGTAACGCGTGCCTCGGTCGAATGCCGAAACGTCAGTCGCCACGGAATCCTGTGATGAGAATTCTGATTCCTGACAGATTAATGCTGGCCGTTGTCGCGGCACTCGGTGTGTGCGTGATGCTGGGATTCTTTTCCGTAAAGAAGAGCCTGGACGCGTTGGAACAACCTCAGTTGACACGGCAGCGTGAAGGCTTCGAGATTCATACGGTCCACGCCGTCGCGTTGAAGCGTTCAAGTGGCGACTCGAAAGTTGACATTCGAGTTCCCTGAACAGTCTCAGCCAGTCACCGAGTCACGCAAAGACAGAGTCCCGCAAAGGTTTAAGAGAATGTCCATTCTGCATGACCTGCTGGCGAAGGCCGTTGCGTTGACCATGATTGGTACACGGATCGCCATCTTTCTGGCGATTCTTCCCCGTTGTGTGCTGACTCAGTTCGGAGACAGCTTCGGAGCGTTGATCGGATGCTCGCTGGGAGTCGCCGGTTACGCATACTCCGTATTTGTCTTCCAGCGGATCGAATCGCGGCTTTTCTACCAGGCAGACTGGAGCGGTGCCGGGCTTCTGCTCCGCCAGCGGTTCCAGCTGGAATCGCGGCGATGGCACCGTGATCTGCTGCTCCTGTGTGCTTTGAGCGGATTGTTCGGAGCGGGAGTCGGCTGGAACGTCACGGCGATCACGCACGGAAATCTGAGTGACGCGAGGATCATCGCCACACTGTCGATGGTCGTGCCGTTTGGCCTTGTGGTCTGGCTATACCGCGACACACCGCGATACCGTCTCGATCTGCCCGTGAGTGAACGCTGAATCTTCGTTGAAGAGGCGACGTCGAAAACCCGGCTTGTGGAACGTATTCGAAATTACTTCGCGAAATTCGCCATGAAAACGGGCCACAAGGTTCAGAGACGCAGATTTAGAGACACAGGGAAGAACAGACTCTCGAAGTCCTCTGGGGCTCTGTACCTTCTGATGTGCCACTTCGACCAGTTGCTACTGGTTGGGAACACGATGGATCTCGATGGCGACGGGCTTGTGCAGACCACCTGTCTCAGAGTTTTCCGACGGTGAGTATCTCAGCTCAACAGACAGTTCGTTCGACGGCAGCAGCTGTGGCGAAATATCAAACGAAACGGTTTCTGTTGTGTCGGCGAGGCTGCCCAGATTCTGACCGTTGACGGAGACTTCGGCCTGGCCACCGATGCCGTCGAAGGCGATGTGAACCCGCTCGTTGTCGTCGAGGTTGGTGGGTCGTTGAAATCGACGGCTCAGACGAATGGTTCCCGAAACGTTGCCAAAGGCCGACTGCAGCGAAGACGGCATGCGTACGCGTGAATCGGCCAGCAGCGGCGATTCTTCCTCTGAAGATTCTTTCTCGGAACCTGCCTCAGCCGCACCTGCCAAACCATGCGGCCCGTCAATCCATTCGTAAATCCACGGGCCTTTCAGGTGCATGCGATGGATCGGCTCGGTACGCATCTTCTGGATCCTGTTCTACAAAATAAAACGTGGTGTCGAATATGGAAAGTTTCGCCCAGTGGTTCTGTCGGTCGCGACGCCATGCTCGCTCTATTCGGCATAGTGGTGCAGGAAAATGCCAGCAGCGACGCTCACGTTCAGCGAATCCGTACCGAAGTGCATCGGGATTGTGACGCGGCGATCGCACGTTTCGAGCCACTCGGCAGCGAGACCGGAATCTTCATTGCCGAGCAGAAGTGCCGCGTGACCATCCGTCGCAGAACCGCGAAGGTGTTGAGCGTCGCTGTCGAGAACCGTCGCAACAAGCTCGACGTTGTGCTGCGTCTGCAACGTTTTCAGCATCGTTCGCAGCTTTGTACCGGCTTCGATAATCGGAATCCGCAGCGAGTTGCCCATTGAAACTCGCAACGCTCGACGGCCGAACGGGTCACTGCTGCCAGTTCCCAACAGGATCGCCGTCGCTCCAAAGCCGGCTGCCACGCGAATAATGCCGCCAATGTTTTCCGGATTCTCGACTCCGCAACAGACAACAAACAGGTGACGCCGTTCGATCTTCATGAGATCGTCAAAACTCGGCGGCACTTTGCGAATCCCGCAGCCAAGCATGCCGGCATGAAACGTCTGACCCACCAGCATCTGAGCCAACTGGTGAGGCACAACGAAGGCCGGTACATCATCACGAAGATGCGGTCGCAGCAGATCGACATGTTTCTCGCTGGTCAGGACGGAAGCGACGTCAAAGTCACTCTGCAAAAGCTGAATCGTGAGTTTCTTGCCTTCGGCAATGAACTGCGATGACCATCGTGTCAGATTGGTTTTCTTGAGATTTCGATAAACGTGCAGTCGCGGGTCATCGAGATCTGAGATTTCAATAAGTGGCATGAGTAAAGCCGAGCTGAAAATTTCGTCGCTAGTTTTTGTTTTACGGCTGGACAATGACGGAGAGTGTGAGCTGATCCGCGGGCGGCACTATACTGCCCCGGCAATCCCTGCTTGAAGCGACACCTTTTTAGAATCATCGAACTCTCAATGCCCGACTCCGTTTCGGAAAATCAATCCACACCTCCCGTTGTTCAATGCCGCCGGGTAGTCATCGTCGGAGGTGGTCTGGCTGGACTCGCCGCGGCGTCGGCTCTGTCATCCAGAGGTTTGGCGGTGACTGTGCTGGAGTCGCGACCGCGGCTGGGAGGGCGAGCGAGTTCAATCGTTGATCGCGAAACCGGGGAAACGATCGACAATTGTCAGCATGTTGCGATGGGATGCTGCACGAGCTTTCGCCACTTCTGTGAAGAAACCGGCTGTGCGGAGCTGTTTGAAACTCAGCGGGAACTCTACTTCGTCGGGCCTCCGGAGCAGCCGAACATCGTTCGCTTTGCGGCATCTTCAATGCCAGCTCCGTTGCACCTGGCGTCGTCGTTTCTGCGGATGCCGTGGTTTACGCTCGGCGAGAAAAGGCAGATCGCGTTCGGACTTCGAGCACTCGCGAAGGACCGATCGAAAGCCGACTGCTCGTTTCAGGAGTGGCTTGCCGGGCAGCGACAGACTGAAACGGTACAGCGCCGATTCTGGCATCTGGTGCTGGTCAGCGCGTTGAGTGAGTCGCTCGACCGAATCAGCTTTCAACATGCCCGGAAGGTTTTCGTCGACGGTTTTCTGGCCAGTCGCGAAGGATGGCAGGTTTCCATTCCGACCGTGCCGCTCGACGACGTTTATGAAACTCGCATCGCCGCCACGCTGCGAAAGTCCGGAGTGGAAATTCGAACGAAAGCCGGAGTGCGGGCATTGTTCACGGACTCCGGTGAAGTCACTGGCGTAGAACTGCGAGATGGTTCTCACGTTGCCGGTGACGAATTCATCCTCGCTGTTCCACATTATCTTGTCAGAGGTCTGCTGCCGACGGACGTTTCGCAACTGACTGCCATGGCGGCTCTGGATCAACTCGAAACTGCACCGATTGCGAGCGTCCACTTGTGGTACGATCAGCCGCTGACTGAGTTACCTCACGCGACCTTTGTGGATCGACTCAGCCAGTGGATGTTCAATCGAACGGTCTTGAGTGCTGGCCAGGCGGCTGCGGGCGAGGACCGCGAAGCCGTGAACGAATCGGGCTGTCGGCTCCAGGTGGTAATCAGTGCTGCTCACGACCTGTCGGCGTTGTCTGAGCAGGAAGTCGTCGCCAGAGTCGACTTGGAACTGCGGGATGTCTGGCCGGATAAACGCGAGGCCAAACTTCTGCGAGGGCGGATGATTACCGAACATCGAGCGGTATTCTCGCCGCTGCCGGGTGTCGATGAAATCCGTCCGGAGCAGCAGTCGCCGATTCCGAATCTCCAGTTCGCCGGCGATTGGACGCGGACAGGCTGGCCGGCCACGATGGAAGGGGCTGTTCGCAGCGGATATCTGGCTGCCGGGAATATCCTGGGAAGATGTGGATCTTCCGAGTCGGTCGTACCCGCCGATCTACCTTCTGCCAGGCTCTATCGCTGGCTGTTTTCGTGATTTGTCCGGCCAGTACTGCAGACAGGCGAGCGGCGGGCGTCAGTCCGCTGATAGACGGAAGTCCGGCGAAAATGCTGAGCGGTCAAACGTCAGCAGCCTGACGGTTGCCTTTCGCCTTGAGTGAGAGAAATTCTGTTCGTCACGAAAGTGGGATTCAGCCTGGCGGTACGACAGTGTCGCGTCGTATGGATTGTGCGGTTCAGCGACTTTCTATCAGGCTGCAATCGCTGGCTCCGTCGAATGGCAGACCAGATCGCTGAATCCTGTTGTTTCACGGGAGGTCAACCGTCAAACTTTCAGGCTTCTGACAGGACGGGAATTCCTCGGGCTTGGAGTCTCGTTTCTGGTTTACTGCGTGGTCGATTCAGGCGCTGCCTGATGGCTCGAAAGAAAGCGTGAACGACGATGCTCCGAACTGCTCTGCTCCTCGCCGCTGTGGTCTGCCTGACTTTGTCGCAGAGTGCGTCCGCCCAGGGAATCCTCTGGAACCTGCCTGCTGACGGGAGTCTGGTTCATTACGAGGGCACATACCGACAGGTGGAAGCTCAGCCGGGGTCCAGCGAAGGCAACCTCGAAATGGAGTGGATCCGGCATCTCACCATTAAATCGGTCGGTCAGGAAGATGGTGAATATCGCGGAAAGACCGTGCCGTGCCGCTGGATTGAAATGAAACTTCAGACCGGTCGCGTGAAGGGTGGTTTGATCGACACGGGAACCGTCGGCGAGCAAATCTACAAAGTCCTGATTCCGGAGAGTGCGATTATCGGCCAGACCCGCGACAGTTCAGGGTTGCCGGTGACTTACCTGCCGATCGTTCGCGGTTATCGGAAAACAAATGACAAAGACCCGACTCCTAAAGAGATCACGTCCAAAGTTCTGCAGATTTACCCGATCATTTCGTTGGTTCGGCACTACCGCGACATGACTCGCAGCGACGTTCCAGAGCTGGTCCAGGTCGGACAGGAAGACGTTCAGGCCACGAAGCTGACCGGTAATTTCGAGCAGGAAAGTCGAAATGACCGAGTGCTGCACGAATCGACGATTTACGTCAGCAAAGACGTGCCCTTCGGTCTCGCCAAGTGGACCGTCAAGGTCACGCAGGAAGCCAAAGGCGAAGTTGAGCCGAGGACTGAGTTTCAGTTCGTCTCCGAAATCACGGTCGACATGACCGCTCGACGGATCGAAAACAACGCTCGCAGCGAACTGGTGATTCAGTAGGGTGTTGGCAGAACGCCCCCACCATCGCTTCCTGGTCATCGAGCCATCCCCACGCGGAGCCTGAAATCACAGGCCTGACGAACGACGCACTGCTTCCGACGGCGGCAATTCTGGAAAGATTTCCGGATTGTGTCGATTTCTCCGAAGATGCGGGTGCCTGATTGCCGATAGCTATTCCGGATGCCCATGTGCGCTCGGCAAGTGCCATGTCACAGGGCTGGCGAATTGAGCCCCACCTGGATGAACGGGACGGAATTAGCATGAAGCTCGAACTTCTGCGAACACAGGCTGTCACACTAATCGGCGTCTGCGGCCTGGCCATGATGGCGACGGGTTGCCAGACGTCCGTCGGTGGCCAGACGCTTCCTTCGGCCTACTACCTGCGGGATGACGTGCAGTACTTCCCGGCGGGGCCTGAGTTTCTGCTGACAAACACCAAACAGGCGATTGAGCAGTACAAGCTCGATCAGGCCGATTTCAAGGGTGACTTCGGTACCGGTGACGCCGGCCCTGGAGTTGGTGACGGATTCGACTAAACACCGGCAGTGTTGAATCACTATCGATCCAAAGCCCGAACGCTCACCGGTTGAGCCCTGAAGCTGTCGCATTTCAGGGCTGCTACTGCGTGAATGTTGCGGGCTTTTGCTCGTTTTCCAAAGAAATCTTTGATCGCGGACGGTCAGCAGCCTCGCCGCAGCAACCAGGCGATACTGAAATTCGGCGGAGATCGATCGTTTTTCCGGCGAACACGTTGCGACCTGGATCGGGTCATCGTGTTTGACAATGGGAAGTGCAGTCGTAAAATCACTTCCCGCTCCGCTCACTCCACCTGCTCTTCGCGGGCGAACCGAGTGGACATCCCCATGACAGATGGTCTGTGAATCCCCTTCGGGACGGATGTCCGACTGACCGGTCGCTTACGCTGCCCTGCTTTTTTTGCTACTGCAGGTGTGTCGCTGCTTCCACTGGGCGTCTGAACTACAGACTTTCTGAGCGTACTTGCTTTCCATCTACAGGTCTCGCACTTCGCTTTTTGTGCAGGACTCGCAGAGTCGCGTCGGGTGATCAACTCACTCTGCACGGCGAATGGTTGGCACATTCGCAATGGGGGATCCTGTCCGCGAAACCGATTTCCGGTTCAGCGAGACCGACCGAACAGCTGTTTCGGCGAGAGATAGTCAGGAGTTTCAAAATGCTACTTGGATTTATCGGAGCACCGGGCTGGGTGGAGATCGCCATCTTCGGCGTGATCATTCTGCTGGTGTTTGGCAATCGACTGCCTGGTGCCATGAAATCGCTGGGGCGCAGCATCGTCGAATTCAAAAAGGGTGCCAGCGATGCCGAGTCGGAAACATCCAACGATGGCAACGGCCCTGAAAAATCGTAACGGTCTGAGCAGGCCGTGACCGAGTTCCGGCCTCATCAGTTACTGGATTGTCACTGCAGAAAATCAAAACAACATTCAAACGTGAGGTGTCCCATGACGGCTATTCTTGCATTCTTCCCTGGTGGAGCTCCTGGCCTTCCTGAGCTGATTATCTTTGGCACGATCGCGCTGCTGCTGTTTGGCAAGCGTCTGCCGGAAGTCGCTCGGAGTCTCGGAAAAGGTATCGTGGAATTTAAAAAGGGAGTGCGTGGCATCGAAGACGAAGTCACCGAGTCGACATACAGGTCGTCGTCGAACACAGCATCTGTTCCACGACCGGCAGCTAACGAGCAAGCCAGTGAAGTCACCGCTCCAAAATTCGAACCACCCAAGTTCGATCAATCCGACGAGGAAGACGCTGAGAAGGACGCGTAACACAAGCGACACTCGCTGCCGGGTGCGTCTTCATGCACCCGCAGCGCATGTTGCGTCGAGACGTAGCCTACTGAAACTGTTTCAGGAGATGCACCATGCACATCGGAATTCAGGAAGTCTTCTTGATCATCTTCTCGACGATCGTCGCCGTGTTCATGGCACGCCGTCGTCATCGTCCCTGGTTTCTGGGAATTCCCGTCCAGGTCGCTGTGATCAGCGCCTGCACACCAGCAGACCCTGTCAGCACCCTGCTGATCGCTGTGCCGTGCTGCGTCCTGTACACACTCGGTGTTCTAAAGAGCGGGATGAATCCCGAAGCCGTCGTTTAGTTGCGAACCGCTTCGCTGCGGCGCAGTCGCAACATTTGAATTTTCGCCGCAGATGGGCGCAGATAAACACAGATCAGGTGAGCCATCTGCGTTTATCTGCGACCATCTGCGGCCAATTTCCGAGTGACTGATCAACAGGACATCCTGCAGACCACAAACCTGCAAAACGATGGAACGAATTCGAACGGCAGACCCATACTTCTCCGTTACCCATCTGTTTAATCCGCGGCTTTTTGATGTGCGCGGAGTTTGTTTCCAGGAGCTACACCGTCGTCGCCAGTTTCATGGCCACGTGGCAGGCCTGCAGGAAGCTTTCGATATTCAGCTTCTCGTCGACCGTGTGAATTCCCTGCTGGCCGCAACCCATTGTGACCGTCGGGATACCGTTCGCGGTCAGCCAGTTGGCATCGAGACCGCCGTTTGAAATCCGATGGGCCGGGGCCATCCCCAGCGATTCCATCGCCGACTTTGCTGCTTCGACGGACGGCTCGTTGAGTTCCATCTTGAAGGACTCGTACTTGAGTGTTGCTTCGAAGTTGATCGATCCGCGTCGACCGGCTGAGTTTTTCAGTTCGCGAGCGGCATTTTCGAAAGCCTTACGAAACTGGTCAACAATCTTCTGTCGGAACTTCGGATCGTGGCTGCGAGCTTCAGCTCGAACATGCACTTTCGGCATGACAACGTTCGTGGCGTCGCCGCCGGAAATCACGCCGATGTTGCTGGTGCCGGCGTTTCGACCTTTCTGAATCAGCCCGTGCCAGCCGTCGCGAGTCAGATCGGCAATGGCCAGCGACGCGATCGCTGCCGCGTTGACGCCGTCTTCCGGATGAGCCCCCGCATGACTGGCGATTCCAGTGATTTCGATTTCCATGTTGAAGTCGCCGGTCGCTCCGATAACGAGCATGTCCGGGGGGCCACCGTCCCAGTTGAACGACAGTTTCGGATGGCCAAGTTTCGCAGCGCTGACAAATTTCGCACCGACCAGCCCGACTTCTTCCTGAACAGGCCACAGCAACGTTAATGGTGGATGCGGCAGTTTACGCTTCAGAATCTCAAGCGCCGTCGTCAGCACGACGCACGCTCCGGCGCGATTGTCACCGCCGAGAGCCGTCGTCGGATCCTTGGGGCGGATGAGGTTTCCTTCACGAACCGGGCGGCACCCCACGCACAACGGGACGGTATCGATATGTCCCATCATCAGCCGTCGCGGACCTTTCACCGTGCCAGGTAGTTTGACGATCAGATTACCCACCTGCCCGCCGAGGTGGCTCTTTTTGTGTGCGGAATCGTGCTGGATCGCTGAGTCCGGAACGCCTGCCAGTTTCAGTTCGGCGGTAATGAATTCGGCGATGGCCCGCTCTTCGCCGCTCTTGCCTGGTATCGCCATCATCTTCGTAACACGATCGATCGCGGCTTTTTCGTCAATCGAAACGTCGCCAGATGTCGAAGTGGAAGGGGCTGCGGTTGCTCGTTTTGCCATGACTGGTAGACCTGATGTTTAAGGTGACTGTGTTGTTGAATTGGTCGTGTGAGAACTCAGCAGGTAGACAGGAATTCCCGCCGCCAGTGGAATCAGCGCCAGCAGTGCGAGATCTCCCGCGTAAGTAATGCTCGAATAAATCATGTAAACGCTGCTCAGCACGAAGACAAGAGGGACCAACGGGAATAGCGGCGTTCGAAACGGTCGGTCAGCTTGCGGCTCACGAATACGAAACACAAAAACCGTCGCTCCGCTGAGCAGGAAGAACGACCAGAACACCGGAGCCGTCGCGGCTAGCAGCGTGTCGAACCCACCGCCGAAGTTGTTCCACGGGACAGGTTTTCGACCGACGGTTGTAACGACCGCGTTGACGGCATCTCGTCCGGTTTGCGTTCCCACAGTCAGAATCAGCAGGCTTGTTAAAGCTGCCTGAGCGATCAGGGACCAGACCGGAGAGCCCAGACGCGGGTGCCAGTGTCCCAGTTTTTCAAACAGACCATGATCGGAACCAAGGGCGGCGTACAGTCGCGAACCGGTGAAAATCAAACCGTGAACCGCTCCCAGAGCCGACAGCATCACCAGCACGGCGATGACCTGCACGCTCAAACCGCGGACCGTGGGACTCAACAACTGCGACTGAGCGATGACTTCGGTCGCCGGCGTTCCCGATTCTCGAAGAGCGGCGAATCCAAGGCCTCGCAGATAGGCCAGATTTAACAGCAGATAGATGCACGAAATCAGCCCGATACCGATCAGCAGAGACCTGGGCACGTTTCGCTTCGAGTCGCGGATCTCGGTCGAAACCATCGCGGCGTCGTTCCAGCCACCATACGCGTACAGAATGAAAACCATCGCGAGGCCGAAACCACCGCCGCCAGCCGGGATTTCGGTCGTGAGCGAGTCGTGTGACTCCGCCAGCAGCCCAACTCCCAGCAGCATGACCAGGCCAACCAGCTTGGAAAGTGTCAGCAAGTTCTGAACGGTCTTGCCGATCTTGACTCCCAGAATATGAAGCGTTGTCAGCAGGACGACGGCTAACAACGCCAGCCCGACCCCTGCCGACTTGTCCCAGTTGAACAGCACGACGGCGTAATCAGAAAACACGTACGCCATCGTTCCGATGCTGCCGCTGAAGACGCCGGTTAACTGAGCCCAGCCGAAGAGAAATCCCAGCCACGGGCCGAACGCGCGAGAAAGATAGACGTACTCGCCGCCGCTTCTGCGATGCAGCGTGGCCAGTTCGGCGTAGGTCAACGCGCCGCACAAGGCGACCACGGCGCCGAACCCCCACGCCATCAGACCTTCCAGTGGCGATGAAACGTTGCTGAAAATCAGTCCCGGAACTTTGAAAATCGAAACCCCAACGACGATCCCCACAATGATTCTGACCGCGTCCCAGAGAGACAGGGACGCAGGTAGATCATTGCCGCCAGCATCAGAGCCTGGCTCGCCGGTTTGTATGTCAGTCATGCAGTCCGTCTTGGTGGCGATTTGCGAGAAGCAGGGTGGGCACTGCGCATCAGCTGTGCCGCCTTTGGCTGCGATAGATTGGTGGGCAGTGCTCACCTTACTTACCGAGATTTTAACGAACGCTCCAGCAGATCAAACGCGTCGGCCATGCGCGACCGCTCACTCGTTAGCAGTTGGTGGCAGAAATCGCGAACAAACGCGGGTTGCCAGGATTCTGTGAGATAATCAACGCGGCTTTTCCCATCAACTCGTGCGAGCATGCACGCCGCCAGATGTTCGATCGACTGCCGCTCGAACGTTGGATCTCGCCACCCCACCGCGAGCCATTCCGGAGTTGGCGTCACGGAGAGTTCCCCGAGGTAGCCACTCCAGAATCGCTTTGCCGGAGCGATCGCTTCGGAGGCTCGTTCATGATGCAGAACCGTTTTCAGTAGCAGATGGCTGAGAAAGAATCCGATGTCGAATCCTGGATCGCCGTAGTGCCCGGTTTCGAAGTCCACAATCACCGGACCGGTGCTGGTCAGTAGAATATTTTTCGGGCTGAAATCAGCGAGAACCAGGCAATCGTGCCGTTGAGTCGTGCGGTCAATCAGCGAATTCAGCGGCGTTTCAAATTGCGGACAGGTTCTGGCGACGTAACGGTAAAACGGGTCGAGACGCAGCTCATCAAATACCGTCTGGTCGCGCATTCGTTCCGCAATTTCCACGTTGCCAGTCGAACCGCGATGAATCGCCGCCAGATGTCCTGCCAGCGTTTCCGCAATCGATGAATCGAAGACTCCGTCCAGCAGATCGGCTTTCCATACTCGATGGTCGGCGTCGATCGATTCCATCGTGAAGAGGTAGTTATCCCGATCTTCAGACAGAACTCGCGGAACGGCTCCGGCCGGAAGCAACGTTTCCAGAGTCCGCAGGACGTCAACTTCGCGCCAGATGCGGTCGAGCTGGCTGAACCAGTCGATCTTCGTTCGCAACTGCTCGCGAGACTGTTTCACGACAAAGCTGCGAACAGGCGTGTCGATTCGAATCACGATGTTGGAAACGCCCCAGGCCAGCTCCGCGGCTGTCGACTTCGCCAGCACGTCTGTATCGAGACTCAACTGTTCCCACTGAGGCTGCCCCTCTGTCGCCAAGTAATGGAGCACGTTGGAAGCATCGACTTCGATCATAGTGAGGACAGGCTGTCTGTTGAACGAGGCGGCGGACGGTCGAAAGAAGCAAACCTACACACTGGATGCGATCGTGTCATTCGTGCCGGAATCATTTGTCAGAGACTCTCTGTCTTCTAAAACGGAAAAGTGAGGATCAAGTGGCTGATGGCCGCGCCTCTGGCGAGCCCCAGTTGGAAGTTCCGGGGGGCTCGCCAGCTCGACCCCGGTCACCCTAATATCTCGTTTTGACGGAGCATGGGTTTTGCGATTGAGTTCTGGCGAGTCTTATGGGTTATCGAAATCTGCGGGAATGTGTGACTGATCTGGAACGAGCGGGGCATCTCGTTCGCATCGAGACGGAGATTGACGCGCATCTCGAAGCCGCAGAAATTCAGCGGCGAGTCTACGAAGCGGGTGGGCCGGCACTCTACTTTGCCAATGTCAAAGGCTGTCGGTTTCCGATGGTCAGTAATCTGTTCGGCAGTCGCGAACGTGTTCACTTCATGTTTCGCGATACGCTGGAAGCCGTACGACGGCTCGTCGAGCTGAAGGTCGATCCTCCCGGTTGTGCGAAACGACCGTGGCGTTATCTGGGAGCACCGTTCACGGCTCTCCACATGCTGCCGAAGAAGTCGCGGCGCGGAGCAATTCTGGAATGCGAGACGACAATCGATCAGCTTCCCCAGTTGAAGAGCTGGCCGGATGACGGTGGAGCGTTCATCACGCTGCCGCAGGTTTACACCGAAGACGTCGCTCGCCCCGGTCTGATGAATTCGAACCTGGGCATGTACCGCGTCCAGCTTTCGGGCAACGAGTACTCACCGAATCAGCAGATCGGATTGCATTACCAGATTCACCGCAGCATCGGCGTGCATCATGCGAAAGCGATCGAAAAGGGCGAGCCGTTTCGCGTCAACATTTTCGTTGGCGGTTCGCCAGCGATGACGCTGGCCGCGGTGATGCCGCTGCCGGAAGGAATGTCTGAACTGACTTTCGCTGGTGCTCTACAGAATCGCCGTGTCAAAATGGTGCGACAGCCGGGACGGCCCGCAATCTATGCGGAAGCTGACTTCTGCATCAGCGGGACGATTGATCCCGACAGACTTCTGCCCGAAGGTCCGTTCGGCGACCACCTGGGTTACTACAGTCTGGCTCACGACTTTCCCGTGCTGAACGTCGAGAAAGTTTATCACCGTAAAGATGCCATCTGGCCGTTTACCGTTGTCGGGCGACCGCCTCAGGAAGACACGGGGTTTGGCGAGATCATTCACGAGATCACTGGGCCGATCATTCCGACAGTGCTGCCAGGCGTGAAGGCCGTTCACGCGGTCGACGCGGCGGGCGTGCATCCGTTGCTGCTGGCCATCGGCAGCGAGCGTTACACACCTTACGAAGCCGAGCGACGTCCGCAGGAGATTCTGACTCAGGCCAACGCGATTCTTGGTCAGGGACAGTTATCGCTGGCGAAGTATCTGTTGATTGTTGCTCACGAAGACGAACCGTCGCTCGACATTGAGGACATCGAAGCGTTCCTGCGTCATTTACTTTCGCGAGTTGACTGGCAGCGCGATCTCCACTTTCAAACCCGCACCACGATGGACACGCTCGATTACAGTGGCAGTGGAGTGAATCAGGGTTCGAAAGTCGTCATCGCCGCAGCCGGACCAGTTCGCCGCCAGCTTCCCACCGAGATCCCGTCAGGCGTCACGCTGCCTGATGGTTTCGGAAACCCGCGAGTGTGTTTCGCAGGTGTGCTTGCGGTCGAAGGTCCGAAGTTTCAAACGGATGCATCCGGAGCCGACGGCGAGTGCGAACGATTCGCTCATCACTTTCCGGAACAGTCGCCACTCAACAACTTCCCGCTGGTCGTCATCGTCGATGACAGTGAGTTCACCGCACGGCAACTGAAGAATTTTCTGTGGGTCGTCTTCACGCGATCGAACCCGGCGAGCGATATCTACGGCATCGGCTCCTTTACCGAGCAGAAACACTGGGGCTGCCGAGGCTCCCTGGTCATCGACGCCAGAATCAAACCCCACCACGCTCCACCGCTGATCGAAGACCCGGAAGTCACCCGCCGAGTCGACCAGCTCGCCGCCCCCGGTGGCCCACTGCACGGCATCCTGTAAGACGAGCCGCCCTTCAGTTCTTACCTGCCTGAAGATGTAGGCCGCGTGCAACGCGGCAAAAGCTGACTGAAGATGTAGGCCGCGTGTAACGCGGCAAAACCTGACAGCAAAGACTCCTTCCCCGAGGAAGGAATAACGTGACGTGGCTCGTCGCCGCGTTTCACGCGGCCTACCGTACTACCACCACTTCTCAACCCAAAGACTCCTCGACGAAGCAAAACAAAACCCTTGAAAGGGATGGTTGCAAGCAACCGGTGCCACCCTGTGTTCGCAACGCTCACGAAGAAGTCACAGCTCCGGCGGCGTCCGTGGCTGATCCGAAATTCCGTACTTCGTCGGATTTGCAATCAGTTCAAGCCCGGGAAAAAAGTTTGGTTCAGACGACTTTGCCTGCACAGCGACTCGGTCCGAGTTCCGGTGATGGATCGATAGCGTCCCTTGTTCCAGGGTCACACTGCCCAGCTCCTTCCACGCCAGCAGCGTTGAAGTTGCGGATTCGCCGGATTTCGTTTTCCGTACTTCGATCCCCCGCTGCGATAATGCCAGCCGCTCAGTCCACGGAACCACCGCGTCCATCAGCAGCAGGTTCGCCATGTGCCACGCCATCACGGCGGCGATGTGATCCCGGATTCTGTCCAGTTCCTCATCAAGACCGGCCAGCGACGTGCGGAACTGGATGGAGTCCTGCCGCCCATTACGCTCCGACTCAAAGCGAATTTGCAGGTCCGTCCGCTGGTACAGACCCCTGCGGTATCGACGCGTCGCGCTGAACAGGAAGGAGTCCACGTCGTCGTAGCGGATGGATGTTTCGCCCGATCGGCGAGTCAGTCGCACTCCTCGCTGCAGACAGGAGAAGACCAGCGATTTCAAAGAGTAAGCATGGAACAACGCCACGCCAGCGACGACGACCAAAACGGCTCCGATCAGTTTGAAAACGGCGGGTACTAACCAGATCAGGACGCTTCCACCGACCAGGCAGAGCATGGCGAGCACGATGGCCACAGCTATTTCACTGCGTTTCGGTCGCCGTTCAAATAGAACTCGTCCCAGTGATTCCGAATCTTCTGGAGTCGCTGTCTCTGCTGACTCGATGCGTGGAGTCAACAGTCGAAGCAGCAGTTGAGCATTCCGCCGTCGGACGGGAACCTGCAGTGCTGCTTTCTCTTCCCCCTTTGTCCAGACGCAGACGCATTCATCGTAGACATCGACCGAGGATATTGCGGAAACCGCGATCCGTGTGCCGTTGTCAGTTTCGATGGCCGTGCTGTCTAGCTGCCATCCATCCCCGGACACGATCTTTCCACGGGAGAGTTCGGCCTCGGCCCGTTGAGTGAGGTTCTCCACCAGACGCATCAGCAGTGGTTCGAGCGGATCGGGTTCGCTGATCGAAAACTGATTCCGAAATTCGATAGGCTCAGGACGGTCGGCTATCCAGAACAGAAATACTCGCTCGGAGCCGGTTCGGACACCGTTATCCAGAGTGGTCTTCTGAGACTGACTGATCGCCTCAACATCCTCATCGGAAAGTGTTCGCGAACCGTGTCGGTCTTCCAGAACAAAACCAGTCCCTGTGTCCGTAACCCAACGCCGTTTCCTGAACAGCACAAAGGCAATCACCTCGAAAACAACAAACAACACACCGACACTGATCAGGATCACTGTCCCGACAGGGCGAGGACGCAACAGCCAGCCAATCGCTAACAGTCCAGGCCAGACAGCGAAACGGCAGACGTTGAACGCCTTTCCGGGACCGGGTTGAACACGAATTCGCTCGGACACGAAACGCCTTCCCTGCAAAACTATTGGTGCGTGTTGGCCACTCGTTCAGGCTCAATGCAGAAGAAAGGTTCGAAATGTCCTGAAACAACGCGATTGATTCAAGTGGTCGGCGAAATTGCAGTCCCTGCAGCGGCAACCACGCGTTCGCGAGTGGCCCTGATTGCCTGCAATCCGGGTTGCAGATGGCAATTCAGCCATCCAGAAACATTGCCACCCGCTGGTGTGCCACTGGCGTTGCCAGTGCTCGAAGATCCCGGCTCAGACGAATCTACGCTGGCCATTCTTGATGTATCTGGCCCTACAGGTCCAGGATTCAGACTGGCCACAACGATTCCAACCCGCTCCGGATTGGTTTCATTCATTGGCGACTCGAATCGAGCACGTTCGACAGCCACTGGCAGAGCCAGTGGCACACTCCGATTTGAGACACTCGCCGATTCTCAACAGGTTGCTACGAGACGTTGCAGGCATGGAACGTCAGTGGATAGTGACCGCACATGGACAGCAAACGGCTGGTGATTTTGGCCCCGCGCGTTGTTTTGAGGATTCGGAAGGAGCGGTGGTGAAGTCGGCAAACCTCGTCTCTACGCGAGGACGTCCGACACGACGTGACCTTCCACATCGGTCAGGCGGTAATCGCGTCCTGCATGTCGGTAGGTGAGTCGTTCGTGGTCGAAACCCATCAGGTGCAGGATCGTTGCCTGGAAGTCGTGGACGTGGACTGGTTTCTCGACCGCTCGCAGTCCGTGTTCGTCGGTCGCTCCGTGGACGATACCCGGTTTGACTCCCGCGCCGGCGAGCCAGGAACTGAAGGCCCACGGATGATGCTCGCGGCCTTTGGCATCGGCCGTGTTGTTAAACGGCGTGCGACCGAACTCGGTCGTCCACACAACCAGCGTGTCTTCCAGCAGGCCACTGCGTTTGAGATCTTTCAGCAGCGCGGCGATCGGCTGATCGACGTTCTTTGCAAGGCCCACGTGCGACATCATGTCACCATGAGCATCCCAGTTGCCCGACGAGCCGGTGTCGATGAGTTCGACAAATCTCACCCCGCGTTCGACAAGTCGTCGTGCGGCAAGACATTGCCAGCCAAAGCCCGCAGTCTGACCCCGCTGCAGCCCGTAGCTTTGCAGTGTCTCGTCGGATTCTGAGTTAAGGTCGAAGGCATCGGGCACGGCCATCTGCATGCCAAACGCCGTTTCGAAGGAGCGCATGCGGGCGGTCAGCAATCCGTCTCCGTCGCGGGATTCCAGATGCTTCGCGTTGAGTGATCTCAGAGTCGCCAGTTCGAGCTTCTGACGGTCTTCAGGAATTCGGGACGCCACGTTGGCGATCGGTGTCGCACCAGGCACCACCAGAGTGCCCTGATGAGCCCCCGGCAGGAAATCGCTGGCATAAACCTGCGTGCCCGCGTACGTCTGGCGCGGCGCAATGACGACGAAGCCGGGAAGATTCCGATTCATCGTGCCGAGTCCGTAACTTACCCACGAGCCCAGGCTCGGTCGCGAGAATGTGAACGAGCCCGTGTGCATGCCGAGCGTCGCGTTGTAGTGATTCGAATGCGACGTGTGCATTGACCGAATCAGGGCGATGTCGTCGACACATTCGGCCAGATGCGGAAACAGCGCGCTGATTTCTGTTCCGCATTCGCCATGCGGCGAGAACTCCCACTGCGGTCGCTTCAGATAAATGCGCTCGTACCCAGGGCGGTCCTTGATTTCAGGATGGTCGGCCTTGATCTCTTTGCCATGATCACGCGTGAGTGCCGGCTTGGGATCCAGCGTGTCCACGTGTGAAACGCCGCCGGTCATGAACAGGAAGATCACTCGCTTTGCTTTCGCCGGGAAGTGCGGCTGACGCTGGGCGAGCGGATCGCCAGAGTCAGCCAGCAACTGCTGAACGATTCCCGGCAGCAGCATCGAACCGGCCACGCTTGATTGCAGAAATCCACGTCGATGAGATTTTGGATTGTTTGGCATCGTGTCAGTCCAGAAACAGGAATTCATTTGCTGCCAGCAGCACGCGAGCGTAACCCGACCATTTCTCTTCCGGGCTGCCGGGGTACTGGTTGAGAAAACGCACCGCTTGGTCGCTTTCGAATGGCGTCGGCTGGCGTTGGTACAACAGGCGGAATGCGAGGCCCACCCGGCCACGATCGTCGGTTAACTGTGTTACTCGTTTCGCAAAACTCGCCGCCTGATCATGAAAAAACGGGGCGTTCATGAAATATAAGGCCTGCGTCGGAACGGTCGTCAATTGCCGAACAGCCGTGCTGGCGTTGGGATCTGCTCCGTCAAACAGTGCCAGATAGGGATCTCGACGCTGCCGCTGGACCATCAGAAATGCACTGCGTTTGTTCGTCGTGTAGACCGCGGAAAATGGGTTGTGTTGCGTGAAGTTCCAGGTTGCCTCCGCCGGAAACGGGTGAGCTTCTGCAGGCTCCAGGTCCAGGTGGCCACCGGCTGCCAGCAGGCTGTCACGAATCTCTTCGGCGTTCAGTCGACGTCGTGCGAACCTTGATAGAAATCGATTATCCGCGTCGTGTGTCGCCAAGGATTCGGTAACTGTACTGCTTCGTCGATAAGCGGCGGTGTTCATCATCAACCGGTGCATCATCTTGACGCTGTAACCGCTGTCCTTGAACGCAGCGGCCAGCCAGTTCAGCAGTTCCGGATGCGACGGCACCTGCCCTCGCGAACCGAAGTCATTCGGACTGGCGACGAGCCCTCGACCAAAGTGCCATTGCCAGATGCGGTTGACCATGACGCGAGCGGTCAGCGGATGTTTCGCAATCCAGTCGCCGAGCTGCTGACGCCCGCTGCCAGCGTTTTCCGGAAGTGGGTCGCCGCCAAGAATTGACAACCAGCGTCGCGGAACCGGATCGCCGAGCAGTTCTGGATCGCCTCGTTTCTGCAGACGCGCATCAGCGATCGTTCCTTCGACAACCGCGTAAGCGACGGGAATCACCGGCGAGGGTTCAACAATCACTTCCGACGAATTCAGCAGCGTTCCCAATTCAACCAGCGCTCGACCGGCTTCCGGAGTGGCGAAATGTTCGAATCGAAACGCGACGCCATCTCTGCCAGCAGGGTGAGCGTCAGCGACTCGACCGGTTACGCTGACAGTCATATCAGCCGGGCAGACCCACGCGACAGCAACGTTTCGATTGATGCCGGGATGCACGAAGAAAGAACGCGGCGGAAGCGTGGTCCAGACAGCGACAGGCTCCGCCGAACGGTTGACCAGAACAGATGGCGTGTCGCCGAGACTCCAGGCGTTGAGATCGCTTTGCCCTGAAACGACCTCTTTTCGGTCGGTGAGAAATTGTGGTCCGTCGGTCACATCCAGAAAACACCACGCCGAATCGTCGTCAGAGTTGTACGGATTGCCTTTGACCAGATCGGGGATGACGTCGGCGACGTTCCATTTTCGGTTCATGCCACCGGATTCCGTAATCTCCCATTCAACCAGCGTGGTGTCAGCGCCGTGGCTGCCGTTCGGCAACACTGTCAACTGAATAATCTCGCCCTTCTTGACGGGGATCTGATCCAGCGACATCTGCTTCGAATCGGCCAACGAAACGGATGCTCCTTCCGCCACTTTGGCCTCGGCCAGTAATCGGGATGTTTTTGTCTCGGCTTCTTTCACGAGGGTTCGCAGCGCGGCCGCAGATTCTTCGCGGCGTTTCTTTTCTGCTTCGGCTTTGGAATTCCGCTGACGCCACGCGTTCGTCAGCTCGTCAATCTGAGACTTCGGTAACAATGGTACGAGGTCTCGTGGTTGACCTTTCGGTTCGCAGCCGGGAAACGAAAAACGCGTGCTGCTGAAAATCCCATAGAGCGCGTAATAATCATCGGCAGTCAACGGGTCGTATTTATGATCGTGGCACCGGGCACAACCGATAGTGAGGCCCAGGAAGTTCTTGCCGACGTTATCAATGACGTCCTCATGCATCAGATGGATGTCTTTATCGATGTCGTGTCCGAAGCGTCTCGCAATCGCCAGATAGCCTGTGGCGATGATTCCCTGGTCCGAGCCAGCAGTTCGAGCTTCGGCCTGCAGAATGTCACCGGCAAGCTGCAACCGCACAAACTGGTCGAAGGGAAGGTCGCGGTTCATCGCGTCCATGACCCAGTTGCGATACCGCCAGGCGTGTGGCAAAGGCCGGTCGGTGTTCTCGCCCGCGGTGTCTGCATACCGAACGACGTCCAGCCAATGCCGCCCCCATTTGACGCCGTACTGAGGCGACTCCAACAGCCGATCAACCACTTTCACAAAAGCATCGTCAGAACGATCGGCCACAAAGTCGTCGACCTCGTCCGGTGTCGGCGGTAGACCAGTCAGATCGTACGTGGCCCGGCGAATGAGTGTTCGGCGATCCGCTGGTGAAGTGGCTTCGAGTGAATGTTTCATCAGCTCTGCATTGATGAATTGATCAACCTGTTGCGACGTCGCAGGCTGTTCAATGTTTGGTAATGGCTGAAACGCCCACCACGATCGGGCTGTCTCGCTGCTCATCCCACCCAGGCGTACGGTCTCTTCGCGAGGGTCCACCGCTCCCTGCTTAACCCATTGCGTGAGGATCGCAATCTCAGCGTCGCTCAGTTTTCCGCCAGCATCGTTGGGCGGCATTTCCAGAGCGTCATAGTTGATGGCCTGGATCAACAAACTCGAAGCGGGTTCGCCGGGCACGATCGCCGGACCGCTTTCGCCGCCTTTCTGCCAGCCGGACCGACTGTCCAGAGCGAGTCCGCCGTTAGTCTTCACACCGCTGTGACACTTGTAACACCGGCTGACCAGCAGCGGTCGCACCTGCTTCTCAAAGAAGTCGTCATCGCCCGCCGCCTGCACGGACGCAGACATCGCTGTCAGCAATAGAACCGTGACACAGGCCATCGTCGGAAACGCGGCGTCGTACGACGTGATGATCTTCTTTGCCATAATCCCGAGATCCAGTTGTTGCGGGCAGCCGACCCGTTGAAGAGAGTAGATTATGAAAATGCAGCGAGCACTCGATCACAGAACTGTCGAGTCACTCGGTCTGCTTTCCAAATCGCTCAATCGCCCAGTTCTTGAAGACGCCTTGTGCGTTCCGACCGTCACCGGGGAAACCGCCGTGCTGGACCATCCAGATCATGACGAGTCCCTTTTCAGGACGCACTTCCATGTTTGTGGCATGGGCACCGCCGTGTCCGAACCAGTCAGCTCCGACCGCTAACCCGAGTCCGTAGCTGTTCTGCATAGAGTCCGGCGTCTGGCGACTGGTCAGTTCCTTGAAAGCAGCTTCGCTCAGATACCGATGTCCGTTCAACTCGCCACCATTCAGGAGCATCTGACAGAACAACGCCGTATCGTGCGCCGTGGAAAACAGGCCTCCGGCTGGCATGGGGAAACGCCGCGAATGATCGTCGAGTGGCAGGAGCAACTGGCCAAGCGGGAACTCAACCAGATCGTCCTTTGTGGCATTCGGCCTGTACGATTTGGCCAACCGCGAAATCTGTTCGGCATTCGGCCAGAACGTCGTGTCTTTCATTCCGAGCGGCTTGAACAGTCGCTCATCCATGAAGTCTTCGTACGTCTTCCCCGTCACCACTTCGATGATCCGGGCCGCGGTATTGATTCCGGCGTTTGAGTACTGGTAATGCGTGCCGGGTTCGGTTTGTAACGGCGTCATCGCGTAACTTCGGACAGCCGCTGCCAGCGGTAGTCCGTCGAGCGTTGGTTGTTCCATTTCCGATCGAAACGGCAGTCCGCTCACGTGGCTGAGCACTTCGCGAATCGTGATCGGGTGCGACGGCTTGCGGAGCAGCACGTGATCATTGTCCTTCTCGGCGATCACCATCTGTCCGTGAAATTCCGACAGATACTTTTCGACCGGATCGTTCAGCGAAATCAATCCTTCATCGACGAGCATCATGACGGCGGCTGCAGTCATCCCTTTCGACTGCGACGCGATCCAGAACACCGAGTCTGTTTTCATGGGCTTGCCCGCGGCGATATCCGCAAACCCAACGGCTTCAACCGACAGCACCTTGTTCCTGTCAGCGACCAGTGCAACCGCACCGGCCAGTTCGTGCTTATCGACAAACGGTTGCAGAACGGTCGACGAAGATGGCGGTGTCTCTGCGGCGAGCGGATGCAGCACCGCAAGTGAGGCAAAAAGTCCAGGGAGCAAATGCGTTAGTTTCATGGAGCGACTTCGATTCTGACAGAGACGGTTCGAGGATGAACAAAGAGAATCTCCAGTGAGCGATCGGTTCCTCACTTGAGATTCGGGTTCATTCCAATTCGTAGTCGACGGATGATTTACCGATCAGATACAGGTCAACGAAGATTCAGACGCTGCATCGTCACTCACTCCTCAAGCGAAGAAGGCATTCATAACAGCAACCCGAACGAGGACCCGGTTCCACGTTTCGTGATAGACGTTCTGAGGAAACGATGATCCGGTCAAGTCGACTGGAATTTTAGTCGGACTTCATCCACGCGTGGACTACCGATGGTACGTAAAACGTCCGTTGCCGATCGCTATGACTGACTGGCGGTCACACAATCTCTTCGAGATTCCACGCTGACCGCATTGATGTGTGCCTTATTTGAACTCGCCGCAAGAGTCATCCTGATTTATCTGGAACCAATTCATGTCAATAAGTCAGCCGTCTGTCTCGCGTGCGTGCTTTCACTTTCTGGATCATTCTGCTGGCGCAGGATCTGTCGGTCGGCGGCCATTTCGTTGGCGCTCCCAACGCAAAGATGACGTTTCCTCAGAAATTCCTGATCGATTACGTGCGGGTTTATCAGTGAGTCACAGCAAACCATCTGAGTCACAGCAATGCATCTGATCGAAGAGTTTGTGCCGTACGGCGGTTGGTTGCTTGAGCTGGAATCCTGAGTTGTTGTAGCGTGCCGGGGAGCAGACCCGTTCGATCGCTCTGACGGTGATGAATTCTTACCATCAGAGACTGTTACGATCAGCGACCGATTGACACCCAGCACTTCTTAAGGAGTCAGAAGATGAAACGCAGTTTGATTTGTATCGCCCTTGCGGTCTCGATGAGCCCTGTTTTCTCAGCCCAGGCGGCGGACAACGTGCAGCCGGTTCGGATGGGCAGTGGCGCCATGACATTTGACACCGTTCCGGGTTGGGGGCTCGGTGACGATGGTAAATCTGTTCTTGGTGCCACTCATGGCGGCGTTGTCGTCGACAAGGCGGGGAGCATCTATACGAGTTCCAGTCTGGGGGTCTTCGTCTTCTCACCCGAGGGGAAGGTGATTCGCCGGTTTCTGGGTGACAAGCATTCGAATATTCACGACATGGAGATCCGCGCGGAAGGGGACGACGAGTTCATTTACGGGGCTCGCAACGTAGCCGGCGAGGGGATCAAGTTTCACTCGGAGACTGGCGACATCGTGTTGACACTGGGCATTCCCACCGAAGCGGAATCGGGCCTGAAGCTGACAAGGTGGAGTCCCACGGCGATCACGGTTCTCGCCAACGGTGACATCATCCTGGCCGATGGCTATGCGAGTAATCACATCTTCAAGTTCGACAGCACGGGAAAGTATCTGAGCCACTTCGGGACCAAAGGAAACGGTCTCAAGGAGTTCAACACCGCGCACGGCATGACGCTGGATACACGCTACGACCCGCCGCGGCTGCTGGTGTGTGATCGTAATCACGCCCCGAAAGGACGACTGGTTCATTACGACCTCGACGGCAATTTCATCCAGGAAGTGGTCACCGGCCTGCTGATGCCGACCTCGGCGGCGGTGCAGGGAGACTACGTTTCCGTGCCTGACCTGCAGGGGCGAGTCTGGATTCTGGATAAGGCCAACACCATCGTCGCTGTGCTGGGCTACAACGAGAACCTCGCCACACGAGGTGCTCATGGCGTCCCCCAGGACAAGTGGATTGAAGGTATATTCAGTGGCACTCACGGTTCGTACTGGGACAAGGACGGTAACCTGTACGTTCAGGACTGGAACGTGTCTGGTCGCATCATCAAGCTGGTCCGCGTCAGGTAATCAGGTAATGCCGATCAACGCCTCAGTGTCGTGAAACTCCCGTGGCCCACCGGCCATCTCCAGGAAGTTCTCATTCGGAATACGAAAAGAGCCCTCCGACGAAATTCGTCGAAGGGCTCTTGGACTTTCAGTTTTGATGATTGCCAATCAGCACGTTTCTGCTGATTCGGCGATCAAATCAAATGCCGAATCAGATGCCTTTGTCGATAACGAGCTTCAGCAGGTTGCCCACTCGGTTGGAGTAGCCCCACTCGTTGTCGTACCAGCTGACCAGCTTGAAGAATCGGCTGTTCAACGCAATGCCCGATCCGACGTCCAGGATCGAAGAGGCCGGGCTGTGAATGAAGTCGCTCGAAACAACTTCGTCGCTGGTGGTTTCCAGAATTCCCTTGAGATAGGTTTCGCTGGCTCGTTTCATGGCATCGCAGATTTCTGCGTAGCTGGTTTCCTTGACAGTTCTAACCGTCAGGTCGACAGCGGAAACTGTCGGCGTTGGAACCCGGAAGGCCATCCCGGTGATCTTGCCGGCGACTTCCGGGCAGACCAGACCCACGGCTTTCGCTGCACCGGTTGACGACGGAATGATGTTGATGGCAGCGCTGCGGCCACCTTTCCAGTCCTTGCGGCTGGGGCCATCGACCGTCTTCTGAGTTGCGGTGTAAGAGTGGACTGTCGTCATCAGGCCTTCTTCAATGCCGAAGCCTTCCTTCAGCAGAACGTGAACGACTGGTGCCAGGCAGTTCGTCGTACACGAAGCGTTCGACATGACGTGGTGCTGGGCAGGGTCGTATTCGTGATCGTTGACGCCCATGACGAAAGTCTTGAGATCGCCCTTGGCTGGAGCGGAGATGATGACCTTCTTGGCGCCAGCAGTGATGTGCCCACCGGCTTTTTCAGCATCGCAGAAGAGTCCGGTTGACTCGATGACGATGTCGACTCCGAGTTCCTTCCACGGCAGACCGTCCGGGGTTCTTGCGGAAACGACTCGAATGGTTTCGCCGTTGACGATCAGCAGGTCCGGCTCATCTTTCCCGTCGCTGGTACCGTGGCTGACTTCGCCCTGAAAGCGACCCTGTACGGAATCGTACTTCAGCAGGTAAGCGAGGTTGTCAGCGGGGACGATATCTCCGACGGCGACGATGTTAATGGCGGTTCCGACCAGACCCTGTTCGTGAAGCGCACGGAAAACCAGACGACCAATGCGTCCGAAACCGTTGATTGCAATGTTAACTGCCATTCTTACTGTTCTTTCTGTCTTGATGAAAAACTGTCTCGATCGTTGTCAGCCGTCCGACATGGACGGTCTGCACCGGCGTGACCGACACATTCTGAGCGACTCGGTGCAGCTGCTGGCTGCAGGTTCCTGACGGAAGTTCCACTGGAAAACCAAAGTTGCATCAGAACAGGAGAGCGTTTACCTGCTCGATGATCGCTTACGCTGGCGGCAGCATCCGCCGATATTTCACTCGCGATACGGGGCTGACGTGTTGTTCTGTTTCCGATCGCGAGGGCTCAGCCGGACAAATACAAGCCTTTGCCGACTCAAGAGTTGCAAAGTTTATCCGCTGGCAGACGCTTTTCAACTGGCCTCATTCGGTCGTGATGATTTCAGGACAGTGGCACTTCGTAACTGGCTTTACACAGACAGGTTATGTGATATTCGGGGCTCCTTTGTCCCGACCGGAATCGACGCCGCATGTCGTGGAGACTGGTTGGCTACCGGGAACCAGCAAGAGAATTGCGACTCCGATTTCGCGTCCGAGGTCGCTGAAAGAACCACCATTCGAGTAGCAGGAGCCCGAACGCCAGGCCGGTCACCGTCGTCCAGAGCGGGTGATCATTTTCAAGGACTTCGTCAGCCGAAGAAACGGATTGCTCGTCGAATTCGATCGCGTCGACAGCGGCCAGCGTCGTTTCTGCCGCGCTGAGAAGGTTGGCGGCCACCGAAAAGGTCTCGGCATCTTCGCCGCTGATGAGATATCGGCCAACTTGGCCGCCCGAAACTCCGCGCAGCTGACCGGTTTCATCGGCCAGCACCTTTTGCTGAGTCCCGTCCGGTCCGATGATCTCGTACGGAGCTCCCGCCTTGAGAGCGACCGCTGGCAGGACGCCGGTTTGAACTCCGGTCACGTCGCCGACCGACGCTTCCTGCCTGGCCAGCTGAACGAGATTGGCCACCAGTACGGGAAACGCCACTCGATACTCAAGCGTTGAACGTCCTATCTGAAACATCGTGTAAAACATCAACCGGGATGCCGATTGTTGGCGAAGAATCAGCGGTCCGCCCGTGCCGCTGGCCAGCACCGAGTATCCGGCTGCTTCGAAGTCGCCATCGTCGACTCCAGCAGCAGTCTGAACGGCGTCGGCGATCTCCACGTCCCGCAACTGCATGTGGCGAAGCAGCGGCGCCGTGCGTTCCCAGTCAAGAAATCCTGTCAGCCCGGCAGCTGGCTCGACCAGTGACTCCACCTCTTCGGGTGTAACTCCTGCCAGCAGATAGACCGCGGCGATCAGCTTTTCGTCTTCCCGTTGATCGCTGATGACCAGGTCGTAAGGAACGGATCGTTGCGCAGGTTGATCCGGTTTCGGGAAGAGATCGACGCCAGGTATTGATATCAATGCGCGGCGAAAGCCGCTGAGTTCTGGTGACGCGTAAACCCGCAGCGGTCGCGCCGGCGGAAGATCGAGCCAGGCAACGTTGTCGGCGTCGAGTGAGTCCGTATCCGTCTTTCCTGGAGTCAGACGAGCTTCCAGTTCTGTTGACACTTCAGAAGTGGCTCGGAACGTCAGCCGCTGAGACTCGCCAGCTTCCAGAACATACGGCTGTTCGCCCAGCGGCTGACCGTCCTGCAGAAGAACCAGTTGTCCGGAAACATCGGCGGAGGATTCAATCCTGAGGAAGACATCCCAGTCCTGTGACGAAGTCAGCCGAGCATTAAACGCCGTAATGCCGGCATTCGGACCGCCAGTCGACAGCTGCTGGTAATTGACGCGGAACGGTAGAGCAAAACGCACTTTTTCAGGAATGTTTCCGTCGGAAAAAAGTACTGCCGATTCGACCGGAACCGTTCTGGCCAGCGCCTGCGTCAATCGAAAGGCGTCATCGAGATGGCTCGGCACATCCCGCACGCGAATCGCCGTTAAGGCCTCCTGCAGAATTCGACGGTTACCAGTGAATTCGGTGAGTCGATCAGCTGACGAATGGACGGCGATCAATGAAATCTGCTGGCCAGAATTCAGATTGTCGATGAGTTCGGTGACTCGCTCTTTTGCAATTTCAAGTCGAGTTTTGCCTGTCGCCGAATCCATTGCCGCCATGCTGGCCGAACAGTCGATCAACACGGGCTGATACGCGGCCTGCTCGGCAGAGCCACGAACGAAGGGTTGCATGGCGGCGGCAACAAGCAGAATCAGAATCGCCACCTGCAGCCACAACAGAATATTGCGGCGGAACTTCTGGAAGGGCGAGTTGACTCGCTGATCGTTAACAACCGACTGCCAGAGCACGAGCGATGAAATCTCGACATGTGGTCGCTTGAGTTTCAGAAAGTAAAAGACCAGCAGCGGTATGAGCAGAAGCAGCCACCAGGCGTTGGCGATCGCGGAAAATCCAGGCCAGTTCATCGAATCCATCCTCGACGCAGCAGCGTCTCGAACAGGATCGATTCCAGCGTTTCAGCCGAACTGACGGATTCAAAGCGACCATTTCGCCGTCGGCACTGCGACGACAGGTGTGTCTGCATTGCAGATCGGTGTTCGTGGTAAAGGTCAAGCAGATCCCGCGCGGACGACACGTCGAGCGTGCGACCCGTTTCACAATCAACCAGTCGAACGTCACCGGTGAGATCCGGTTCGATCTCGTTGGGGCCGAGGATCTGCACCGCGAGAATTTCCAGCCCGGCACTGTTGAGCCGATTGAAGCTGCGAGTCATGTCACTTGTTGTCAGGAAATCCGACAGGACGATGGCTATGCCTCGACCGCGATGGACACGAAGCGCGGACGCGATGGTTGCATCAATTGTCGAGTCGCCACCTGGCACCAGATGCTCCAGGAACTCGAATACCAGCCGCGTGGCCTGTCGTCCGGAAGCACCTTGCAGCATCGCCGGTTGGTCGTCGTCGCGGCTGCCGGCAAACAGACTGAGACGCTCGGTCCCCAGCAGGGCCATCGTCGAAAAGGCCGCCGCCAGTTGCCGGGCACGTTCGTACTTCTCCTCAGAAACCATCGACGACGATGCGTCCAGTAATACCACGACGTGCAGTTCTTCTTCGTGAGCGTAAAGTTTGAGATACGGTCGCTGCAGACGCGCGAAGATGTTCCAGTCGACGTAGCGGATGTCGTCTCCCGCGACGTAATCGCGGTAGTCGGAAAAGTCGATGCTCGCACCGCCGGTGCCAACCGCGTGTTCGCCGCGAGTCCGGTTGGTCAGCCGCCGGTTCGGACACAACCGCATTCGTTCCACCCGAGCGAGAGTTTCATTCGAGAGAAGCGGAGTGAGTTGCGGCCTTGATTGTATGTCAGTCATGCGCTGCCTGGCTGGACTTCAGCACCTGATTGACCCAGGAACGGAATGCGAGCGGAACCTTCGTACGGAACGCCTTTGCTCAACCGACCAGGCTCACCGCAAAGGTCACCGCAAAGATCACCGCGATCCGACGTAAAGACGATGATGGTTCGCGCCAGAAGTTGCCGTTCGCGAAGTGCGTCCAGCACCTGCCCGATGTTGTCATCAATGTACTTGACCATGCCGTAGTAACTGCGCTTCAGAATCTGCAGTTGAGCCGGTTTCACTCCGGTCGGTTTTCCCCATGCCGGAATCTGCTCAGGCTTTCGCACCAGCGAAACTGGAATCGGCACCGCCGTGTTCTTGTACATCGTGTCTCCAATGCGTCGCTCCACACAGGCACGTCGCAAGAGGGCGTTCTACCAGTCGTTCTGGAAGGAACTATAGCGAGGTGAATGTCGGCGTCGCACTGTCGTTATCCACGTTACTCAGATGAGTTCGCGAATCGGTCGACCTTCCGGCAGAATTGGAATCGGTCGGTTCTGGCGATCGATGACCGTCGCCGAATGATCAATACCAACGGCGTGGTACATCGTCGCGAGAAGGTCAGCTGGCTTTAGCGGTCGGTCGTGAGGCTCGCCGCCGTTCGAAGTCGTCGATCCGATAATCTGTCCGTCTTTCAACCCGCCGCCGCTGAGCACCGCATGCATGGCCTTCGGCCAGTGGCCTCGTCCAGAGTTCGTGTCAATTCTCGGGGCGCGTCCAAATTCACCAAAGGCGGCGACCAGAACACGATCTCGCTGGCCGCGTGCTTCCAGGTCTTCAATCAAGGTGGAAAGTGCCTGGTCGTAAGCCGGCAACCGTTTCCGCAGGTGCGATTCAATCATGTAATGATCGTCCCACCAGTCCACGTCTTTCTCATACAGGTTGATCGTGACGAACGAGACTCCCGACTCGACCAGTCGTCGTGCCAATAGAGCTGACTGGCCATAGGCATGGCGACCGTATCGGTCGCGGAGTGGTTCCGGTTCCTGCGAGAGGTCGAATGCTTCGCGCGCCTGAGAACCGCAGACCAGTTCGAAGGACTGCTGTTGAACGTCGTCCAGGTCGGCGAACTGCGGTAGCGAGGTGGTTTTCTGATGAAGCTGGTCAAGTGCTCCAAAAAGGTGGCGGCGATCCCGAATTCGATCGACGTTGATTTCTTTCGGCAGCGCGAAGTTCGGCGGGCGGTAATTGCCGAGACTTGGGTCGCCACCAGCATCCAGCGCGTTGTGTCGGGAACTCAGGAAAGCGGCGTGCTCGTAGAATCCAAGGTGTCGCCGATAGTCTTCAGGAATGCAGACGTATGGAGGCATGGTGCTGGCCGCATCGGATCGGAAGTAAGACACCACCGAACCCTGACTCGGATTCTGCTGCCCCTTTTGGCGGGCATTGAGCAAAGGGTATCCGGTCTGCAGCCAGTGAGCGGCATCGTCATGCACGGACAGGTCGTGCGAGATGGAGCGGATGACCGACAGCTTGTTCGCAATGGCCGAGTGCCGCGGCATCAGATCGCAGACACTCAATCCTGGCAGGTTGGTTTCAATCGGCGAGAATGGACCACGGACCTCCACGGGTTGTGCCGGCTTCATATCGTACATGTCGATATGTGATGGTCCACCAGCCATGAAGAACAGGATGATCGACACGTCATTCCGAGGTGTTGCGGCAGACTGTTCAGCGGCCAGCAACTGTGGAAGAGCCAGACCAAGTGGCGGCAAGGCTCCGAGTGTCAGAAACGAGCGTCGATCGATCGATGTCGCTGATTGGATCACGTTGCCTCGTAACGTCAGCATGTTATTTCCTGCGAGGTTTCTGCAGATTCGCGACCGTCGTATTTCTGAGAAATTCGACCGGCCATGTGACGTTGCCAGCGGTTAACAACACAACTCAGGTCACCAGTTCAACCGGTCTGCAATTCGTTGTCACCAATTGTGTTCAACTTTCAAAAACCATTCTATTCCGAAACATCCCGTGGCCAGTATGAGTCGAATTGTCTGGGATCTGTTCCACGACAAAGTTCGGCTACTGAAGTCCAGCTTCCCTGATCCCGAATCGGTCGCGGTGCAAACTGGATTCGCGAGCTGCTGTAAAGATGTCCGGTTGGGTATTCCGGAAATTATTCCGCTGGAAACGAAGGTTTGCAGGTCACTCTGACGAATAGTTGTGGTCTTGGCCATTGCTCATTGAGATCTGCGAGTCGTATCATCCAGCCCTTATAACTCCGCATCAGCGACCCACCGTTTGAGACTACCCGCCCCACCCGTTCCTTCCTGCTGACGTGAGACTGCCATGTTCCGAATCAACGCTGGAAAAACATCTGCTTACTGTGATGGCTACAGCCGCCGAAGCTTTCTGCAGGTCGGTATGGCGGGAATCGGAAGTATCGGAGTGCCGCAGTTGCTGCGGGCGAAGGAGGCAACTGCCCCGGCTGATCGCAAGGACACATCAGTAATTCTGATCTGGCTGGATGGCGGACCCAGTCAACATGACACGTACGATCCAAAACCTGAAGCACCCGCGGAGTATGCCGGCCTTTGGCAACCGATTCATACGAACGTGCCGGGCATGGACATCACCGAGATGTTTCCGTTGCAGGCCCGGCTTGCTGACCGCTTTTCGCTGATCCGTTCGATGCATCACAACACCGGCGACCATTTCACAGGTGGGCACTGGATGCTGACCGGTTATGGTGGAGTCAGTGGTGCGATGAACGCCGGCAAGTCACCGTTTTTCGGAGCGACGGCGACGCGAATGTCGGGGGCCCGTCATCCCGGAATGCCAGCAAATGTCGGCATCCCTTACGCCATGAGCATCGGCCTGCGACCGGGTTATTTCGGAGCGAATTACGTTGGTCGCCAGTACGACCCGTTCGACGTCGGCAGCGACCCGAATTCCGCCGCGTACAAAGTTCAGAACCTGAACCTCGCCAAAGACATGACGATCAACCGGCTGGATGACCGTCGGAGTTTGCTCGAAGGGTTCGACACGCTGCGACGGGAAGCCGATCAGACCGGTATGATCGACGCGATGGATCGATTCGAGCGACAGGCGTTCGACCTTGTGGCCGGGTCCCGTGCTCGCGAAGCGTTCGATATTTCGACGGAAGACCCGCGGCTCCGAGACCGTTACGGTCGTAACACCTGGGGGCAAAGCACGCTGCTGGCGCGACGGTTGGTCGAGGCCGGGTCAACTTTCGTCACCTGTCACTTCGGTGGCTGGGACAGTCACTGGAATCACCAGGGCACCATGGAAAACCATTTGCCTCGCGTCGACATGGCCGTCAGTTCGCTGTTCGAAGATCTGGAAAATCGAGGAATGCTCGATCGGACTCTCGTGATGGTGATGGGCGAATTCGGTCGGACACCGCGCATGAACGACGGCGGTAACGGCGGCCCACCGCTGAGTCAGGGCACGCCTGGCCGCGATCACTGGGGGAACGTTCTGTCGGTTCTAATTGGTGGTGGCGGTGTCAAAGGCGGACAGGTAGTCGGCTCAAGTAACCGGCTCGGTGAAGTTCCACAGGATCGTCCACTGAGACCCGGCGATTTGCACCACACGGTGTTCAAGGTGCTGGGAGTCGACCCGAATATCAGTTTCATCAACCACGCTGGCCGCCCGGTTCCTGCTATCGATCACGGCGCCGTCATCAGCGAGCTGATCTGATGGTTGTGCCTCTGTCTTTAGATTCCAAGATCCCAATCGAGTTTTCATGAATTCTCCACGCCTTGGTGCCATAGTCACGGGATTGTTTCTGGCAGTTATCAGCACATCGAGCGCTGAGGACTTGCGGCCTCGGTACATCGCCAATCGCCCTGACTCGAAGATTCAGGTCGACGGGAAACTCGACGAACTCGCCTGGCGGAACGCGACATTATTTAGCGATTTCAAGTTTGCATGGTGGAAGGAAGGCAAGAAGGAACAAACGGTTGCCCGGATGCTGTGGGACGATGAGTTTCTATACGTGTCGTACGAGTGCCAGGACGCACACATCTCGGCCATTCAGACGGAACATGACAGCGCGGTTTACACAGACGATTGCGTTGAACTTTTCACGGCACCGAACCCTGATCGCCCGTTTGACTATTTTAATATCGAGATGAATGTAAATCGGGCGATTCTCGATCGGCATCATCCGGATGGGCCGGGTAAGGAAGTTCCAAACTGGAATTCGCAAGGAATTCTAATCGCGACAAGGGTTGATGGAACGCTCAACGACGACAGCGACAAAGACCGCGGCTGGGTGCTGGAAGTCGCCATCCCGTTTGCGAACTTTGCAAACGTTACTGGCAGGCTGCACCCGCGCAACGGCGATGTCTGGCATCTCAATCTGAATCGGCTGGGCGGTCAGACCAACCCGCAGTACAGCCAATGGTCGCCGGGCACAACTGAGAGTCCCGCCTTTCACACGCCGGATACTTTCGGGCGCGTGACGTTCTCAACTCGAACTTCGAGCGAGCAGGCGGTTACTGCACTGGCCACGGCCGGTTACGAACCGGTCATCGGATTTCTGACAGTCCCGGAAGGAATCAAGCTCGGAGCCTGCTCGGCCGTTGCCATTAACAGCAAAGGCGACCTCTACCTGTTTCATCGTGGCGAAAAACCAATCCTTTGCTTCAGTGCTTCCGGGAAGTTCATCAGGTCATGGGGCGATGACCTGATTGGAGCGGCTCACGGCATGCGGGTCGACAGTGACGACAACGTCTGGGTGACGGACACAAAACATCACACCGTCTTCAAGTTCAGCCCGACCGGGAAACTTCTGCTGGCTCTGGGGACAACCGATCGGCCTGGAACCGGCATCGATCAATTCAACAAGCCGACGGACATCGCATTCAGCGCGAACGGCGATTTCTTCATTACGGATGGCTATGGAAACAACCGCGTGATGAGATTCAATCGCGATGGAAAGTTTGTTTCACAGTGGGGGACGCGTGGTACAGAAGCTGGCGAATTCCATCTTCCGCATTCCATCGTGATCGACTCACAGCATCGAGTCATTGTCGGCGATCGTGAAAACGACCGCATCCAGGTGTTTGATCTGGATGGGAAACTCCTGGAAATCTGGCCCGGATTTGCTCCGTACGGAATCGCTCTGGATTCGTCGCAGCGAGTATTCATTGCCGACGGTCGAGCCAGCCAGATAGTTCGCCTCGACGAAACGGGTCAGGTCGATTTGCGACTCGGCAGCAAAGGCCACGC
>JABMPE010000069.1 GCA_013203845.1 Rhodopirellula sp. | reverse complement strand
CTCATCAAGTGCCAATGCCACCGCCGTGCCCATCATCGATCCCTCCCTGGACCTGAACCAATCCCAGCAGCCTTGTATCAAATCCCCACGATTCCGGAAATAGTTCCTGCACACGTCCTAAACAGCGACAGCGCATTTTCGGCAGCACCGATTCTCTTTCCTACTGCTGTCGCCGCATGGAATCTACGTCGTTGTGCCGAATGGCTTGGATAAGCCTTCACGAAGTTCCCCGTCGTAGCAGGCAATGGTCGCAGTCATTGCGTACGCGGTGCCACAGCATTAAGCGCATCTGGATCGCCAAGGAAAAGTTTGGCCGACGTTTCGAGGTGGTCGAATGGGCCGTGATGTTCATCCTCGCCAAAGGCGGCGAGACCTGTGCGCGATTGCGGTTCAACGTCGGCCCGCAGTCGTCACAGGAAATGAACGTCGAGGTTGACTACTCACGCAGCTTCGAGGCAGGGGAAGTAGAGAACAAAAAAGCTCCGGTTCGATAGGAACCGGAGCTTTTGATTTTCTACGAGATTATTTCTGTGACTAACTGGCTGTCACCGCGATGATAATACCGGCTGTAACACCGATAATAGCTCCACCGATGAGGAGATTATTGCCACTAAACAATCCACCACCACCGAAACCACCACCCTGCTGATTATTCTGATTATTCGCAGGTGGAAGCGCACCTTGTGGAGGCACCTGGTAGGCTACCTGCTGGACGCTACCCGCTGGAGCAGCTTGAAATGGCCATACGCGGACGGTTGAAGTCATCTGCCCGACACTGACGTCGTAGACACCTGGCGGCAGGTTCTGCACGCCAAAGGTTCCGTCAGCGGCGGTCGTCGTACGGACTACCTGTCCGGTTTGCACATTCTGGATTGTCACGGGAGTGTTTGGCTGAACCTGCCCGCGTGCGTCGACAGGTTTACCCTGAAAAGAACTGTCAGATTTCAGTTCAACGTCTGTAATTTGTGAAGACGCCGACTGCTGTGCCTGTGTCGTGGCGAGCGGCTGAACGAGCAGGCCCAGTGCGAGAATGGCCGGGATGAATTTAGGACTGGTGCAGTGTCTCATTTTGAGTATTCCTTACTCGTATTTGCGGTTTTGTATGGGGACTACATTTTACTTGGCGTAGGCCGCTCATCCTTGCTTTTATCGTCATTTCGAATGCGTAGCAGCAGAGGATTTGGATGGAGATCACGAGTATTTGTAGTTGTGGGGTTTCCAGCAAGGTGTTTTGCGGTGTGTTCTCACGACTCGCGACCAGTTTTGTCGTTTTTACAAAAAAAGTAGCGTAAAGCTGTGGACTGAAACTTTGGTGACTTCAGGCATCGAAGTTGATGGTGTTCTTCGCCAGTGGGGCGTGAAGGAGTTTCAGCTGGGCTTCTATTGACGACTGTTTTTCAGGTGTGACTGGGCTGCTGTCAGGCTGAGCTGAGGCGTTCTGAGTTGGTTCGGTGTAGTTGGGAAATTGTTGCTGAAAGAGGTCTGCAGAGAGTGAGTGTCCGCTTGCGCTGGCCATGTCGCTGATGAGAATTTCATCGAGCTGACTCTGAAATATTTCTTCGGCCTGACCACCGTGAAAGTAGGCAGGTTTACTGGTCGATGACCTGAGGGATTTCAGCATCTGTCGGAAAAACGTAGCTCCAACGGACTGATCGAAAGTTTCTCGAAGACCAGGACTATTTCCAGACGGTGTTCCAAAGTGCTGGATGGAATCGGTCATTTCAGAGAAACCTTTCGTGATCGTGGTTTACCGCTGTATGAATTCAGCGTGGAGTCTGCCGCTGTAATGGAGTTCGCGAAGAATTCCAATAATGTCGTCTGTCGGCACTTTGAGCTGGTTGAGCGCGTTTACCAGGTCAGCCAGCTGTTGCGGCGATTGTTGACCATCCTGGTTGCGTACCTCGACGAAGGGATTTGCAATTTCGACATTCAGATTCTTATGGGCGATGATGGCAGAGCCGATTTCAACTTCACCCGTGACAATGATCGTGCCCTGTTTGGCGTTCACAACGACACGTGCGGCAGTTCCGGCTTCTTTGATCGTGATCTCTGTCAGCAGGCCGAGAAACTCGACGTGGTTGTCGTACTGTTCAGGAATGATCACGTCGACGGCAACGGCCGATACGGCTCGCGCTATGTTGGTATTTTTAGCTTCCAGGTAGAATCTCGTATTGATGGCCCGCTCAATTTCCCTTGCCATGTCGTAGCCGGCATATTGGCGGTTCAGCAGAAGCCGAATCTGGTTCGGTTTCCGCAGAATATTCATATCGATGGTCTGTTCCATCACCAGCCCGAACGGAATACGGGCAGTGGTGGGATTGGCGATGTCTTCGATGACCAGGGGCCCCGAGGCGAGGGCCACGACGGTGTCATCGGCGATGTTGGTGAGTTCGAGAGGCGAGCTGATCAGGCGACCGCCTTCCAGGCTTTTGGCTCCGAACAGTGCGCTGACTTGACAGTCGAGTTGTTGTCCTCGGCTGATCCCTGTCCGCGGAATCGTGGCAGTAATTTCGACAGCGGCGACGCCTCCGAGGTCGCTTAACTCTTTTGCATCGAGGAGCGGATTGTTTGAGAGTTTCAGGTATGCGGCGAATGCTCTTGCCGTTGGACCGGTTTGGTCCGGGTCACCTGTTCCGTTAAGCCCGACGACGAAACCAAGCCCTCGTATGGAAAGAGGCATCTGGCCATCAATCGTGCAGACATTGCCGAGTCGGGTGACCGCTTTGGCAGGACTCAATTCAATCAGTAATACGGTAACGGCCAGCATGAGTGCGGCGTATCGGACCGTGAATGTGAACGTGAAGCTGGTGGCGGTGAGGTGTCGCGTTGACATAATGGAATTCCTGCAGCGGGCAGTTTGTCGCGGAACGTGGATTTGGTGTCGAGACGAGGTTTCGTCAATGCGGTTGTTCATACCGGGACTCACCGAGCCATTGTCGAAGATCAGAAAGGGAACAGCAGGTCGTAGAGGCGGTAGCCCCAGTTGCGTTTGGTGGCGTCGTAGACCCTCCCTCCTTGATTCTTGACGATGTTCAGATTGGCAATGTTCTCGCTGCTGGCTGTGTTGTCCGGGGCGACGTCGCTGGCACGAAGTTCTCCGGTCAGCGTGTATTCTGAAACGTCGTCCTGCGTCTGGATTTTCTTCCGGGCTTCAAGCTGCAGTATGCCGTTCGGCTGGACATCGACGACGGTGGCCGCGATTCGGTACTTGATGCCTTCCTGGTCAGTCAGCTGGCCGGTCGAGTTGAGCGTTCCCTGCAGCTGAGCATCGATTTTCGGACCATCCAGCGCGGCCGGGGTGAGATTTCCAGTCTGACCGATCCGGACGAATTCTTTGAGATCGGCTTTCAGAATGGATCGTCGCTGGCGGTTGAATTTCGAGTTCATGATCACCTCCGACTTTTCGTCGACAATGATGGTCACGATGTCGTGCAGCTTGATTTCCGGTGGCACCGGTGGGGCAATATAAATCCACGAGTAGTCACGAATTCGTTTGCGATGTGTTCCCAGCAGGAGCGGGCCGGTAGGTGGCAGCTGATACGGATCACTGCCCGATGTCTGCTGAATCTGGTTTCCGTTTGCTGCTATTTCGTTCGTCGTGACGAACTGAGGCTGTTGGGCAACGGTCTGTAGGCCGGGCCAGGATCCGGACGAGGTGGCACGGGGACTGGAGTAACGCGAAGGCCCGCTAATCGGCGACTCGGTTTGAGCGTCACTGCGGCTGCGGAGCTGAATCGTCCGCACCGGCGTGCTGTTTCGTTGAGAAGTCAGCGATCGCGTTTGTGCGTACGCAGAATTTCCGGACGGCTGATCGATCGAGCCTAACCCTGCAAGTACGCAGGTGATCACGATTACCGGCATCCGTATTTTTCGGCTCGTCAGCATGGCTCTTTCCCGTCAGTACAGCCTCAATGGTGAGTGGGCCCTGTCATCTCTGGTCTGCCGAGCCGGCAGACTCCTGGCAGAGCGGTTCAATTCTTATTGACTGTCAGTCGAATTGAAGAATCGCCGTCGGAACCACGATCGATTGGTTCTGCCTGCCCTTTTCCGGTAACTCGAACGAGAATTGGTGTCTTATCTGAACCATCGAGAGGCACCAGTTCGATGATGTCATTCAGAACTCCCGCCCGACGGGCCTTCAGGGTTCGCGTCACGTGAATGCTGCCAAAGGTGACTGCAACCTTCACCAGTTCGTCCCGCTGGATCAGAATTGGTGGCTTTACCGAGTTCAACTGAATGAAGTCGCCTTCCCGAATGGTACGGCGAGCTTCCATGCCGACGACCGTTTCAGGATCGGATGTTCCGTTTCGGATGTCGTCCACTTCCCTCCATTCCAGGTCAGCTTCGTGAACGAGCTGTCCCTGCGGAATGACTCGGCGAGCGGCGAGCACTTTCGGTCGGCGAGTGACTCGAACTCGAACCTGAACAATTTTCGGTGACGCTGATAAGAAAGATTCACCGGCCGAAGCAGTACTGGCCGGTGTGGATCCACTGCTCGGAACAGCGACACTCAGCAGGAAGATGTCTGCGTCGAGAGCTTTGCCGGACACGATCTTAAGATTGCCGGACCGCGCGGCCAGAATTGTGGGAACCGTCGGGACAACCAGCAGGGGGCGAATGATTGGCTCACCCCAGTCCGGTGCCCACTCCGCGAGATAGTTTTTGACGAGGTCGTGAATCACGGTTTCGGCCAGACGAATATCGGATGTTGAGACGTCTCTCAGGTTCGAAATGACGCGAACGTGCGACGTCGCGTGACTGGCCAGTTTTGTTTTTTCGAAGGGTTGTGACTTTGTTTGATGGTGCGTCGCTGAGGCCAACGGCGGCGCAGTGCTGCTCGAAGCTGGCAGTTGCCCCCGACGCGTTACCAGTACGATGCTGCTTCCCTGGAACTCAAGACCTCCGACTTCAACGTCGAACTTCATCAGCCGGGAGCGAATCTGGTCGAGCTGCAGCCGGGTGGAATTCCCTGGGATCGGCGACGTGCTCAGCGTGATCGTCTGAAGTCGGTCTGCTGTCAGCTCGTCGTCAGAAAAGATGTCGGCGACGTCGCCCAGATGGATCAGAGCATTGTCGACGGTCGCTGAACTGTGCAGGCGTACGATCGTGGCATGCGATGTCTGAGCGCTGGCGGAAAGACCGCAGCCAACAAAAAACACCAGAATCATTTGCTTGAGTGTCATGCGCCTCCTCCGTGAGACTGCCTGATCTGTCGATGATTTCGTAAATTCTGTTCCGAAATTAGAACTGTCGCAGGTTCGAAATCAGTTGCAGCATCTGATCCGCCGCCTTAATTGTCTGGCTGTTGAGTTCGAAGTTCCGTTGCGTTTTGATCAGGTCGACCAGTTCCCGCACCGGTTCAACGTTCGATGCTTCGAGCACTCGATGGCGAATTGAGCCCAGCCCGTTCTGTCCTGGTACCGATGAAATCGCAGTTCCCGATGCTGGTGTGGCGATGTAGAGATTCTCGCCTTGTTGCAGTAACCCCTGATCGTTGGCGAAGCGGTAGAGTTGAAGCTGGCCAAGCTCCTGAACCTGTCCAGAGCTGAGTACGCTGATTCGGCCGTCTGAAGAAATTGAGACATCCGTGGCATCGTTGGGAATTGTAATCGGTGGCTGCAGAATTCGACCGCTTTCGGCAGAGCCAACAACCAGCTGACCGGAGGCATTCCGAGTGAAGTTTCCGGACCGCAGGTAGGCTGGCGTTCCGTTGTTATCAACCTGGAAGAAGCCCTGACCCACGATTGCCATGTCGAAGTCGCCTTTGGAATCAATGATTGATCCCTGACTGAAATCGAGCGATGTACTGGCGACGCGTGTTCCAAGCCCGACTGAGGTACCGACGCCAGTCTGACCGGCAGTGGAATCTGTGCCTGGCAGTTTGACATTCTGATAGAAGAGATCTTCGAAGTTGGTTCGAGATCTCTTGAACGATGTCGTACTGGCGTTTGCCAGGTTGTTCGCGATGACGTCCAGATTGAACTGGTGGGCATCCATGCCCGAGGCCGCTGAATGGATTGCTCGTATGCTCATTGTCCTGCCTCCGTGCTTTCGTCAGTCGTTTCGATTATCTGCTACTCTCTTCAACGCTGGCTAACCTGCTTTGCGCACCGGTGTGATGGCTGTCTGGGTTCTGTTGTCGCTTGGCGTGGTGTTGGCGGGTCGGAGCGCCGGGTGCGGGCGAGAGGGGCTGATCCGGTTCTTTGGGGCTTGAAACGGCGAATTATCTCTGTT
>JABMPE010000630.1 GCA_013203845.1 Rhodopirellula sp. | reverse complement strand
CTTTACGAGATGTTCATGGGGCCGCTCGAACAGGTGAAGCCGTGGAGCATGAAGGGCGTCGAAGGTGTTTATCGGTTTCTTGCTCGTGTCTGGCGAATGATTACCGACGAGTTTGCTGACGATATCCGGCTCAACCCGGCTGTGCAGGAAGTGGAACTCAGCGAGGACCAGGAACGGCTTGTCCATAAGACAATCAAGGCCGTGACCGAGGACATCGAGAAGCTGTCGTTCAACACCGCCATCAGCCGCATGATGGAATTCACGAACGAAATGAGTCCTCAGGAAGTTCGTCCGAAGGCGGCGATGGAAACGCTCACGATTCTGTTGAGCCCGTTCGCGCCGCACATCGCGGAAGAACTCTGGCAGCTGCTCGGCCACGACAACACGCTCGCCTTCGAGCCGTGGCCCGTGTTTGACGAATCAAAGATCGCCGAAGCCGAGATCGAAGTTCCTGTTCAGGTCAACGGTAAGCTCAAGGCAAAGGTCAAAGTTCCGGCTGAAGCCGACAACGCCACGATCGAAGCCGCCGCGAAACAGCACGAGTCCGTCGCGGGTATTCTTGAAGGCAAGACGATCGTTAAGGTTGTCGTCGTGCCAGGCCGTCTGGTGAACTTTGTCGTGAAAGGTTGAGGTCCGGAGGATCAACATAGTAACGGTCTGGATTTGACTTCCGGAATGGGTCTGCTTGTGACCAGCAATGTAGGGCCGGTTCCTACCGGCCGCCTGCCTGTCATTCGGCCGGTGGGAACCGGCCCTACCTTTGTGGAAAAGCACGCGTTCGAGAAAATTCCGGCTAAGATTCAGAAGCCACGAGCGAATCAGCAACCGGAGGAAATCATGGGACACACTCACAGCATTCTGATTGGCTACCTGACCTGGATCTTTGGCTTCACGGGGGCTCACCGGTTTTACTACGGAAGGCCGGTGAGCGGGACGATTTACTTTTTCACACTCGGTCTGCTGGGCATCGGGTGGCTGATCGACTTCTTCCTGATTCCATCCATGAACCGAAGCTGTGATTACCGATATGAGCCTGGCGAGGTCAATTACAACGTCGCCTGGTTCCTGCTGGCGTGGCTCGGAGTTTTTGGCGTCGACCGTTTTTACCTCGGCAAAGTCGGCACGGGACTCATTGAACTATCGCTGGCGATTCTCGTCCCGTGGACATTCGGGCTTTCAGCAATTCCGCTGGCCCTCTTCCAACTCTACGACCTGTGGACTATGAACGAGCAGATCAGCGAAGTGAATCGCCGGATTGCGTATACTCGAAGCTCAGTGTGAACCCGCTACGAAGGTGTGAGTTTTTTTGCAGGCTGGTTCCAGCCTGCTTTTACTTCTGACTGTGAAATCACCACGATGGCCGGCAAGAAAAGTAAGAAGAAAAAACAGGTCGACGATCCGAACTCGAAGCACGTCTGCACGAATCGCAAGGCGCGGCACGAGTACGAGATTATCGACGAGCTGGAATGCGGAATCGCGCTGCTTGGCAGCGAAGTGAAGAGCATCCGGAATTCGAAGATCTCGATTGAAGAAGCGTACGCGCGGGTTCGCGATGGCGAGTTGTGGATGATCGGAGCCAACATCAACGAGTACCCGCAGGCCAACCTGATGAATCATGAGCCGAAGCGACCTCGCAAACTACTGGTTCACAAGCGGGAACTTCACAAGTTCGCCGAAAGTGCCGAGCAGCAGGGCTTCACGCTGGTTCCGCTCGACGTTTACTTTCTAAGAGGTCGCATCAAAGTGCGCATTGGCCTGGCGAAGGGCCGCAACCTGCATGACAAACGTCAGAAGCTCAAAGGCACGACCGATCGCAAAGAGATTCGACAGGCGATGCTGAAGCACCAGTAAGGATTCATCGGTTCGGGTTGCTCTTCGGTAAGGTATATCCGCGCAGGTGCGGATGACCGAATTATCCCAATCAGTTGAATGCTCGAACGAGAAATCCGCCGGGCAGGCGTTTGACCATTCGCTTCATCTCAAGCACGGTCAGTGTGGCGAGGACTCGTGACGAGCCAATGTCCGCCGAGCGAATGATCTCGTCCAGGTGCTGAGGTTCGGACGTGACCATGTCGAGAATCCGACGTTCCTGCTCGCTGAGCGTGAGTTCGCGAGGGCTGCGAACCTCATTCTGCAGTCCGGTCTGAACAGGTTGTACCAGAGGGCCCAGTGCTTCCAGAACGTCATCGACGTTGCGGATCAGCGTTGCCCCGTCGCGAATGAGATCGTTGCAGCCATCGCTGGCAAAGCTGTCGATGCGACCAGGGATCGCCATGACCTCGCGGCCCTGTTCCATCGCGTGCCGAGCCGTGTGCAGTGCGCCGCTTTTGCGATTGGCTTCGATAATGATCACGCCGAGCGACAAACCGCTGATGATGCGGTTCCGCTGTGGGAAGATGCCCGATGTTGGCTGCTGGTCGAGTCGCGACTCGCAGACGATGGCGCCGTTGTGAGAAATCTGCTCGGCGAGTTCGACAT
>JABMPE010000068.1 GCA_013203845.1 Rhodopirellula sp. | reverse complement strand
CCAGCAGTGCGGGGAACAAGATGCGCTCCATTCACGGCTTCGATCACGATGTTATTCAGGTTGTGAGTCTTATTAAGACTGAGGTTTACTTCATAGATTTCGTCATCGATCACACGAATCACGTCGCCGGGTTTTGCTGCTGTCAGTGCTGCCTTCAGTGTCTGGAAACGTCCTTCACCATCCTTTGAAACGGTGATGACCTTTCCGGCCATTTCACCGGCCTCGTTTTTTCCGTTTGCCTGTCCGTGTGTATTGAGCGGCGCGGTACTGAGAAAATTGGAATACAGAAACCATCCCATTGCACCGATTGACAACAGAGTGATGGCAACCGCACTGGTAATTAATCGCCGTCGTCGTCGCCGTCGGGACGGATAATCAAGGGCGATCGTCTCAGTCACTGGAAGTTCCGCTCCGCGGTTCATTTCCTGAAGTACGGAACGAATCGAATAGGCGACTTCGTCGGCAGACTGACACCGGTCGGCTGGGTCTTTTTCAAGCAGGCGGGATACAAGTTTCGAAACCACCACCGGAATCTGCGGATGAACTGATGAAAGCAATGGTGGTGACTTTGTCAGGATTCGCGTTGCCGTATCTGCGAAGTGATTTCCCTGAAACGGCGAGTGGCGGTCGACGACGGCGTAAATCAGGCAGCCAAGACTGAACAGGTCGCTACGAACGTCGGCCCGTTCGCCATTGACCTGTTCGGGAGACATGAATGCTGGCGTCCCAAGTGGGCCATCTTCAGGGATCGATTCCAGCATCTGATCTTTCGACGTGAATCTGGCCAGGCCAAAGTCCGTGATTTTGACACGGTCACTTCCTTCTTCAATCAGGACGTTGGAAGGCTTGATGTCTCGATGGACAACTCCGCGATCGTGAGCGGCCTGTAACCCCTCCGCGAGCTGCAGGATCATTTGCAGAAGTTGAACGGGTTGAAAGCATGTATTCCGGTCGATGAGCTGCTGTAGAGACTTGCCTTCGACATATTCCATGACGATGAACGGAGACCCCTTACACTCTTCGATTCGGTGTACGGCAACGATGTTGGGGTGCGTCACAGCAGCGGCAGCGCGAGCCTCACGAATAAATCGGGTACGGTATTCATCGTTGATCAGATCCTGGCGAATAAACTTCACAGCAACGATGCGGCGCAGCTCTTCGTCCCAGGCCTTGAAAACGCCGCCCATCCCTCCTCGCCCAATCATCGATTGAAGATGAAATGAGCCGACTCGCCCGATCGCGCCGGGTTCGTCTGATTCGTCTGATTCGTCAAGTACCCAGAAGGGGAAATTGAAAGGCTCGCTCTGGGTCGACTCTTCAGACATCTCACACTCCAACTACTGAACTGGAACCTGCCCAGGAGCGTACCCGAATAAGACGTACTAATCTATTTTTAAGAACGAAAGCGATTGCCACGGTAACCAGAATTGCCAGACGGTTTTCAAAGGTCAATCGGCAGGCTGATGGTTTTCTCATGTGTTTCCCCCTGCCAGCGGGTTGTCGCTACGACCGGAAATCGTACGATCCCGCTCATGAAAATTCTGATCACCGCCGGCCCAACGCGTGAATACCTCGACGATGTGCGTTACCTGTCAAACGCCAGTAGCGGAAGGATGGGCTACGCGCTGGCTCAGGCCGCGTTGGATGCCGGGCATCATGTGGTGCTGGTCACCGGTCCGGTTGACCTGAAGCCGCCGACCAGTTGCGACGTCCGGTACGTCATCACGACAGAGCAGATGCGGGACGCGTCGATCGAGGTCTTTCCTGATTGTGACGGAGTGATCGCGGCGGCGGCGGTTTGCGATTACAAGCCTCGCGTTCGAACGCCGGGAAAGATGACGAAAATCGGCGAGCCGATTTCAATTGAGTTGATTGAAACCGATGACGTACTCGCACAACTCGGTCGCTTGCGGGCAGGGCACTGGGTCGTCGGCTTCGCTCTCGAAGCAGAAAATGCTCGCGAGAATGCGCTGCAGAAACTGCGAGCGAAAAATTGCGACATCGTGGTGCTCAACAATCCGACCGCGATCGGCTCAGACACCAACGACGTGCAGATTCTGGATGACTCTGGAGAAACGCTGTCTCATCTGACCGGAGCGAAGTCAGACATCGCGCGCGAGCTCATCGCGTGGATCGAGCAGCACCTTCCACGATAGCCCGGCGAAGACGTTCACGACGGAGCATTCGCTGGAACGACCCGTACAACTGGCGGTTTCGATTCGAACCTGACCAACCGTTTCATCCGGTCAGGTCGGGCACGAAGAGTCTCATCCCAATGTGGCATTTCACGTCATCGCCGTTTTTTCGTGCTATGTTTGAGGCAGTCACAGGAAACCTCAACTCAGCGTGGACCCGGCGAACGGAAGCATCTGCACGTCATTGCGGAAGTTTCGAAAGCCCGTCAACGCTGAGGTGACGGGTTCTTGTGCATATTCCGCAAACCCGAAATCCGCAGAATCGTTCTCCCCACGTTCTCCGTGGTTCGAGGGGCGATCCACACACCAATACATCATTCCATGATCCCTGCAGGATCAATCCAGGTGGCCCGGCGCTTCGCGTGGGTGACCAGTACAATCAGTGTCTGCTCACAACAAACACGGACAACTGACAGACTGGCACTTACACGAAGCGCCGAGGCCACAACGGACCTTGCAGGATCCAACGGGACCGCAACTTTCCTTGTAGAGACACTTGTCATCGTGGGCTGGAACAAGCTCGGCGCAGTTCTGGTACTCACGAGTCAGATGCCGTTTTGTTGCCGGAACTGCGCAGAGCTTGTTCCAGCCTACTGGTGAACTGCTGTCGAAATGTGTGATCAGGGTGCGCCTTGACCGCACCGGACCGAAAATTCGTTTCAACTAATCGGTAACCAAAACCACCATGTGGGATCTGCAACGCATCAAATCCGACTTGATCGCGCTGGCGCTGTTTGCAGCCACGTTGTTTGTCGGTCTGAGTATGCTCAGCTTCGACCCCGGCGATCCACCGGGACGACTGGTGCATCCGGTGCGTGAAGTTCCGCTCAATCTTTGTGGCGAACTCGGAGCACAACTTGCGTACGGTCTGCGAGCGGCTTTTGGTATCGGTGCCTGGTTTGTTGTGGTGGCGCTGGCCGCGTTCGACTTCCGCTTGCTGTCGCGTGGTCCTGACAACGCTGTCTGGCAGAAGGCGATCGGGACATCGCTGATGCTGGCGTCGCTGTGTGTGATGTTGCACCTGCTGGCTCCGGACTTTGCCTCGGGTCAAATTGTCGGCAGTGGTGGCTATGTCGGAGCGTGGGGCGTCGCCGCGTTTGAAGAACACGTTGCCACGACTGGCCTGCTGATTCTGTTGTCGTCCAGTTTTCTGGCAGGGCTGGTTCTGGTGGCGGACACCAGTGTCGTTACGCGCGCGTTGCGTTTTCTGTTGCGCCCGATTGTGGCGATTCCTGCTGCGTTGCTCGCGGCAGTGGCTCGGCTTTTTAAGCGTCGACCGAAAAGCGAGATCGACGCCGAGGTCGAAGTCGATCATCGAGGAGCGCTCAGCCGTCGTGACTCGATTGTCGCAACCAGTGATGTCAATGCGGACGATGACGAAGAAGAAATCGACGAAGAGGTGGAAGCGTCCACCGGCAAGCCGGGAGAGATCAAGGTCAACCCTCCAGTGACGGCGCTATCGCAGCGCGATGAGGTGATTGCCAGACTCGAAGCAGCCTCGGCAACCCACGAGGGCACACATTACACGCTGCCTTCGCTGGATCTTCTGGAAGAGAGCGAGGAGTTTCCGTACGAACTGCTGGCGAAACGGGCGCGGCTGGCCGCCATCACGCTGGAGAAAACGTTCCAGGAATTCGGCCTCAATGTGAAAGTCGTCGAGATCGACACCGGTCCGGTCATCACTCAGTTTGAGCTGGAACTCGAAGCCGGGCTGCGTCTGAGTAAGGTCACCAGTCTGGCCGACGATCTGGCGATCGCGTTGCGCGTGCCGTCCGTCCGCGTCGTGGCTCCGATTCCCGGCAAAAATACCGTCGGCGTCGAAGTTCCGAACGACAAACGAGTGATGGTGCGGCTGCGCGACCTGATCGAATCCTGCGCGAAGGACATCGACGACAAGCGCATTCCGCTGTTCCTGGGCAAAGACGTCAGCGGTCGACCGCTGGCTGTCGACATGGCCAAGATGCCGCACCTTCTGATCGCCGGTCGAACGGGAACGGGAAAGAGCGTCTGTCTGAACGCGCTGATTCTGTCGATCCTGATGACGCGAACGCCCGAGCAGGTGCGGATGCTGATGATCGATCCGAAGATGGTCGAGCTCAGCCCGTACAAGCGGATTCCGCATCTCATGCACCCGGTGATCACCGACATGAAGAAGGCGGAAGCGGTGCTGGGCTGGGCTGTCGAGAAGATGGAAGAACGTTACGACCTGCTGGCCCGCACTGGAGTTCGACATCTCGACAGCTACAACAAGTTGAGTCAGGAAACTCGCCTCGAGCGAATGGGCATTGATCCGGAATCTGAAGAAGCGGAACAGATTCCCGAAAAGATGCCGTACATCGTGATCATTGCCGACGAGATGGCGGACATGATGATGACGTCGGGCAAGGACGTCGAAGGGCACATCATTCGGCTCGCTCAGAAATCGCGAGCGGTGGGCATTCACCTGATCCTCGCCACCCAGAAACCGACGGTCGATGTCATCACCGGTTTGATCAAGTCGAACCTGCCGGCACGTGTTGCGTTTCAGGTCGCCAGCAAAAGCGACAGTCGCGTCGTGCTGGACGAAGGCGGAGCCGACAAACTGCTCGGCAACGGCGACATGCTGTTTCTCGCGCCAGGCACGAGCAACCTGTCGCGGGCTCAGGGTGCGTTCGTGAGTGACGAAGAGGTGAACTCGGTCATCGACTACTTTGCCGGGTACGAACCTGACTACAGCGCCGAACTGGCTCAGCTCAGTGCGTCTGGCGGAACGGCGACTCGTGAACAGATGAAGGAACGTGACGAACTGTACGAGCAGGCGATCGACGTCATCGTCCGAGAAGGCCGCGGCAGCGTTTCGCTGCTTCAGCGGGCGCTAGGTGTCGGCTACGGTCGAGGAGCACGGCTGATCGACTTCATGGCCGAAGACGGCATCGTCGGAGACTACAACGGTTCGCAGGCTCGCGAAGTGCTGTTTACGCCAGAGCAGTGGGCAGAATTCAAGATGGCAGGCGGAGCTCATCTGGAAGACGAACCGGCTTTCGCCTGACGTTACCCGCGCGGGTGGCACTTTGCGTGGATGGCCTTCAGGCGACTGTGTTCGACGTGCGTGTTGATCTGCGTGGTCGAAATGCTGGCGTGTCCGAGCATTTCCTGGAGAGCTCGAATTTCGGCTCCTCCAGCCAGCATGTGAGTCGCGAAGCTGTGTCGCAACGTGTGCGGGCTGACGCCTTCTCCGCAACCGACTCGTTCCGCGTATTTCTTGACAATACCCCACACTGAGATTCTCGAAAGCTGCTTCCCGCGAGCGTTAAGCAACAGCCATGGCGCGTCGCCATCACGAACCAGCTTCGAGCGTTCGCCTTCGATCCACGCTTCAATCGCGGAGACCGCGACCGGGTTGAGCCCGACAATTCGCTCCTTGTTGCCCTTGCCGACGCACCGTGCGTAACGCTCATCAAGGAACACTTTGCTGAGTCGCAGATTCGTAATTTCTGAAGCGCGGCAGCCGGTCGCGTAAAGCAGACAGAGCAACGCGCGGTCGCGAAGACGAAATCGGTCGGACCGATCCGGCGCATTCAGTAATCGCTCGACGGCGGCTGGCCCCAGCACCTTGGGTAAGTATTGCCAGAGCTTTGGGGAGCTGAGCGATTCGGCGACCGACTTTTCGAGCAGCCCTTCCAGTACCATGTACCGAAACTGCATTTTGATCGCGACCAGATGTCGGGCGACCGTTGTGGCAGCCAGTTGCCGTTTACGCAGTTCGAGGATGTAACTGGTCAGCACACCAAGCGTGATGTCGTTCGGATTGGCCGGACCATGATCCAAATACCAGACGGCAAACTGTTTCAGGTCGGACCCGTACGCATGGACGGTATTTCGCGCGAGACCGCATTCCGCTTCCAGATAATGCAGAAACGGCATGAGGTGCAGCGAGATCGGGTTCCTGGGTGAAGCGTCGTCGGCAGCAGATCGAGGTGTTTTGCGGACGGGCATCGGCTTCTTTCAGGACTGAACATTCGCGGTGTTTCTGTCTCAGAAATCGGCACGTGGGGCGGGGCAACTCCAGCATCAGACGCGGTCACGACCAGAAGTAACGACGATGCCGATTCTGACGCTCGGTGCGTCCTGCAAAAAACTCAGCACCGTTTCAACATACTCAGCACCAGTTTGCAACGGTCATTTTGAGAGAGTGACGATTGCCACTTGTCTCAAAACAGCTCAGAGATCGGTTCGCCTTCGGACAGCACTGGCACCGGGCGACCGGAGTGGTCGAGGAAAGCCTGGCTCGGGTCCACATCGAGAACTTTGTAAATCGTTGCGAGCAGATGCCCCGGTTTGAGAGCCCGTTCGATGGGGTGTTCGGCTTTTGAATTCGTTGCTCCGACGACAACTCCGCCTTTCAGCCCACCGCCTGCGACCATCGCCGAGATGGCATTGCCCCAGTGGTCTCGACCTGGAACGGGAATGCCTGGCTGGCCTTTGTTAAGTCGAGGAGTTCTACCGAATTCGCCCATCACAACGAGAAGGACGTCGTCCTGCATTCCTCGCAATGTCAGATCCTCAAGCAACGCGGAAACTGCCTGGTCAACTTTTTCGAGTTTAGAGCCGTGCCCTTTTTCAATTCCCGAGTGATTGTCCCAGTGCGGCATGTCGACCGTCACGAAGCTGACCCCGGCTTCAACCATACGCCGGGCCATCAGTGTGTAATGCCCCCAAGGGCCGCGACCGTAGCGATCACGAAGTCTGGGATCTTCTTTCTCGATGTCGAGCGCTTCGCGAGCCTTGCCGGACGAAACCATGTCGACCGCCTGCTGCTGGTAGCTGTCCATTGAGTCCATCATGCCTGACTGGTCGATGTCGCGGCGGATTCCGTCGAGATTGCCCAGCAGGCTCAAGCGGGACGATGAACGCTGGGCATCGGACTGTTGAATGCTCGACAGAACTTCCGGAGGCTTGATCGCAGCCGTGTAGGTTGCCGACAGATACTTCTGCTGCATATTGACCTGAAACGGGTTCCAGGCGGCTCCGAGGTACGCCGAACCCTGATAGCCAGGGTAAACGTAGATGGCATGCGCCGCCGGCAGCCCGACGTAAGGCGGCATTCCTTTCTGGTTGGCTCCCTTGATTCTCGCGACGTAAGACCCGACCGACGGAAACATCGGGTCCTTGTTGACCGACGTCGATCCGTACCGTCCGGTGAGCATCCAGTGTCCGGCCGCGAAGTGATCACCATTGTCGTGGTGGATCGACCGGATGAATGCCATTTTGTCCGCGTGCTTCGTGTGCAGCGGCAGCGTTGCCGAAATATGCATACCCGGGACGTTGGTCTGCAATGTATCGAAAGGACCTCGATACTCGGGTGGCGCTTCCGGTTTTGGATCGTACGTTTCGAGCTGGCTGGGGCCTCCATCAAGCCACATCAGGATCACGGATTTACCGTTTCGCCCGGCTTTGCCCTCGGCCTGAAGTCGCAACAGATCGCTCAGCGACAGTCCGAGACAACCGAGAAACCCGGCCTTCATGGCTGTTCGACGCGACTGTCCCTGACAGTTCCTGCTGTTTCGACCGTTGGTGATCTGCAACATTTCGATGGCTCCGCTGAATGACCGCTCGATCCCGACCTCGAATCTACAATGGTCTTCGGGATGACTGCAACAGATTCATGAACCGATCCGTCCGCAGCACGCTGGCATCCGGTGAGGAACCATTGTCTGATACCGCTTCGGCGGCACGAGCCGCGTATCCGATGACATCTAAGAAACTGCGTGAGGAAGCTTCTGTGAAGACGGCACTGGTTCAGCTCAACCCGACAGTCGGAGATATTCGAGGAAATCTGCAACTGGTCCGGGACGCGGTGCAGCAGGCGACCCGGGGAGGCGCCGAGCTGATCGTTCTTTCTGAACTGGTCCTCAGCGGGTATCCGCCTCGAGACCTGCTGATGCGAGAGGGTTTTGTGGCTGCCTGCGATCAGGCGGTAGCGGAACTGGCTGCGTCGTTGCCGACGACTGTGGGTGTAGTGCTTGGCCATCCGACAAAACGAGGTGTGCCGCATGGTCGAATCGCCAACGCTGCCAGTCTGATTTCTGACGGAAAGATCATCGAGACTGTCCACAAGTCGTTGCTGCCGAACTACGACGTTTTCGACGAGCGTCGTTATTTCCGACCGGCGGACACAGTCAGGCCGGTTGAGTTTCGCGGACATCGGCTCGGGATTCACATCTGCGAAGACGCGTGGTGGGGGCACCCTTCAACCTCCTACCACGACGATCCGATCGCTGCTCCTGACCCGGTCGCAACACTGGCCGCAGCCGGGGTCGATGTGTTTGTGAATCTGTCGGCAAGCCCGTTCGAAAAGCACAAGCACAATCGCCGACAGGAGCTGATCCAGCAGCACGTGGCGAAGTATGGCCGCCCGTTTCTGTTCGTGAATCAGGTCGGCGGAAACGACGACCTGGTCTTCGACGGCAACAGCTTTGGCCTGAACGCGGCAGGTCAGGTCTGCGAGCAACTCGGCGCGTTCTGTTCCGAGTCTCGGATCGTCGAGCTTCCATTGGCTGACGCATTGCCGGCGAGTTCTTCCGCTGGCCCAGGCGTCTGCAAAGACGAGCAGGAGATGCTCGACGCTCTGATTCTCGGACTGCGTGACTACGTCAGAAAGTGCGGGTTTACAGACTGCGTGCTCGGCTTAAGCGGAGGGATCGACAGCGCGCTGGCCTGTTACATAGCCGCTGAAGCCGTCGGGCCAAAGCAAGTACATGGAATCGCGATGCCCAGCCGTTACAGCAGTTCGCACAGCGTTGATGATGCGCGACAGCTGGCCGAGGCACTGGGCATTGACTACGAATTGATCGCAATTGACGCGATGCACCAGGCCTACGAGCAGACAGACGTTGTCGGCGAGGATCTGTTGTCTCAGCCGGGCGGTCTCGCCGATCAGAACCTGCAGGCGAGAATTCGCGGTGCAATTGTCATGACAAGAAGTAACCGGCACGGCTGGATGGCATTGGCGACAGGTAACAAGAGCGAACTCGCCGTTGGTTACTGCACGCTTTACGGCGACATGTGCGGCGGTTTCGCTGTACTGAGCGACATCTTTAAGAAGGATGTCTACGGGATTTCGCGGTACATCAATGATGTGCGAGAGAAACGCGAAGTCATTCCGCAAACCACGATCAGCAAACCGCCGAGCGCCGAACTAGCTCCGGATCAGCTCGACCAGGACACGCTTCCGCCCTACCCGATCCTGGACGGAATTCTGGAACGTCTGATCGAACGCGAAGAATCGGTCGCCACTGTCTCGAAACATTTCCCGGCAGCGACCGTTGCCTGGGTGGCGGCTCGACTGGACCGGAACGAGTTCAAGCGACGTCAGATGCCGCCGGGGATCAAGCTTTCCAGCCGAGCATTCGGCACCGGTCGCCGCATGCCTATGGCTGCTCGATTCAATATCAAGTAAACGAGCAGATGTCATTGAGAAATCGCCAAACGGTCCGTTCGCAGGCCGCGACGTGATGCTACACGTGCGCGAGTTTCAGTTGGCTCTTACTCTGCTTCGGATGGTAGCGAGCAGTCTTTGGCAATCGAGCCAGTACGTCCGGAACTTGCCGCGGCAATGATGACGTCGAGGGGTCTGAATGTTTCCTGCCCGCATGACGATTCACGCTTCGTGATGCTCAGTTCCAGGAAGTGATTGCGATACGCTCATGTGCCAGGGTCAGAAAGACGATCAGTCAGAACCAGCAGCTTCAGGTATCTACCGAGGTCTGTAGGTTTCGCTACTGAACTCGCCAATGTAATGATGCGGCGAAACTCGCCGGCCGGGTGGGTGGAGCAGCGCCACGGTCGCGTCTCGGGAGGTGGATGTCTGCAAATTCACTGGTTGACCTCGTTGAGTGAGGTTGTTAGCCTTCCGTGCTTGATTGATTCGAAAATTCGCCCAATTTCGGGCATTAACTGTCTTATTCCGTAAGGGTTTGCACATGGGACGCGTAGAACGGGATCGTGAGATCGCCCGGCGTCGCACTCGACGAGCCAAGCTTAAGAAGCTGCGAGCTAAGTTCGACACCGCCAAGTCACAGGATGAAAAGGACGAAATCTTCGCCAAGGCGAGGAAATTGAGTCCATTTATCGCGTTTGAGGATGCTGCACAGGCCTGATTTTCAGGAAGGCAGGTTCGCTTTCGCCTGTTTCGCTGCAGTGAGCATTCAAACGACCAGAACCCAGATTCAGCAAGCTGGGGTTGCATGTGTGACCCCGGCTTCTTTTCGCACGCAGACAGGGTGAATCAATATGGAGCCTCCTCCGAAAAATGGTTCCACGGACAGTTCCGCCAGTGAACCTGGTGGTGATGTTGCAAAAGTCGAAACTCGATCACTCAACTTCATCGAGCAGATCATCGAAGCCGACCGAGCTGCAGGAAAAAATAATGGGCGAGTCCATACTCGATTTCCGCCTGAGCCGAACGGGTACCTGCACATCGGTCACGCCAAATCGATTTGTCTGAATTTTGGATTGGCGTCGCGGTACAACGGTCTGTGCAATCTTCGGTTCGATGATACGAATCCCGCGAAAGAGGATGTCGAATACGTCGACTCGATTCAGGAAGACGTCCGATGGCTGGGATTCGATTGGGATGAACGGCTCTACTACGCCTCCGACCGTTTCGAAGAGCTGTATCAGTTTGCTGAGCGGCTGATTCAAGAGGGGCTGGCCTATGTCGACAGCCAGCATCTTGAAGAGATGCGGGCAAACCGCGGCACCGTGACTGAACCCGGCAAAGACAGTGGTGATCGGTCGCGATCGGTCGAGGAAAATCTCGACCTGTTTCGGCGTATGCGTGCCGGTGAGTTTGAAGACGGTGCACACGTTCTTCGAGCGAAGATCGACATGGCTCACCCTAACATGCTGATGCGGGATCCGTTGCTGTATCGGATTCGGCATGCGCACCATCATCGAACCGGCGACCGCTGGTGTATCTATCCGATGTACGACTGGACTCACGGTCAATGCGACTCGCTGGAAGGCATCACGCATTCAATCTGCACGCTGGAGTTTGAAACGCATCGCGCGCTCTACGACTGGTTTATCGAAAAGCTGGGACTCCACCACCCGCAGCAGATTGAGTTCGCCCGGCTCAACCTGAACTACACCGTGATGAGCAAACGCAAGTTGCTGGAGCTGGTCGAAAACAAGTTGGTCAGCGGCTGGGATGATCCTCGTATGCCGACAATCTGCGGTCTGCGTCGGCGTGGTTTTACACCGGAGTCCATCCGCGCTTTCTGCGATCGAATCGGAATTGCCCGAATGAACAGTGTCGTCGACTTGTCCTGGCTGGAGCAGGCGATTCGCGACGACCTCAATACGAAAGCTCCACGAGTGATGGGCGTGCTGAGGCCGCTCAAAGTGGTGATTGAGAATTACCCAGAAGACCAGATCGACGAACTGGAAGCGGCTAACCACCCGGCCGACGAAAGCTTTGGAAGTCGGATTGTGCCTTTCTCACGGGAAGTTTACATCGAGCAGGAAGACTTCCTGGAAGATGCTCCGCGGAAATATTTCCGTCTGTCTCCTGGTCGGGAAGTGCGGTTGAGGTATGCGTACCTCGTGACCTGCACGAGCGTGGTCAAGGACGACGACGGCCATGTTATTGAAGTGCGTTGTACTTACGATCCCGCGTCAAAGGGTGGTAACGCTCCCGACGGTCGCAAGGTGAAGGGAACCATTCACTGGGTCAGCGCAAAACACGCCGTCGATGCGAAGGTGTGTCTATACGATCGGCTCTTCAGTCAGGAATCACCGGATGATGTGCCGGAAGGGCAGGACTGGAAAGACGGCCTGAATCCCGGCTCGCTGGAGATTCTGAGCGACGCCAAACTTGAACCATCGCTGGCGACAGCAGCCCCCGGTGAGAGATTCCAGTTCGAGCGAAACGGTTACTTCTGCGTCGATCAGGATTCAACGTCTGAGAGCCTGACGTTTAACCGAACAGCAACACTTCGTGATTCGTGGATTAAGCAGAACAAGTAGCCGCTGATCTCCGCGGCGGCGAAAACACCGAGTTGGTTTCCGAGTTCACTTCATTGCTGCGTGCCACCGTTTGCCGACGCTCTGGACAACCAGTACTGCCGAGCGACGAAACCCTTTCGCGCAATCTGACGATTTTCCATATCCGGATTTCTGGTTCTTTAGCCGCGGATGGACGCCGATCAACGCAGATGGTTTTTCTGATCTGCGTTGATCGGTGCCCATCTGCGGCTTAATCAATTTCGTCAATCAGAGATGCCTTCACATCATGAGGCGTTTCAAGGTTCCCGGAAATCCTGGAGCTTCCGAGAAACTTTTCCCTACAGAGCCTTCCGCGACAACCGCTTGGCCAGACGAGCGGTGTCGACCACGCAGCGGCGATGTACTCCACGAGACAGCAGGTCGGTCTCGTCGTGTGCTTCGATCTGAAACGTGACGTACGGCAGTTCGCAGTTAATGACGCGGGCGGTGCAGGTCACCTCGTGGCCGGGCAGCGTACCAGCCAGATGCTCGACATCGACCTTCACGCCCAGATTGGTTTCCCCGTCGTCCATCAGCGGCGTCAGCGCCTTGCGAGCGGTCTGCTCCATGAACCCGATCAGCGTGGGAGTGCTCAGCACCGCCGGCATGGGCGGCTCGGCAAACGTGATGGTGTGTTCCGAGCCAACGACAAAACGAATTTCAGCAGACTCGCCAATACGGGGAGAGCGTTTCATGAGTTCATCCTGAGAATTACAGCGACGGGCCGGTTCTCACCGGCCAAAATGCTCGTCTTTCCCGCGAAGGCGGGAATCCAGAATAAAGCAGCAGACTGGATGCCCGCATCCGTGGGCATGATGTGACAGACGTCAATCTTCAGTTTTCGGGCTCGTCAGGGATGATACCAAATGCCGCTTCGGCGTCTTCCAGTTCGGGGATACGGCGGCCGTAGCCGTGTTTTTCAATCAGTTTTCGAGCTTCCCGCAAGTTCTCCTCCGGCGAACCGGCCCTACGATACTGTATATTTGACGTACGTCACTATTGACGTACGTGACCTTTGCCGTATAAATGTCGGAGATTAGTTGACGACGAAGTCTCAAGAAAAGGTTGAGTGGATGAGCAATTCAAAGCAGATGAAGGCGAATCCGGGCGGTTCCATCGAGCCAGATTCAGTAGTTGGTCGCCAACTTTTGATTCAGCAGATTTGGAAACGGTTGGATCAGCAGTGTGTTCTGCTACACGCGGAGCGGCGAATTGGCAAGACAAGCGTTATCCGGAAGATGGTTGCTGAGCCGCCCGAGGGCTGGTTCGGGGTCTATCAGGATTTGGAAGATGTTCATTCTGCAGCTGAGTTTGCATCAGCCGTGCATGACAGAGTTCAGGAGTTTCTCGGACGCGGCAAACGCGCCGCGAATGCCGCTCGCAAGATTTACGAGGACCACGATTTCGGGAACCTGTCGAAGAAGAAAGATCGACCCTGGAAGAACCTGCTGATCACTTCAATCGAAGATCTGATTGCAGCGAAAGCTGAACAGCGGCTGGTCATGTTCTGGGATGAAGTCCCTTACATGGTCGCCAACATTTGTAAGGCTGATGGCGAGCTGACTGCAGCAGAAGTTCTGGATACTCTCAGGATGCTTCGACAGAAGCATCCGGACGACTTGCGAATGCTGTTTACAGGATCGATCGGTCTTCACCACGTGCTGTCGAGTCTTCACGACGCTCAAATCGCGACGGAACCGGTGAACGACATGTTTGCGATCGAGGTTACTCCTTTGTCACCAGCGGATGCTCGTGAACTGGCGAAGTCGTTGATCGGTGGAGAGAGCCTGACGACGGGCGATGCTGACGAAGCCGCGGATGTCATTGCCGAAGAGACCGATTGCTTTCCGTTCTACATTCAACATGTCGTCAGTTCTCTGTCGGTGGATCGGCTACCGGCAGAGCCAGCTCAGATTCAGGAACTTGTGCAACGTCAGCTTGTTGATTCCGGTGACCCGTGGGAGCTCGGCCACTTCCGCAACCGAATTCGGATCTACTATGCCAACATCGCTGATGCTCGACTGGTTGAACTGATCCTGGATTCGTTATGCGGTCAGGATTTAACGACCGTTAATGACCTGTTGAACTTGATTAACGCTCAGACAGGCGAGTTTGATGATCGAGGAAATCTTGTGCGAGTCTTGCGGCTGATGGAGAAGGATCATTACGTGAGTCGGGACACGGCTGGCCGCTATCGATTTCGTTTTCCGTTGATTCGTCGCTGGTGGAAACTCGATCGGGGTTTGTCATGACGGAGAATGATTTCATCTGGCGGTTCACGCCCAGCCGAACAGAACCGGAAGTGCTGGAGAGCATTTTCGTGCAGCGGCAGAATCTGCTGACAAGCATTCTGGATCGTGTTTCTGAAAGTGCGACGACGGGCAACAAGCATCACATGCTGTTGATTGGTCCGCGGGGCATTGGCAAAACGCATTTGATTTCGTTGTTGAACTACCGGATTCAGCAGAAACCAAAACTGGCGAAGCGGCTGCGCATCGCCTGGTTTCTGGAAGACGAAACGATCACTTCGTACGTGCAGCTTCTGAAGCGAATTTATCAGTTGCTTTCCGAAGAGTATCCCGCCGAGTTTCCAATCGAGTGGCTGAACGACTTGCTGGACGAGTCTCCCGAGCAGATTGAGAAGGTACTGGAAGCGGAACTGGTTCGGGGCTTCGAGAATCAGACGCTGCTGTTGTTTATCGAGAATCTGGACTACGTCTTTGATGGGCTGAGCAAAGCAGGACAGCAGAAATGGCGGTCGTTTCTGCAGGAGCACCCGTTTACGTGCATCGTGGCGACGTCTCAGCGACTCTTCAGCGGGATGAAAGATCGGGAGCAGCCATTCTTTGGTTTCTTTACACCGATTCATTTGAAGCCGTTGCAGGTTGGCGATGCCGTGGATTTACTTCGCCATATTGCGGAGCAGCGAAATCAACGGGATCTGGAACAGTATTTACAGACGCCGGAAGGCCGTTCGCGAATCCGGGCGCTGCACCATCTGGCGGGCGGAAACCATCGGATTTACATCGTGCTTTCCGGGTTCATCACCCGGGATTCGCTCGACGAACTGACTCAGCCGTTCGAAAAAATGGCGGACGAGCTGACACCGTACTACCAGGAACGCATGCGCTGGCTGAGTCCTCAACAGCGGCAGATTGTTGAATTACTGTGTGCGCAGACCGCGCCGTGTACGCCGAAAGAAATGGCTCGTCAGTTACTCGCTGGTGAGACATCCATCAGCAGCCAGCTGAAGAAGCTGCTGGAGTACGGCTATGTGATGAAGTCGCCGCGCGGCCGGGAATCGTTATACGAACTGACCGAACCGTTGATGCGACTGGCGAGCGAAGTCAAAGACAAACGCCGCAAGCCACTGCGATTGCTAGTTGATTTTTTAAGAATCTGGTACCGCCCCGATCATCTTACTCAATTGATGCAAACAACAGGCAGTGACAGCTTGAGAGCCCATATCTCAGCGGCGCTTGATCGCTCGAAATCGAGTCCTGATCCAAGGCTAAAAGCGATTTGTGAAGACGTCGAACGCGCCCGAGAAGAAGGAAACTTTGAAGATTTGGTCGCAGCATTGGAGGAGCAAGTTCATACCACCCCAACTAAAGAAGCGTGGCTTGAACTTGGATGTTCACAAAATGAACTAAAGTTGTTCGCGAAAGCGATTCAAAGTTTCGACCAAGTATTGGGAATCGATCCCGAGTGTACCGACGCGTTGAGTGAAAAAGGATTCTCGTTGTACTGCCTGAACCGATTTGAGGATGTTGTTTCTTGTCTCAATCAACTCTTGGAGTCAGATGCTCAGGATGTTTCTGCATTGGGAAACAAGAGCCTCGCACTAGTTAGTCTTAATCGTTATGAAGAATCCTTAGACTGCAGCGATATGGCTTTGCAGATTGATCGAAAATACGTTCCGGCGTGGAACAGCAAGGGTCTTGCGCTACAAGGATTGAGTCGCTACGAAGAATCGTTGTCGTGTTTCGACGCGGCCTTGAATCTCAATCGTCAGTTCGAATCTGCGTGGAGTAATAAAGGGTTCTTACTCCAGAGCATGGGGCGTCACGAAGAGGCCATGACATGCTATGACGCGGCGTTGGAAATTGCCCCGGACTTTGCTTACGTCTTAGTCAACAAAGGGTCTCTGTTGCACAACGCACATCGTTACGATGAAGCGATAGCATGCTTCGATGAGGCACTACGATTAGAATCGCGGTACGCACTGGCATGGAGCGGAAAAGGCAGTTCGCTGCACAATTTGGCACGCCATGACGAAGCGATTGTCTGCCTCAACCACGCATTGGAAATCGATCCAGAACAGCCGTTCGCTTTGAATGCCAAGGGTAGTTCACTGCTCGAATTGAGCCGTTACGAAGAAGCACTTTTGTGTTACGAGAATGCATTGAAATTTGGGCCGAACTTCGTGCACGCCATGTTCAATCGAGTGGAACCGTTGTTCGCGCTGAATCGCTGGGAATCAGGTTTTGAGGGACTTCGGCAGTCGTTCGTCCAACATCCTGCGGAGTCTCGGCACGATGTGACGTCAATCGTCCATCTCGTCGAGAGTCGAAGTGTCGGCAGTGAGGAACGGAACAGGCATGTCCGGACGCTGGTTGAAATCTACGCTGAGGGTCAGGCGCTGCCTCACTTGGGCGATGGTCTGGTGCGGAGCCTCGGAAAACTGGACGCAGACCGACTCAGTGAGAAAGCGTTGGCTGAGTGGCGGGATGCGTGGCGGGAAGCCGCATCGGAATACCTGGAGATGGAAATCCCGCTGCGCATCTTCAGCGTCGGCATTGAGTATCTCACCAAAAAAGACGAGCGAGTCCTGCTCGATCTGATCGCCACAGAACGCCGCATCCTTCAGCAGGCCCTCGGTCTGGAGTCAGCAACAGAGTCCGATTCCGAACGCTGAGCATCGCATCCGCCAGCCATGGTCGGGTGGCCGAGGCCGCTTGTTCTGGCTGGCTCGGAAGGTGAGCAGCAGCAATCGCAACACTTCGCAGCACCGGATCAATGTAAAGCTGGGCAATCTAAGATGGATTTCTGGTGACCCCGCGAGCCGGTCAGTCAAAGTTTTCCGGTTGAAACGATCGTGATGAATTCTCCGGTCGTGAAAAGCTGATCTATGGATGGCACGATCCTGTCGTTGCGCGGTGCTGGTCTATTGTGGAACTCCTGCGGGAAGTCTTCGCTGTGAACCGGGCGGGCAACTGGGATCGGGCGGGTGATTGATTCTGAGGTTTCAAGCTCCGAGGAGTGCGGGACTTTAAGGATTCCTCTCTTTCGCGAAGCAATTGAAAAACTTCGCCAGGAGTGGGATCGGAAACGATCGCTCGGTTACCGGTTGAGATGCCATCAGCTTTGGACGCGAAGACGAAGCGGCGCAGGATTGCCGTTCGGTTTTGTGAACGCTGGGGGCGGATCAGACGGAAGACTCTTCCGAACGACTCTCACTATGCAGGGATGGCACGATGCAGTTTCAGACGTGGCTGGAAGCCCTTCGACTCCGCGTCCGCAAGAACCCACAGCGCAGCAGCGCTGCTCGACGTAAAGCTTCCCGGCAGCGGCCGGCGGAAGTCCTCGAAGAGCGGACGCTGTTGAGTGTCAGTTCGCTGATGATCAACGGCGAGTTGAGCATTCTGTCAGACGATGCCGACTCGATTGTGGTCCGGACGAATCCCGTGGACGGGGTGTCGTTGCAGGTCATCGAAAACGGATTTCAATCGACCACGCTGGGCAACGTGATGGTCGCCAATGTTACATCGATCAACATTAGCGGCGGCAGCGGGGCGAACACGATCGACCTCAGTGGCGTCACCGCGGCTGAATTCACCGGGCTGACCAGCGTGTCTGTCACCGGCGGAGATGGTGACGACACGATTACCGGAACGGTCGACTTCAACGACACGATTCTTGCGGGCGATGGCAACGACACTGTTACTGTCGGCGCGGGAGCGACCAGCGTTGACGGCGGCGACGGGAACGACACGATCACGGCGGGCGACGGTGATGACACAATCGAAGGCGGTGATGGCCACGACCTGATCATGGCTGGACCCGGCAACGACTCGGTGCGAGCTGGCGACGGAAACGACACGGTCAGTGGCGAAGACGGTGACGACACCATCGACGCGGGCGACGGTGATGACCTGATCAACGGTAACGCCGGAATGGATCTCATCACCGGTGGCTTCGGTGACGACATGCTGATGGGTGATTCCGACGACGACACCATCTTTGGTGGAGCGGGTGCGGACATCATTGGCGGTGGTGACGGCAACGACAGCCTGGTCGGCAACTCGCAGAACGACACGATCAGCGGTGAAGCGGGCGACGATTCGATCAGTGCAGGTTCCGGCAACGACCTGGCCACTGGTGGCGACGGCGACGACTTCATCAACGGTCAGGCGGGTGATGACACGCTGGATGGCGAAAACGGCAACGATCGGGCGCTCGGTGGCGGCGGTGACGACCAGATCTCCGGCGGCGAAGGTGATGACACGCTGCTGGGGCAGTCCGGTTCGGACACGCTGCTGGGTGACAACGGCATCGACTACCTGAACGGTGGAGACGGTTCTGACCGGCTGGAAGCGGATTCGATCCGCGTGAATCCGAATTCGAATCAGCCGGTGTCTCGACTGTTCGCACTCGCGATCGACGGAAATAATCAGTTCGTCGAACTGGATCCGCAAAGCGGTGCGGAGCTGTTCCGCTTCAATGCTCCGGAACCGTTCAGCGGTCAGCAGGACGGACTCGCGTTCGACGGTACCAGCCTCTTCTATCTGAACGGTTCGGGCACCGACACGCTCTACCAGATCGACCCCGCAACGCAGACCGTCCGCCATGCCGCTCCGATTACCGTCGGCTCTGGTGAGTACGATGGCCTGGCCGTTATCGGCGGACTGGTTTACATCATGGATTTGAACGCCATCGACATTCACGTGTTTGACCCCGTGACAAGTTCAATCGTCAATACACTCAATATCAACATGGTGAATCCCACGGTGTCGGTTCTGGTTGGCGGGCTGGCCGGAGCGGCGAATCCTGACCGACTCATCGCGACTGAAACTGGCGGAAACCGGGTGGTCGAGATTGATCCGTTGACCGGCTTGATTACCAACAGCTTCACGCCAGGAACGGTGGGAGCCGGGCAGTACTATGGTGCCGCGGTGGTCAACGGCGAGATCTACCTGGGCTCAGGCCAGCAGAACAGCTACGACGTGTTCTCGCGGCAGGGGATTTTCCTGAGGAGCGTCACGCTACCGTACAACGTTTCTGGACTTGGCGGCGACGATGTGGGAACGACTCCCATCATTCCGGGACAGACACCGCAGAACCGTTTCAACATTGATATTCGCTTTACCGGGCAGTTCACTCCGAGTCAGCAGGCAGTGTTTAATGCAGCGGCGGCCAGGTGGGAAGAAATCATTGTCGGCGATGTGCCGGACGTATTTGTGCCGGGCATCGGGCAGGTTGACGACATCGTCATCGAAGCTCGCTCGACAGCGATCGATGGTCCGAACGGAGTGCTCGGTCAGACGGCGATTATCGCTCAGCGAGTGGTCTCGAACCTGCCGTCTGCCGCGTTCATCGCATTCGACACGTTTGACATTGCGGCGCTGGAAAGTTCGGGACAGCTCAGCGACACCGTGCTGCACGAGATCGGCCATGCACTCGGGTTCGGGACGATCTGGACCGAACTGGGGCTACTCAGTGGCGCGACCGGTCCCGATCCTCAGTTCCTCGGGCCTCTGTCGATTCAGGAATACAACCTGCGATTCGGCACGAACGCCATGGGTGTGCCCGTGGAAAATATGGGGGGAACAGGCACGGCAGATTCTCACTGGCGTGAATCGGCATTGACGACAGAGCTGATGACGGGATTTCTGGACCCGGGCGTGGCCAACCCGATCACGCGACTGACGGTCGCTCAGTTCGCAGACCTTGGGTACCAGGTCGATTTTGCGGCTGCTGATTCCGTAAACCTGACGACTTCTGTTTCGTCATCCAACCTTGTGGGTGAGCGGCAAAGAATCAATGGGATTCTGACGGGACAATTCACTTCGCTGGGAGCCGCCGGCGCATCTCAGGGTGATCAGGGAACGTATATTTCCAACACGTTTGGAGCGACCACAATCGTTCAGGGAAAAACGCAAGTGCTGGACTACACACCGATGATGGTGATTCCCGGCCTCGACCCGACCAAAGCGGAAACGCTGTCCGGAGCGAATCTGACATCCGCATTCAGCGTCACCTCGAATGTCAAAACGCAGTCCGGAACGGCCAGCCTCGTTGTGCCGGAAATGGAACCGAACGACGGGCTGACCAGTGCCCTCAACATTGATAATCTGGGCTTCTCGCTCGACTTCGATTCGAACATCAACGACACGCTGGGTATCAATACGTCAACCGTACTTCCGCACCTGTCGATTCAGGGAACCGGTGATGGGTCGTTCGACTTCTACTCGTTCACTATTGCGAACGCGGGTGATTCCGCGATCTTCGATATCGACTTCGGTACCAGTGTATCGAACACCGGAGTTTTGAACGGTGACCCATTTGACTCCCAGTTGTTCCTGTTCGATGCAACCGGCAATTCGCTGGCTTCTCAAACAGCAGGTGACGATGGCTCGCTCGACCCTGGCTCATTCAGCAGTATGGATTCATTCATCGAGTTTACGTTTGCGACACCTGGGACCTATGTGATTGGTGTATCAAGAAGTGGTTCCATTGCGATTCCCGGCGGTATCAGTGGTCCGGGAGTACCGACTGGCTCAGATTACACGCTGCAGGTGTCGATCCAGAACCATCTCACCTCTGGTACCATGACGCCGACAACCACTCCAACGCGAACGTTCGGCGACACTCTGATTGGCGGCGGTGGCAATGGAGCTGGACAGGGCGACCTGTTCTTCGGCTCGCCAGGTGACGACCTGATCATCGGCAGCAATGAGAATGATACGATCTTCGCGGGCGACGGCATGGACTCGATCTACGCTGGTTCTGGCGATGATGAAATCAACGGCGAAGGCGGTAACGATCTCATCCGCGGTAACGGCGGCACGGACACGATTGACGGTGGAGCGGGTGACGATGCAATCTCGTGGACCATTAACGACGGCAGTGATTCGATCATCGCCAGCGACGGCCTCGACACCATCGACATTAACGGAACGTCAGCGAACGACACGTTCAACATCTCCGGCGTCGGCACGGTTCTGAAGGTCTCGGCGGACGTCGCGTCTCCGACGATTGATCCAGTGCTGTCGATCGAAAGCGGCACAATGATCGTCAACGTCAACGGTCTGGCTGGCAACGACACATTTAACTTTGCGTCGCTCGATCTGGTCACGGACATCCTGCTGAACGTCAACGGCGGAGCAGGTCAGGATATGATCAACACGAACGGTGTTGACCTGTCTGGAATTCGAGTTGCGTTTGACGCAGGTGATGGCAACGACACCATCCTTGGTGGAGCTGGTTCTGAAACGATCGTGGGCGGCGACGGTAATGACGTGATCGACGGCGGCGGCGGCGATGACTCAATCGACGGTGGTGCGGGTGATGATGTTCTGGTTGGCGGCGGCGGCAATGACACGATTCGTGGTGGTCTGGGCCTCGACCGGATCGATGGCGGCGACGGTAACGACTCGCTCGACGGCGGCTTCAACAACGACACCATCAACGGTCAGGCCGGCGATGACTCGATCGATGGTGGACAGGCCAACGACCTGATCACCGGCGGCGACGGTAACGATACGCTGCTGGGTTCTGACGGCGACGACACGCTGCAGGGCATGGCCGGGAGGGACTTCCTGGTCGGCGGTTCCGAGAACGACTCGCTGTCAGGAGGCACGGAAGATGACACCCTCCGAGGCGGCGACGGAGACGACATGATCTTCGGCGATGACGGCAACGATGTCGTGAACGGCGGCGACGGTCAGGATTCCATCTTCGGTGGCGATGGCGACGACACGATTACCGGCGGCGACGGCAACGACTTCGTCCAAGGCCAGTTAGGAGAAGACATTCTGCTCGGCGGCGACGGAGACGACACGATCGGCGGCGGCGGCGGGCGAGACGTCCTGCTCGGTGGCGATGGCGATGACACGGTGAATGGTAATTCAGGAACCGACACGCTGGCTGGCAACCAGGGCACCGACAATGTTGCTGATCCGACCGGTGCCGACGAAATCAACGAGCAGTTCCAACTGGATGCGGCGATTCTGATCCTGCTCGAAACGCTGGCACCAACGGTGTAACGATCAACCATTCCGGGCGGCGATTCGGAGTAACTGTTTACAGCGAGACTGAGGGGGGAGCACAGCGGACACCGGCCTGTCGGTGTCCGCTGTGTGTGTATCCGCGTGAGCCGCTGCCAGCACTTCTTCCGAGGTTCGACGTGAGTGACTACACTCCGCAACCCGTGACTGACGCTCCGCCAACTGATCCCCGAATTTCCTACTGAATTTACCGGCTGAAATCTCATGCTCGATCTGCAATTTATCTGTGAAAATGCTGAACTTGTCGCCGAAAACTGCCGCAATCGCGGCGTCGATGTGAACGTTTCGCGAGTCGTTGAACTTCGTCAGCAGCGAGGCGAACTCCAGCAGAAAGGCGACGGCCTGCGGAGTGAGCAGAAGTCTGTGTCCAAAGAAACCGGCCAGGCGAAGAGTGCCGAAGAACGTGACCCGCTGATCGCTCGCGGCAAAGAGCTGCGAACAGAAGTCGCCGCGGCGGAGGAAGAACTCGCTGGCGTCCAGTGTGAACTCGACGACCTGGTTT
>JABMPE010000629.1 GCA_013203845.1 Rhodopirellula sp. | reverse complement strand
CTGTTGTAGAGTTCGCCGCGTGGATCAAGAGCCTGTCCGCCTTTCTCGACGACGAAGGAAGCCAGCGGAATGTCGGCAGTGATCACCAGATCGCCGGTCGTGACAAGTTCGACGATTTTCTGATCGGCGACGTCGGGACCGGATCCCACACGGATGCTGTCGATGAAGTCGGAATACGGCGTCCGCATCGGCTGATTGGCGACCAGCGTGACTTTAGTTTGCGTTCGCTCCGCCGCACGAAACAGCAGCTCCTTGATTTCGCCGGGGCAGGCATCAGCGTCGACCCAGATTTGCATGAGTTGATCCCACGTGTCAGATGTTTGTCGCAGCGATGTTCGGTGATTGCAGAACGTCGAGTGCACAATGTAATCGCTTCATACGGTTATCGCCGCCGAGCAAGCAGTCGCTGGACCGTGCGATCTTCGAGAGTGTCTTCCCGGAAAGTGATGACCTCGAATTCGGGGAACAGCGTGGGCAGTTCGCCGGGAAGCAGGGCGAACTGCGGATTACGGATGTGGCTGTCCGGTCGGTCCAGTTGGCCAGCGGCGAAGGTTTCGTAGATCAGCCAGCTGCCTGACCGCAGTCCGGCGTTGACGATGCGTGGAACCGTAATCCGGTCGAGAAACCGAAACACGATGGCCAGATCGTACGATTGCGATGTCGGGAGCCAGTCATCGAGATCCGCTTCGATCCAGTTCACCGCACATTCGAGTTGTGTTGCCTGTTGCTGAGCCAGTGCCAGCCCTGCTGGTGAGACATCAACTCCGTCGACTTCCCAACCGTGCTGAGTCAGCCAGATGGAGTTCTGTCCGAGTCCGCACGCGACATCCAGAGCTCGTTTTGCCGCCTTATGAACAGGACAGGAATCGGTGATCGTGTCGACCGCCTTGATGAGCCAGTCGTCGGCCTGAACAGGCAGCGAAAGCTTCCGTTGGGCATATTTCCCGTTCCATCGTTCTCGATCGGACACCGACATCGCGCTGGGCATTCTCTGCGGGTTGATGGAAGGAAGTTGCCGTACCGCGCAGAATAGCCGCTCACTGTCCAGTTCACATTCGAGGGTTCTTCTCCGATGTCACGGTTTCCCATTGTTGTTGCTGTCGTCTGTTTTCTGTTTGTCGCAATCTTTCCCAGTCAATCCAGGGCGGATGATCCGTGGCCACTGGAGAAACTGTCATCGCCGCCCGCGATGAAGTGGCTGGACGATTCCAGTCCAATTCGATCGCTCACTTATGAGAACGAAAAGTTTGAAGGGCACACGACAGATGTCTTCGCGTTTTATGCGACTCCTGGAACAATCAGTGGAGACGCATCGAAAGACCGGAACCTTCCGGCTGTGGTCCTGATTCACGGCGGTGGAGGAACAGCCTTTGCCGAGTGGACCTGGCTCTGGGCGAAACGTGGTTACGCCGCGATCGCGATGGACCTTTCCGGACGCAGGCCAGCGGCTCCGAAATTTGATCCGGCAACGGGTGAGTTGATCGTCGTACACAGCCGACCGGCAGGTCGCGTGCGTCTGGAGCGTGGTGGCCCCGAACACGGGCATACGGAAAAGTTTTCCAACGTTGGCGGCGATCCAACTGACGACTGGCAGAATCATTCGGTGCCGGCGGTGATTCGTGCTCACTCCCTGATCCGCAGTTTTCCCGAAGTCGATTCTGAACGCACGGCCGTAACGGGAATTAGTTGGGGCGGCTACATGACGTGCATCGTCGCGTCAGTTGACCACCGCTTCAAAGCGGCTGTACCTGTTTACGGCTGCGGCTTTCTCTATGACGGCGAGTCCGTGCAACGTCCTGCGATTGATCAACTGTCGCTGGAGAAACGAACGGAGTGGATCAGCAAATACGACCCATCCGCCTGGCTGCCGCAGTGCCGAGTTCCCATCTTCTTTGTGAATGGAACGAACGACGTTCACTACCCGCTGGTCAGTTACTCGCGCAGCTACGGTCTTGTGAAATGTCCAAAGCAGATCCGGATTGAAGTTAAAATGCGGCACGGCCATCAGGCGGGTTGGGCTCCGAAAGAAATCGGACGTTTCATCGACCACTATCTGCTTGGTGCCGATGCTCTGCCGCAGTTCGGAAAACCTGAAATCAAGGCAGGCCTCGCGACGGTCGACGTTTCGTCGTCGTTGGGGCTGAAACAGGCACAGCTGCATTACACCATCGACGATGGTCGGCTGTCGGAACGAAGCTGGACCAGCGTGCTGGCGAAACAGAACGGGCAGACGATTTCAGCCATCGTCCCGCAGGAAGCCACGATCTGGCTGTTCTCAGCGACCGACTCACGTGACGCGATGGTCAGCACGGATGTCGTTTTTGCGAAGTGAGAATGATCCGGTGCAAATCTCGTATCGATTGTTCAAGCGGCCTGGCGGGCCGGTTCGGTAATGGCCGTTTCGGAATCGCTCACACGTTCAAAAGTGATCCCCAGGCGGCGGGCCGCTTTGGGAGTCGACACACAGCGGCACCGGCCCCGGCCACATGAGTAGAGGTTGCCCAGCATCTGGTAACCCAGGCGGGCACAGCTTTTCAGTGAGGCGTGGTTGGCCCAGTTGACGTCCGAAAGCAAGGCATCGACCCCTCGATCAGACAGAGCGTGCAACGCGCGGCCCATCCCGATGCCGTGCAGACGCCGGCCTCGGAAGTCCGGGTGCGTAAATCCGCTGTGCATGTAAGCGGCGTTCGATGGACCGCGCATCAGCAGGTCGTGATCTCCGATCGAAAACGCTCGTCCCAGCGTGTACCAGCCGTACGATGCGAGTCGCCCATCGATAATGGCAGCAAAACAAAGATCCGTCCCGGCGTGAGCTTTCTCGACGTGAGACTCGACGAAATCATTAGCGGGATCCTGGGCGAACGACTCGACTTCAGCAGCTGTCAGAAACCGCATTTCGGTGTCGTCAGGGAGGTCGAGCGCGATCTTCATTTCGTCGACAGGCAGCCACACCAGCGTCAACGCCTCGAAACCAAGCAGTCGCCCACCGACGGTGTTGATGCCGTGTTGCAGCATCGCGGTGAGGCCGAACTGCTGGCGAATTCCGTTGGCCTTCGCGAATTTGTGACGCAGATTTGTGATCAATTTCATGGCGAAGCTCGCAGCATGGGTTGAGAGTTGAGAAGCGTTGAGAGTTGCTAGAGCCTCAACAGGTTACCGCCCCACGAAAGGCCGGCGCCGAAACCGACGAGCATCACAAGATCGCCACGTTTGGCTCGACCGTCAGACAAGGCTTCGTCGAGGGCCATTGGGATGCTGGCCGCCAGCGTGTTTCCGTAGCGGTCGATGTTGACGGCGACTCGATCCATGGGAATGCCAAGCTCGGCGGCACCACATCGAATGATGTTTTCGTTGGCCTGGTGAGGAACCAGCAGCTTGATCTCGTCGACAGGCACCTGAGCTTTACCGCAAAGGTATCTGACGGTGTCAGGAAAAACGTCGGTGGCGAAATTCCAGATCGCCTTGCCATTCATCGTCATTGTCCCGCCGACGGGCACGTTCAATGATTCGGTGTCGCCTCGTGACTGAACCCGCGAGGCCAGCACTTGACCGCTTCCTTCAGAACTCAGCACCACCGCGCCGGCTCCGTCACCAAAGAAGACGGAAGTGGTGCGATCGCTGGAGTCAACAAGTCGGCTGCCGAGGTCGACACCAACCACGACGACAATTTCCGTGTTCGTCTGCAGGCATCGCGCCGCGATATCCAGAGCGGTCACAAAACCGGCACAGGCATTTGTAATGTCAAATGCCATGGCCCCTTCAGCGCCGAGTTTCTGCTGAACCAGACAGGCCGTGGAGGGCATGGTGAAATCGGGAGTCGAAGTCGCCACGATAAAAAGATCGACGTCAGACGGTGGGATACTGGCTTCTTCCAGAGCACGCAGTGCCGCTTCCGTTGCCAGATCAGACGCCGTCGTCTCGGGTGAAGCAAAGCGACGTTCCAGGATGCCCGTCTTCGAAGCGATCCATTCCGGCGTGGTATCGAGCCCATAAGATTCGACGAGGCTGGAGTTATTGACAACGTTCCCCGGGGCGAACGCGCCGGTTCCGAGAATCGACGCTGTCATCGGGCCGCACGATCTGCGGCGCGGAGTTTCACGAACTTTATTCAACAGACCAGTGGCTGACACCATGACGTTTCTCCGTCAGTCGAGATTAATCGACAGGCTGGGGCTTTCGCAGGCACCGTCGCCACGAACTACCAGGCAAACGTAGGCTTCAGAAGTTTGCAATTACGCCGGGACAAGGTGCGTCAGGCAAGGAATTCAACTCCAGCCGGTGGCATGCGCCGTTATGTCAGGTCACAGTGAGAGCGACCGGTTGCGTGGGAGTCTTCCGACGTCGCTGAAACACCGGCCTGACAGATCGTCCGGGTTTTCATGGACGAGCCGCTTCTGACGAGAACCGGGGGCGAAGTTCGATCCGGCAGGAATCGGTTGGACACGTCAAGCAGCGATGCTGAGTGACCGCTCAGTTGATTGAGCACGTTGTTCGAAACCTGCGTCTTCACTGTCCGTTGGACATCAGACACGCGTGTCGATCTGTCACAGCGTGTGGAAGCCGGGTCTCATGGTGATGAGATCTCTTTTCGCGAACGGCGAATGATCGGGACTTCAATTCGATGTACTGACTGACGAGTCGGTCATCGAATTCGTCGACTCCTCAGCACTGATTACTAATACTGGCTCTGGCAGCGTCAAGTTGCTGTCATGCCACTCGTCAGTTGACGGTTCAGGCACGTCATAGCCAAAAGCGCGAAGCAGCGATCGCTGTGACGAATTGAGCTTTGGAATCAGTTTTGCGTTGATTTTTCGAACCATTGAGGTATTCCATCTGGAGCTGGTAAGGGATGTCTTTCAGAGAAGATTGCAACTGGTGTGCCGCTTTCATTTTTTGAGTTTGATCGTGACTTTCTGCCGTTGTCTGAGTGCGAACTGTCCAGGATGAGCACGGAGTGATCAGCTGGCGTCAGTCATGCAGTTGGATGCTGCGAGGTTCGATACGATAAACAGTCAACGTGGCTGGGTGGCGGACGCTGGACTCTGTCAGAGTAAACTCGTTTTTTCCTGCGGCCGCTTCGCTCAGGTCAACGGAAACCTTCAGAGCTCCCGGGGCGACGAACTGAAACGCTCGGTCGGTACCAGAGAAGGTGACGCGTGCTTCCGTGAGGATGGATCCTGACAACTCAATTCCCTTGGGAACGTTGCGATATTCGATCGGCACCAGGAAGACTCGCTGTACCAGATCACGGTCTGAGACTATCGAAATCCATGCGACGAAGGCGATCAGCACGGACAGCAGTTTCGTCCGACGATGACTGATCAGCCGGGAGCAGAATCGTGACTGGGTTTCTTCGGCCATCTTGCTCAGGTGACCGTTCAGCGCCTTGCTTAATTCGTCACGTGAAACGTCGCGATGCAGCTCACCGAGTCTGGCGAAGCTGACCTGGCCTCGTTCTTCCGAAACGATCATCACCAGCGCATCCGAATATTCTGACAGACCGAGTCCAGACCGATGCCGCGTTCCGAGTCCTACCGACTTTTCGCGGTTCTCTGACAGTGGCAGATGGACTCCAAATCGCGTGACAAAACCATCCTGGATAATGACGGCGCCGTCGTGGCCCGCTGAATGCGGATCGAAAAGGCTCTCAAGCAGTGGCTGGCTGACTCGTCCCAGCAGTTCCGTGCCACCGGTAAGATGCATGTCGACTGGTTCTTCGCCAGGTAAAACGATCAGCGCTCCTCGACGGTTGCTGGCCAGGTCAAACAACGTGTTGAGCAGCGTCTCGGTGGGTGGCTCGGCAGTGATTCCTGACTTTCGCCCGCGCCAGCGACTGGCAAGCAGCAGGCGTTCTACGGCTCTGCGAATGTCGTCCTGAAAAACAACGACGTAAACAACAACTGCAATCGTCAGCCCGAAGTGAAACAGGAGAGTGGTGAGGTGCAGATCAAACTGCACAGCAACCGCATAGACGAAAATGAGAATTCCGGTTGAGATAACCAGACGCCGTGACGAAGTGGCCTGAAGCCACCGCAGCACGATGTAGACGCACACACTGACGATGGACATGTCAGCAATGTCGGCTGGCCGAATTGACTGGATGAAATCAGGCATGACTGTTCCGGCCAGATCCTCGACCACGGTGTTGACAATCATGTCCAGTAGAATGCTCAGAACCAGGCGGACGTTTCATTTCCAGCGATAGACAACGGTGACCGTTGAAGCGGCGATCAGAGCAATGTCGTTGAACCAACCAGCGGTGACTTTCCTGAATCCTGCAGGCGACTCGTCTGCGATTTCTGCCAGCGATTTCTCACAAAGCGAGCTTACAGATCACGATGACCAGCGACCAGCGACTGACGGTCGCCGTTGTTGCCCTGGCCAGGAACACGTGGCCGCCACAGACTGGCGAACGAGTGATGGGCGATTCGAGCAGATTCACCGGGCGAGGTTCCTGTTCATTGGCGTCTTTGCGTTTCAAGCACTGGCTGACGTGCAGTTGACGCGCCAGATCATCCACCGGCCGAAACTCATTCGGAAATTCCAGGATTGAGCGATCACTGATCAGTCGCCGTGAATCGGATGAGCACTACTTAACCAGAGTGTCCGAAGACTGTCCGGTAGATCGAGTTTGGTTGCGTCATAGCCGGACTGAATCAGGAATCAGCACCAGAGATTTAGACATGGTTGCGACGAACTATTTCGTTCGGGACGTTTCCTGCCGACTCAGCTTCGGCTTGGCGCAGTTCTTGCTATGACGCGTCCTGGTCGCCGGTATTTCTGGCAGGCAGACAACAATAACCAATTTCTTCAAGGTGTCTTTCGATGGCCACTGTTGCTCGCGCTGAAGCTTCACCCGTGCGTGATTCGGTTCCACTCGCGGTGAAAAAACTTCGCCAGATGCAGGATCAAAGTTGCGAACGTATCAGCTCTTCGGTTGACGCAATCAGTTCTGATCTGACCGGTCCGCTTGAACGCGAAGACCGGCTGGAACTGGCAGCGGCGATCACGGACGTCGCCGCTGGGCTGCGAAGTCTTATCCAGCAGAAAATCGATGCTGGCTACTTCGATGGCGTTGTGGAAAGTTCTCAACATTCGAGAGACCGAGCAGCTCATCTACTTTCAGACTACCGTCGGTTGCTCAATGAACTGCGAGCCGCGCAGCAGGAAACGGCGAATGGCAGACTTCGCAAAGCCTGTCGCCAACTGGATTCATGGCTGGGGCATTTCAGAGACCTGGCCGGTCGCGAATCGGAAGTCATTTCTGAACTGTGGCAATCGTAGACTGGTGCAGCGTCCCGACGAGCTCTCTAAGTTCTGATCCAGCGGCTATCGGATCGGGATTCCGGGGCGCTGGTGGTCGTGCTTCAGCGAGCCCTCGGAACCGTGAACTGGGGGCTCGCCGGGGCTCGACCGCCAGCCACCCAATTCCGAATACCAGTCCGCATTTCGTGGGACTTGTATAAACCCGGATCGCGCACCGGTGTCGGGGGATTGGTCGGTTGGGGACTCCGGCGCGTACAGGCTTCGGCCTGGCAAGTGGCTCGCCACAGGGAACCAGAATCCGGCGGGCTGTCGACTGCACCAGCGACGTTAAACAACTGCGCCCGCGCCGTGCCTGCTTTCATCTTCGAGAGTATCTCTGATACTCATCGTTCGCCTGGAAACGCGGTGAACTCAAGCAATTCATCTGCTGGCCGTTCTTTATTTCACCAATCGGACGTTCCGGGAAGTTCGTCCGCCGGAAGAACTTTACGACGTGAAGAACGATCCTCACGAAATCAACAACCTTGCAAACGATCCGGCATTTGCCGACCGCCTGAAGGAGATGCGCGGTCGGCTCGACACCTGGATGGTTGAAACCGATGACAAAGGCCGGGTACCAGAATCTGCCGTGATGTACGACAGCGACATGGCTGTGTACCTCAGCTCGCTGAAACGCAAAAGCAATCCTGACCATCTGAAGGTAATTGAGAACAACATTGCTCTGATGAAGAAGTGGGCGAGCGAGGGCAGGTAACGCCTCGGTCAGCCTCAACTGATTCCCGTGCGAAGAAGTCTCTTACTCGGCGTGGCAACGCTTCTGGATGAGATCGCGAATCTGATTGCCGCACCTGTTGCTTTCCGGTGCGCCAGCACGCAGTGGGAACGGCTTCGTGGAAATAGGCAGTGGGTTCCGTCCTGGTCAGGCAGGAACGGAGAGTTTGGCAGGACGTGCGGTGCGGAGTTTCTGCAGGGCAGGGCGGGAGTGCGTTCTGGAGTTTGACAGTTGGCGGAACGGATCGGTAGTTTGGGTTGTCTGGTTTGAATTTGCCGGTTGCAGCGGTTTCGCTGTGTCGCGAGTTTCATCACCAGCCTGGAATGTATCGGGACTGGAAGCCGCCGGGACTGTTTTGCTGTTGGACTTTGCCTGAAAGAACTCGCCATGAAGAATTCCGGATTCCGCCGGTTCGTGCTGTCTGCTGTCGGGACAGCTTTTGTTTTCCCACCGATGACTTCGGCCTGTCAGGCAGGCGATGCTTTGAGGATCACTCCGGGCCGCCGGGCTGACCAGATTGTGACTGTCGAGACGAATGCGAAGTCAGACTTGCCCGTGAAAATCGTGCCAGGAAGGCCAGCTCCAGTTGAAGCGAACGCAGTCGTGATTTCTCCTCTCGCCCAGTCGGCGGACAGGGACGGAGACGGGAAAGCCAGTGAGGAACCAGCTCCGATTCTGGTCGCTCCAATTGACGACACGCAGTCGGACGCACGAGCGGACGAACCGCAGGCTGGTCAGAAGCCAGCAAAGGTGACCACGGAGAAGCCGACCGCCAGGAAGTCTGACAAGGCTCCGATGGCGACTGAGACAGCCAGTGAAAAGGCTCGTGAGGCATGGCAGCAGAAAAATCCCGCAGAAACTCAGAAACGTCAGCCGAAAAATCCAGCCGCTGGGAAGTCGAGGCCGCGCAGCAGGACGCAGAACCGAAGTCGGGCCAATGCTGCCGCGGACGCTGCGTCTGGTCTCAGTGAGAAGGAAAGACTGGCTCAAACGACATCGAACGGTGATCAGGCTGCGGCAGAAACTGTCTCGGCTGCGGCGGCGTCACACGGTCAAGCGACGAGATCAATGGAGAAACCTGCGTCGGTTCAAGCGAAGAGGGATTCCCGCAGTTATCAGGAAATCTACCGCTCGATTCCGTTCAGCCGGACCGAATACGATGCCAATCCCGGCTATCGACATCTGGCTACAATGGAAATCATGCTTGGCCAGCTGCACCCTGTTATCGTTGCTCCAGCTGCTCCGTCGCCGCCCGAGCGGAAGTCGAATCAGACGATCACGCTGCGACTGCTGCCGACGATCATCCAGGGAGGATACGGTATCTCGTCGGGATACTCGTGGCGTTGATTGTGGGTGCTGGGATTTCTGATACAAATCCGCCGCGCGTGAAGGTCGTGTTCGGCTCGCCAGTGCGGACGGCAATATTCTGAGATGCTCTCGGGAAATCCATCAAACCAGCCCAGGTCTGTGTTAAGGATTCTGCAGCTGCGATCGATAATACGATCCGTCGGAGATCGTCTTCACGAGACAGTTTCGCGATCTGCCAACGTGCTCTTTTGAGAGATGAGAGTGCAGCAGATTGATCGGTTTTCGTGACGACCCGACGTCAGTTGACCAGTGGTTACAGGCTTGATGGAGTGAGGCCAGAGATTGCTCAAAGCGCGACAGCACATCGGAAAGTATCGGATCGAAAAGCGGCTGGCTCTGGGAGGGTTTGCCGCAGTTTATCGAGCGTTCGATACGATCGAGGGAATCCGTGTCGCTCTGAAAGTGCCTCACGATGAGCACATCACCGTCGATGCGTTGCGGACGTTTCGTAACGAAGCTCGTCTGGTTGCTCAGCTGGACCATCCAAACGTTCTGCCGATCAAAGATGCCAGCATTATCGATGATCGATTTGTGATCGTTTCACCGCTGGGCGAGGAGACGCTGCTGGATCGGTGGCAGCGGCGGATGACTCTGCAGAAACGTATGGAGCTGGTTTCTCAGATGCTGGCGGGAGTGGCTCACGCTCACGAGCGGAAGATCATCCACTGCGACATCAAGCCGGAAAACTTCATCCTTTTTCCCGAGCATCGGCTTCGGCTTGCAGATTTCGGGATCGCCAGGATCGCTCGCCACACGGTACGCGGTTCCGGTTCAGGGACGATTGGCTACATGTCTCCCGATCAGGCGATGGGCCGACCGTCACTTCGATCGGATGTGTTCTCGCTCGGGCTGCTGATCTATCGACTGATGACCGGGTATCTGCCGGAATGGCCTTTCGAATGGCCGCTGGAAGGTCACGCCCGTTTGCGCAGGGCAACCAGCGACGAATTCATCGAGTTTCTGAAGAAGTCGCTCGAATTGAATCCCCGCCGCCGTTATGCGGACGCGACAGAGATGCTTGCCGAGTACGGCCGGGTTCAGGCAGGGACCTTGAAGCCAGGACGGTCGAAAGCGACCGTGCGAAAGGCTCGCAACACGACGCGCCGGCGTCGAATTACACCAGTGCGACGTCGTCGCCAGCGAGCGGTTTGAGTCTGGTGACTCGTTGGCTGGGCGAACGACACGCGGGAACTGCGACGTTCTTGACGTGCCAGTCCAACGCTGAAGAATCCTGAAAGCGATTGAGTCGCTGTGCTTGTCATGCAGGGGCAGGCTTGTGTTGCTTCGTCAAGGTTGCCGAAACGTTTTGTGACAACATTCTGTCGAGTTCGAAATGTCGAATAAACTCGATTGCGTTTCAAAAGGCCCTTGGTAAAGTCTCAACTGCCTTGTTCGAAACGGCCAACTCAAGTCGCCAGACCGGGAGACAGACAGATGACTCGCGAGCTTTCGTGTGCTGAAAATAGTAGCGTTGAGTCTTCAGACGGTATCCATTGCCGCGTCTTCCTTCTGACTCCGATGCTTGCTGGATTTGCCGTTCCACAAGTGCAACACATTTCGCCAGGCAGGACGGCGACCGCACGCTCGTCGAATTGTCCTGCCGGCTGAGATTTCCAGGTTGGTTTGCTTTCCAACCCGTTGTTTCGACGCGTCTTCTCCGAAACTGGCGATCGCCCACTGATGCTTGATGGGCTTGACTTGTTTCGTTTTCTCTGCGTTTTTCACGCAGCAGTTTTTATCCCTTCAGTGAAAGTGTGTCGTCTTGGCTGATTCAGGGAAGCTTTCAGATATTCAGAACGTGCCGGCCCTCAACTCCTTCGATGAGGACATCCCCGATTCGAAGTCTTTCGCATTGCCTCGATTTTCCGTCAATCAAATGACGACGCTACATGCGTCGTTCAAGGAAGATCTGACGATCCGCCAGCTGGCTGGTGTCTCGGCAATCGGTTTGTGGCGAAAGAAGATCGAAGAGTTCGGCGAACAGAACGCTGTTGAAGCGGTACGTGAATCGGGATTGGACGTGACGACGTTGTCTTATGCGGGAGGCTTCAGCGGTAGCGCCGGACTACTGTATCGTGAAGCCCTGGATGACGGTTACGACGCCGTGTTCACAGCGGCGGCTGTTGGAGCCAGCACCGTTGTTGTTTCTCCCGGGGCACGCGGGCGTTACACGGCCCGGCATGAGCATCGGCTGATCAGTCATGCCATCCGCGAATTATCGTTCGTGGCTGAAGAGCTGGGCATTCGACTGGCGGTCATGCCGAGAACGTCGCGTTATGCCGGACGGTGGACTTCAATGCACAGTCTCCAGGATGCCGTCACGCTTTGCGATGCGACAGGGCGGAGCAATGTCGGAGTGGTGTATGACAACTTCTACCTTGCCGATGACCCGGAAGGGCTGAGAGTTGCGGAACAGTGTGCCGCGAGGATCTTTACGCTTCAGCTGCGAGATGCCTGCGAAACCGGTAGCCCTGAATACGATCAGTGTGTACCTGGAACAGGAAATCTGCCGCTTCAGGAGACAATCCAGTGCCTCTTTGAAAATGGATTCACGGGAAATATCGACGTTCAGATCTTCTCGGAGCAGCTCTGGAAGCAGGATTCCACGGACGTCATGTCCTCTTGCCAGCAGAGTGTCAGCGATCTGCTTCGAAGATGTCTGGCTGGCTCTGCTGCATCGGTTGGTGCATAGTTGCGTCTTTCGGTTTCCGTCGCATGTTCTTCATGTGAGTGGTTTTCGGCCTACTGTGAGGTCTTGTCGACGGTGTGCGGATCCATGATTCTGAGACTCGCCGAGGTGGTTCGCTTTTGAAATCAGCTGGTCGCTGCAGATTGAGGTCTGTGCCTCTCTCGTTTTGCGGGCCTCGATGGTTGCGTGAAAGTCGTGGTCGCCGTCTGCTGATACCTCTGATTGGAAGAAGCGTGGGGCTGGTCAATCACGTCGAAGTTGCTAAGAATTACCTTGCGCCGGGTTATCGCCAGTTCGTTGATCAGAGCGATATCAGATCGAGCTGTCGCATCCCTCTTCCTGACTTTCCTTCTGCTGTGGTCCCGCCTCCTTTGTTGGCATGGTTTCAGCCCCGCTTCTGGAGCCCGTTCGATGTCTCACGAAGTATTCTCGATCGACGAACTGGCCCGCCACCTTGGCCGGGATCGTCGAGAGATTGAAAAGCTCGCCCTTCGCGGTCGTATTCCCGGCAGGAAAGTCGGCAGTGCCTGGCAATTTCATTCGACGGAGATTACCAGGTGGCTTGAGCAGGAGATGCGGGATTACTCCAGTGCTGAGCTGAGGCACGTCGAGATCTCGCAGCAGTCTGATGACATTTGCCCTGACCTGCCGGTCTCTTCCCTGCTGCATCCTGAGACGGTTGCCGTTCCATTAGAGGCTCGTACGAAGCGATCCGTTCTGGAATCGCTGCTGGAAGTTGCCGGAGGGACATGGCAGATTTGGAGTCCCAGCGAAATTCTGGCGGCTGTTCAGCAGAGAGAAGAGCTGATGCCGACGGCCTATGCGGGTGGTGTGGCCATCCCCCACCCGAGAAATCCTTTGCCGGATGCGCACGGCGAGTCGATCATCGCCTTTGGTCGCACCATGACCGGCATTCCGTTCGGTGCCCCTCATGGAGGGTTGACCGACTTGTTTTTCCTGGTGCTCTGTCAGGATTCAAAGAGCCATCTGCAGGTGCTGGCCCGGCTCGGCAGAATGCTTCAACTGCCGGAATTCGTCGTGCGTTTAAGAGAAACCGAAGATCCTCTGTCGGCCTACGAAATCATTTGTGATACCGAGAGCCAGATTGCCGCGGTGGATAGCGTGTAGACTGGCGACCGCATTGTGGAACGTCGAAATCGTGGAACGTCGAATCAGAGCTATTCGTCGAAATCGGCTAATGGGATGACGTAGTCATCATCGTCGTCGTCTTCGGGCAGCGGTATTGCAAAGGCCGAGCTGAATTCGACACCTTCGTTAGGACCGGCGTTGGCCGGGTTTGGTCTTTTCTTCAAAGCAGCGACCGCTGCCTGTCTGGCTGACGCGTCGTGCTCGAACGAGTCCGACTGCGGAATGTCATCCTGGTCAATTTCGGCGACCGTGGCGTCAGGACGTTGTCGAGCGACTTCCACGTTCTTCGTCAAAGTGAAGGGCAGGTCGCCGATCATCAGCTCGTCGCCAGTACGCAAGCTGGCGGTGTGAGTGACCCGCTTGCCGTTGACCCAGACACCGTTCATGCTGTCGAGATCGCGAACAACGAATCGGTTATCGACGAGCGCGACGCAACAATGCTTCCGTGAAATCTTGCTGCTGTTTTTGAGAATGACGTCGCAGTCCGGATGCCGACCAATCAGAAGGATTGGCTTATCAAGGACGATTGGGCGACCGCCCTGAAGTGGTTTGAGCAGAACTGTCATACGACTTCCGCGTGAGTGACACATCAATGGATTCGTGGTGGCACCGCATTCAACTTTATTCAGCGTAACCGGCTATCGTATGATTTCGCAATCAGGTAGCCGTTTTCGCAACTCAGACACTCCATCTTCGGTAAGTTTGGTCCCGAAAACATTGAGAACCCCGAGCTGTTGCATATTGCCGACAAGTTCGACGAGTCCGTCCCCGACTGGGCAGTTTCTCAGGCCCAACTCACGCAATCCAGACAGGCTGCTTATCCATTGCAGGCCAGCTTCCGAAACGGATGTTCTATCCAGCCACAACACCTGGAGCGACTCCAGAGTTTGCAGCTGTGGAATGCTGGCATCTGTCAGCTGTGTTCCGCGAAGGCTTAAAGCAATCAAACTCTTCAGGTCAGTTACATACTTGAGACCCTGGTCATTCAGAAGAGTTCCACTGAGGCCGATTCGTTCCAGGGCTTCGAGCTTTTTCAGATGCTTCAGGCCGTGTCCCTGGATGCGGGTTCCGCTCAGACCGAGTCCCTTCAGTTTTGTCATCATTCCCAGATGTGACAGACCACCGTCCGTAACGAGCGTGTCGCCAAGAAACAGCTCTTCCAGCTCTCGCAGGTTTGCCAGGTGGGCCAGTCCACGGTCAGTTACCGGAGTGTAGGCCAGATTAAGTACCTGAATACTGGAGAGATCACTCAGGTATCGCATGCCTTCGTCGGTCACGTTGGTGCCGAGCAATCCCAGCTTCTTGAGATACTTCAGGCTTCGCAGCGTGGTCAGTCCTGCATCGGGAAGTTGCCGATGGTGATACAGACTGAGGTCTTCCAGACGGTTGAGCTTTTTCAGGAATTCCAGACCAGCTCTTGTGAGTTGGGCCTGGTCAACCCGCAGCCGCACGACCTGATTGCTTTCGTCCGTTTCGACCTGCCCGATCGATTTCAGAGCCGCCATGACGTCGCCCTGATTAGCCTCGACGGCTTCGAGCAACGGGTCGGGCGAATAGGCGATGAAGCACTCGGGCAGGTTCGCCTGCAGTCGTCGGACTCCGTCTGCCGTGACCATGGTCGTACAGACATCAAGCACCTGGAGATTTGAAAGCGACCTGAGATGCTGAATTCCTTCGTCGGTCACTCGCTTGCAGAAAACGAGACCGAGCAGTTCAAGGTCGGGCATGGCGGTCAGATGGGGTAGCCCGCTGTCAGTGATGTCGGTGTAGTCGAGGTTCAGATTACGGAGCTGAGTCAGTTCTGCGAGTTCTGCAAGGCTGGCATCGTTGATGTCGGTATCAGAAAGGATCAGCATCCTGAGCATTGGCAGGTCTTTCAGAACGGAAAGACCGGTACCGCTGACTTTACAGCCGCCCAGGATCAGCATGTCGAGTTTCTGAAGCCCGGAAAGGCTGGCGAGCCCCGCCGTGGTGACCTGCGTGGTGACCTGCGTGGTTGACAGGTCGAGCGTTTCCAGAGACGTCAGCCCGGCAAGGTGCTGCAGTCCAGCGTCGGTAATGTCGGTGTCGGCGAGCGTCAGACTTCTCAGGTATGGGTAGTTGCTGAGTAGATTCAGGTCGTCGTCGCGAATGGGAGATTCTGCCAGGTCGATCAGCAGGACTTTGCCTCGGTCTTCAACAACCCGGGCACCGATCTGTGTGAGAGCCGCTGTCGCTGTTTCAGCCGAATCGGTTACACCGGACATGATTGCTTCCTCGTGTGGCTTGCACGCATTCGAACGAGTGTCGGATTCTATGGTGAAATCCCAGGTCGAGAATATGTTTCTCCAGGTTCTCACCGTTGCATCCATTCACGATGCCATTCGCCGTGAACTCCTGACATATCGTGAAGGTGTGATTTTGAAAACGTCCGTAGCAATGCCAGGAATTCCGAGCGTCTGATTTGCAGCAGTTCGTGTCAGCGAAACAACACTTTCCGAGTGCTCGAAGGAATCTCGGCGGTAGTGATCCGTTCGTGATCGAATGACGTCTGATTGCTGATGACCCGTACAAGGTTCATTGCTGCGAGGTTGCCAGTCGCGTCTGAGGCAAATTTCAGTTGTCCTGGTCGGAGAGCGTTCTTCTTTTCGATCACCGCTTTACCGATTATTCGACTCAAATGCTGTTCGGTGATCGATGGACGCAGGTCCTTGATCAGTGACCATCGGATTGAGATTGCTCGGGACCATTCCTCGCAACTTCACCGACCAACACTCGTTATTTCGCTGGCGACGCACAACGACGCAGTCCAGTAAATGTGAGTCAATGAAACCAGAGCTGTTCGATTCGGAAGAGGCCGCCGGCCTTACAGCCCAAGTCGGTTGAATCGCTCTTCCAGTTCGGGGAGCAGTCCCTGATGTCGTTCCCACAGGGGCTTCAGTATGAAGGTTTCAGGAATCGGTTTCTGCTGAAGCTCCAGAATCTTCTGCCAGAGCATCACTGCCCAGATTCCTTCTTCCGCCGTCAGGTCCTCGTCGGCCAGTTCCGGGTGCTGTTCAATGATCGACGCATAGAGAACCATGCCCCGTTGCAGTTTTGGTAACGCGTCGGCGAGTTCGCCCTGTATGTAAAGTTGCTCACCTTCGTAAATCAGTTTGTGAGCTTCACCAGTATCGGGTTGAGCTTCTGAATGAGATCGACTTCGCCAGTAGCGGTAGTTTGTCGTGTGCTGATAATGCTTGAGCCATCTCTGGATAACGGCCTCGTCGACGTTGTTGTCTTTCGCCATCTGGCGAACATCGTCCTCGTTCGCTTCCATATACAGCACACATTCAGGAGCTTTGAACGTCATTTTTCCGAAGCCCTGTGTCCACTCCGTGAAGGCCTGCTGCCACGCGGCGACGGTGACACCGTCAAACTTACCTTCCCGTTGCAGCGCGTCTGCGTAGTCAAGTTGCGAACGTGCCGGGTACGACCGGAACAACGCCCTCATCATGATATGCTGAACTTTTCGTTCTTCTGCCTGGTTAGCGTCGATGTACCAGTCTTTGGCGACCAGGTAATTGTCTTTCTGTTCGGGATTGACTGCGTCGTCGACACCGCCGTTGAACTCTGCTTCGTTCGGATCTTTGAGGAAGTATTTTCGGAAGTACTTCCACTCATCGCTGCGACCGACTTTCTGACCCCAGATGCGACCGGTTTCCCAGTAGAGTTCCGGGATCTCTGCATTCCGCTTTGTTCCCTGCTGAGAGAACTTTCCACCTTCCTTGACCCAATAATAACGGTCAGGAACTGCGTCCCATTCAGCGGAAACGTTGTAGGCCATGTTCCACGACAGGAATCTCCAGACCTCGATGTAGTGCGGCTGCAGTGTGATGACAGCATCTGTTGTCGCGCGTAATTCCGCCCAGTTTTTGGTGTCTTTGTAATGATCCAGATCCATGCGGAGCATATTGACCGCGACGCCTCGCAGTCCGAGCAACACCAGGTTCATGGTTGCACTGGTCGGGTCGATCTGGCCGAGATCGCTTTCGCCCAGGTCGTGTTCATTGCGAAGGCGTGCCAGCACTCCGCCAGACGCTTCTGCCTGATCTCCGGCGGGCATTCCGAGGATGACGATGGGGACCAGCAGCACGAGAATCCCCACGACGCACGCCGTCTTCCGCTGTCGTGATGTGAGATTGTTCATTTTGCTTCCAGTTCACGCAGAGAGAGTGAGAAATATCCAAGAAGAAGACACGGCAGAAAATAGCCGATAGTTATCGCGAGTGATGGCAGCATGACGCCGTCCCAGGGGACGTCAAAGCCGCGTGCAACCCAGTCCGACATGCCGAAAGTTCGCAGGTCCGGGATCATGAATTTAACCATCCACAACAGGTGCTGCAGACCATGATCAAACAGCTGGATGAAATTGACCAGCGGGTCAGAGGGGAGCGTGGTCGTGTCATTCATGTGAGTCAGCAGGCGGTAAACGGATTCAGCAGCACCGCCGCCAGCCTGCTTTCCGGAAAGGATCTTGTCGAGAAATCCTCTCGCAACCTGTCCGATGACAATGACGACGAAGCTGAGAAACGTTGCGACTGGCCATTTAACGAAGCAGCTCGCGGTGACACCTGACATGACGATAATCAGGACTTTTAGCCACACGCCGATGACGGCTTTGATATAGCCGGTGGTGAATGACCGGTCCGGGAGGCGAATGAAAAAGTCGCCGCGGGAAACACCCAGATACTGTGCCCTGTCCAGACACTGGACATGGATGGTCAACGAGCCAAATCTGCCGTCCTCAGACGGAATCGCAAGATCGTCGTAGATGTCGAATTCACTCTCTTCCAGAGTCTGCTCGTCTATGAATTGCTGCTTTCGCGAAACGTCCATTTCGTTCGTCCCGAACTCATTGACTTCAAACGTTGGGAGAGGAACTCGCAGCGACTTCGCTTCGTTCACGATGACATAGCGGACTCGGAGCGAACGATTCATGTTCCCTTTGAACGTTCGAAACGCTTCGAAGCGACTTTCCAGCTTAAGCGTGTCGGCTTTTTCGTCGAGCGGAAACGTCCAGATACCTGTGGCCCGGGTGCCGCCTTCAATGAAGCTTCGCGTGGCGTTGATGTCGCCGACATTGACGCCAGTTCCGGGGTTTCCGTTACGGTCCAGAAACTTGACACCTTCAGGGCCGGCCACTGCATAAACGGGTACGCGGCAGAAAAGTTCTACGTTGTCTGATACCTGCCGCTGGATCCAGATGTAACCCACCGTCGACATGATCACCAGGATCATCGTGCCGACGCTCGCAAACCCAAGCATTCTGCCCAGGACGACTTCGTTTCGGCGGACTGGTTTGGTGACAACCGTGTGCAGCGAGCGGATGCGGATGTCTTCAGGAAGTCCCCAGCACGAAAGCAGCAGCACCACGGGCAGCACCAGCATGTTCATCGCGATAAAGACGAACGCCACGTAGTTTCGAACCTGCATTTCCGGGCGGTCCGAAGGGCTCGCCATAAACCAGCTGGCGAACATGAACAGCACGGCAAAAACCACGAAAACCAGGAGCGCCTTCTTACGAATCGACTCCTTGAAGGTCAGCATGGCGATGGCATAAACGCGGCGCGGCGACGGGCTGGAAAACTCGGCAAATCCACGCAGAGCGCCGGCGATAACTCGACCAGGACCAGCCAGACCGTACAGGGGTAACGAGGTTACCATTGCGACAACAAGAAACAGCGCGATGAATGAGCCGAAAACGGCGGCCCACTGGCCGATGCCGAAAAAAAGATCAAAGTCAGCGGGTTGTAAACTCATGGGCTTTATTCCGAAGGCTGCAACAGGCAGAAGCGAGTCAGGTCGTCTCTGGCGTGGTTGACAGTTGAGTTGCGGGAACGAGTTCGCCGAGCACGATATTCTTGAAGCCAGCTGTCATTTCCGATGCTCGATCGGGTTTCTGCCAGCCCCAGGGTTGGCCATGACATCAATGCCCCACGTTGCTCAGGAATCAGAATCCGCCGTTCCAGGTTCGACCGCAGGAACGTATCGCTGACCTGGTCGGTCCTTGCTGCGTTGAACAGTCTTCATGAAGAGGTCTTCAAGGCTGCTGGTTGGATGGCCGCACGATTTCAGCGACGCGCCGTGTTTATCAAGGACGGCCTTGATTTCATCGACGGTTGCTTCATCAAGTTTCGACGTCACCAGTTGTGTTTCGTGCTGTTCTTTCAGCAGGTCTTCGACGCGACCGAGTTCTTTCAGTTCACCGCCGTAGAGGATGGCGATGCGGTCGCAGACGTCCTGGACGTCGGCCAGCAGGTGGCTGCACATCACGACCGT
>JABMPE010000628.1 GCA_013203845.1 Rhodopirellula sp. | reverse complement strand
GCCAAACACCGAATCTGCGTCACCGGAAGCTGCCGGCTCAGCCGGATAACCCGGATGATTCATCAGACGCAGGCTGGAACGAGCCAACGCGGAACATGCCGGAACTGCGGTCGCGAACTCAGTTTTCAGGTGTGAGAAAACAAAGTCTGCATCGCGATGTGTTGGCGTTGTTCCGGCAACGAGCGGCGCAACCTTGGTCCGACCTTGTAATTAATCTGCGATAGCACGCGGACTTTCAGGTCTTGTTCACCAGAACAGCGCTTGCCGGGGATCAGGGCTGCTGGGCCGGCAGAGAGGTAAGCGTCGTAGCAGCCGACGGCTCAGTAAACCAGGAAAACTACGTCGATAAGATCAATTTGTAGTAAGTTGGTTCAACGGCGAGACCGTTCACTGGGCTGTTAAGTCACTGGGCAGTCAAGCAGCACCCACTGGTGCCTGTTGGTGGCCACGGGATCGGCCCTGATCGCCGTGCCTGCCGGCAGAAATCGCCATGTCGAAAGCTGTCGCCACATCGAAAATCGGCGCCGATTCAGCGCAGCGCCGACTCTAATCCTGATTAAATTCTGGTAACGCAAACTCCTTCAGCTAATCAGTTTGAGGCGTCGGCGCTTTTATCGGCGCTTTGCTTTGGCCCGCTTCGTGCATGGACATTCCGGTCACTTCGTTATTTCCTGTCCGGGATGCACGTCCGATGAACGATCAGTTGCTACTTCTTGGAGACTCAGTCACGGTTGGCGCTGGATTCAGCGGCGTTGACGACGAGTCCTGCTATGTCACGCTCCTTAAGGCTGAGCTTCGCGGCGCTGGAGCCCGGATGGACATCCGAGCCAGCGCACTCGATGGAGCTGATACCGGCTACGCTCTGCGGCGGTTCGACCGGATGGTCGCGAGACTGTCACCGGATGTCATTGTGATCTCGCTGGGACTGAATGATGCCCGCCCACCTGGAAAGCGAAGCAGCAACTCGCCGGAACGCTATGCAGCCAATCTTGAACTTCTGACAGAGAAGTCGCTCAAGATCGACATCCGACCGATTCTCTGTACTCCGCCTCCTCGACTCGACGTCTTCGAGAACGGTCAGCCAGCGTGGAAGACGATGCATCCGTACGCGGAAGCTGTTCGAAGAGTCGCCAGCAAGTACTCCCTTCCATTGATCGAGCTGTACGACGAATTCATCGCTCGGCATGATCTCGAATCGTTGCTTCCCGACCGTCTGCATCCCGGCCGAACCGGCCACCAGATCATCGCACGGCAGTTCGCCAGAACTCTGGTTCCGTTCTGCATGGGGCGGGAACTTGAATCAACACTGTCGCGAAGAGGTCAGAATTTCGAGTTCGTTACTGTCGACTAACGAGCGAAACTCAAGGTCCGCGCGCTCACACGAGTGTGCGACTCATCGGCGATACGCTTCTGGAGCTTGCAGCAACTGTTGCAAGCTCCTCTCTGTTTGTGGACGAGAAACGTTTCGGGCGATTCGAACGTGCTTTCGAATTTGCGATCACTCACGGAATCAAACATGCGGCAAAGTCACGTGGCGATCATCGCGAGAGACCAGGCTTACGGCAGCAGCACCATGATCGGAGACAATGCGAAGTCGGGATCGGGACGGCTGGCGAAAGCCCCGGACCAGGAAGAGTCATACATCTCCACCACGATTAATCTGAAGCGAATTCGGCAGACGAGAAGCACAAGCCGTCATTTCCAGCAGCGCCGACCGGACCTTTCCGGTACTCTTGTCGCCCCGAAGAATTTACGGACTCCAGCTGGTGTCCAGCATTTCGATGGTCGTTAACGCTCGGTCGCTGGCTGACGACTGGTCAGTCGATTTCGCAGTCTGGGCATCAGTCCGTAAGAAGCAGCGAGCAGTTTGATCGGATGAATCGTTTCGATCGGTGACTCCTGCTGCATCTGAAGACGGCAGCTGCTGCATTCGGTGGCCCCGAGAACGAAGTCGGGATTCCGCATCGCGTCGATCAGCGGCTTCCCGATGTCGAGGGACAGTTTGAAGTTGTCGCGCGTCAGTCCGAATGTTCCCGCCATCCCCGAGCAGCCTTTATCGAGCGTGAGTACGTCAAGTTCAGGAATCAGTTCGAGGAGCTCGCGAAGCGGGCGACCATTCTGCAGGGCTCGCAAGTGGCACGGTTCGTGATAGCCGATTTTCAACGGGAGCGGCGTGAAGTCGGTTTTGAGGCGATTGTTCGTGAACAGCTGCTGAAGATACGCGCCGGCTTCGATCACCAGGCTGGAAATCAGTCGTGTATCCGGATGCTCGACGAGCATTGGGTAGTCTTCTTTCAGACATAGTGCCGCAGCCGGTTCTGTACAGATAATCGGAAGACCTTCGCGGGCCATCGACGCCAGCTCCCGAATATTGGCTTCTGCCATTCGGCGAGCGGCGTTCAGATCACCTGTCGAAACCATTGCCATGCCCGAGTCAATCTGTCCCGCCGGAACGTGAACACGGATGCCGTGATGCTGCATCACGGCGACAAAGGCTTCCGCCAGTTCCGGGTCGTGATAATTGGCAAAATGGTCCACGAAATAGACGACCGCTTCCTGCCGCGGCGTCGGCACTGAATCGGTTACGTCGGCAGGTAATGTTGAGAGGTAGGGCCGATTAGCAAACTCCGGCAACTGGCGGTCCCGATGAATCTTAAATGTCTTTTCAATGACCCATCGAGCGGCTCGACTGCGAAGCAGCCTGTTACTGAGCCAGGACGTCCTGCAACCGAGGGCTCCAAAAAAGTGAGCTCGTGACAGGAACCATGTCGCGCGGTCAGTACCGGATGCTTCCGCAGCCTGCGCCTTCGCTTCGATCATCAGATGCGGGATACGAACATTGGTCGGACATTCCAGTTCGCACTGTCGACAGTTAAAACAGAGCGATGCAAGTTTCTGAAACTCGGGTGAAGACCGCGTCGCAGGGTCAGACGCTCCACTGACGAGACTCCGCATGACGTTGGCCTTGGATCGAGGGCTCGATTCTTCGGACGGATCATTGCGGAAGAACGGACACATTCGCAGTTCTTCGTGTTGAGTTCTGCAGCCGCCACATCCATTGCACGCTTCCGCGGCGACAGAAAGTTCTGCCGGTGACCAGTTCAGCTGCAACTGCACAAGACCGTTCTCCGGCACAAATCCATTCTCGTCGACCAGTTCGGGGCGGAATTTTGATGCAGGTAACGTTTCGTCTTCCGTCACAATCTTGCCGGGATTCATCAGGTTGTGCGGGTCAAAGATGTCCTTGACCTGGCGAAAGACCGAATACAGCGGGCCATACTGATCCTTCACGAAGGCCGATCGCGACAACCCGTCACCGTGTTCGCCGCTGATCGTTCCGCCGAGGGAAATCGCGACGTCGTTGAAGTCACGAATCAGAGCATCCAGCCGCGGACCGTCCTTCTGCCGGGGCGTGCTCATGAACGGTCGCATGTGGATCTGGCCGGAAGCAGCGTGCGAGTATAGCGACGCCGTGACATCGTGCTTGCGGAGAACCTGCTGAATACGAACGAAGAATTCCTGCAATGCTTCCGGCGGAACGGCGACGTCTTCGAGGAACGGCAACGGTCGAGTGCCGCCTCGCATTCGAGCCAACAGGCTGACAACTCGGTGCGGCAACTCCCACAGAAACTCCACACCGTCGAAATCCCAGGCTTCGATCGCAAGGAGAACGTCGGCGTGGACAGCTTTGACCGCCGAAATCGCCATCTCGATCCGGTCGCGTGCCTGCTGCTCGCTGAAACCGGTCTGCTCAATCAGTAGACCCGCTTCTGCCGTTGGCGGGATGAAGTTGGCAAAGCGAGAATCGTTCTCTCGACCGAGCATCAGCAGGCGGCGGTCCAGCAAATCACAGGCGCTGGGTTGCTGCGAAATAACGGCAAGAACGGAATCGATCGCGTCTTCCATCTTTCCGAACAGGAGCAACGCAACACTGCGGAATTCGGGCAACGGTGACGTATGCAGAGTTAACTCAGTCATCAACCCGAGCGTTCCTTCGGAGCCTGCAATCAGACGTGGGAGATTCAGAAAACCGTTATCCCGCACCCCTCGCAAATAATACCCGCTGCTGTTTCTGAGCAACTGCGGTTGATACTGGCGGATCAGTTCATGATTGTCTTCCAGCAGTTTTGAAAGGCGACCGACGATCTCTCGTTTCGCCGTCGCAGCGGCCATTGAACGGTCTTCGGCGTCCGCGAGTGGTTCGACTGAACTCGTGGAGAACGACGACAATTCTGGTGCTGACGTAACGCGTGAGAACTCAAGTGACTCCCTGCCGAAGTGCAGCAGGTGCCCACCGGCAACCGCCATCTCGATGCCAATCACATGGTCGCGGGTCGAGCCCACTCGAATGGCTCGCGAGCCCGCCGAGTCAACAGACACCATGCCGCCAAGCGTGGTGACTTCGGCAGTTGATGGATCCGGAGGAAAGTATCGACCTTTTTTCCGGAGTTCTCGATTCAGCTGCGCGAGAACGATGCCCGGCTGCACCGTGATGGATGTTTCACTTTCGAGCACGATCCGGTTCATGTGTCGCGAAAAATCGACGATCAACCCTGAACCGAGTGCGGCGCCCGTTACACTGGTTCCGGCTCCGCGAGCGATCAGTGGCAAATCGGTTTCGCTGGCATATCGGGTCAGCGTGGCAACGTCGTCAGCGTCTCTCGGAAACGCGACGCCCAACGGCTTCACTTCGAACAGGCTGGCATCCGACGCGTACATGGCCACGGACACATCGTCGCAGCGCACGTCGCCACTGAAGTCACCGGAAAGGTCTTCAAGAATGCGCCGTTGCCGCTGCTCGTCCAAGGTAGTGAATCCTGCATGAACGTCCTGTGAAGTGGGTTCGTCGGTCGCCGACTGGAAACACTCGAATCATTTGATACTGATACTGATGTGGAAAACACGCAGACGCAGGACGGGGAAATCCAGATCGGAAGTCAGAACGGCCTACTCGGTTCCCAGCTGTCTCACACTGACTCGTTCGACGACCGTGGCGAAACCGGAAGTTCTCACTACGAGACGTCTGACATCCAATTCACATTTCAGAGGTTCGACCGTCGTTGCTTTCCGACGGCGTGTTGGCGCATCATGAACAGCACCAATGCGTTCCGCAAGCTGGGTACACGGAGGTGACTCAGTCGTCCATTTCTTTCTGTTGTCAAAGTGGTTCGACAAGATGTGGTCCGGATGCCTCAATAAACAGAAATCGACTTCACAATGAACGATCCTCGAGACTTTCTGGCATTCACCCGGTACGGCAACCTTGGAGTTCTGCTACTCGGCATCGGGCTGCTGGGTGTTCTGATTCACCGAAAGCCGGCAAGGCAGACGATTGCTGCCGGTGTCAGCCTGCTGGGAATTCTGCTGATCTGTGAGGGGAGCACGCTGCTTCATGGTGCGACATTGTCACTGCGAGGATCGACTGTCGCTGTGCTGATTGCTGCCGGAGTGTCCCTGGGAACGGTCCTCACCATTCGTGCGAAATCTGATGCGAACAAACAAGCCACATAAAAACTGAACACCTTCTGCTTCCGCACGGTAACGAATCCAGCCGTCGTGACTTGTGACTTGTTCTGATCACTGTGTGGTCGAACGGGTCACCTCATTTGGCAAACTCGTCAGCGTTAAGCCCCTGTCACAGCTGATTGATCAATCGACCGCTACGGTCAGTGATTTGCGGCGAGAGATTCGATCGAAATTCTCCCGTCGCTGAACTGTAGACCCAACCATGTCGACCAGTGCCGGAATAGTGGTGGTCTTCCAACGGATCGGGGATGACGAGGATTTCCGATTGCTGAGTGTACGGATTGACGGGAGGAAATTCAGTTTCGATTGGAAGCCCTGAGCCGTCCCCAGACTTCGATTCGCTGACACGATCGGCAACACTCGCAAGGTCGCGTTGGAAATCGCCGGTCGAATTCCGGCCTGCCGCCGGTAACTGCCCGTTGTGAGATTCCCGGTACAGGTCGATCTGACGTCGAACCAGATGCAGTCGCTGCAGCAGCGCGATCTGGTTGGCTTCCTCGCCAGCTGACAACATCTGCGGAACGACTGTCGCCAGTACAATGCTCAGCAACGTGAGCGCCATCAGCCACTCAATCGGTGTAAAACTGCTGGCCGCCGATAGATTGCTTGCTTCTGTTTGTTTTTGTTCTGTCGCTTCGCTCATTGATCCGTAACTCAGCCCCTTGTGCCGCATCGTATTCGTACGGAAACTCTGACCTGCGTTACCGGTTCGGTCAGGCGACCACCGTATGCGACAAGATTGAAGCCTCCGACGGCAAACGTTTCAAAAAGGCTACATGCAGGCACACCTGCGTCAATTCCCCCAGACGGCCTGATTGCCAAAGGTGGAGCGAACCGGAAGCGAAGGAGATGGTGCGTCACGTTTGTCGTTCCAGAGGTATCCTGACTGATTTTCTCGACAGTCTGATGTGGTCGAGCCGGACCTCTGCATGGCAGTCTGAGTACCGATACCCCGTTTGGTTGTAGTCCTGGTCACGAATTCAGCCAATCTTGAACGTCAGCTCGGTTTTTGACGCACAGTGGCGTGTCAACGGCGGTTAAATCCACGCTGGTAGCCGGGGAAAGTCTTTGGCTACAATTGACTCCGAACTTGTCGGAGCAGACTGAGCGTCGAACCATCCGGCTGGCGACACTTCGATGCACCAGCAGCACCGCAGTTGGTCGAGACTTCTGAACTCGCAGAATTGGTGTGCTTGGCACGGCTTCTGGTTTCGGACAGTCAATTAAGTTGGAAATCTATTTAAACTGGAAATCTGCGGTCCGCTCGACCTGCGAATGTAAACGTGCCTCAGGAGGTTCACCGATGCGAAACCCCGTTAATCTATCGCGATGGATTCTATTCAGCGTAATCGCTTTCGGCTTAATGGTGTCCGTTTCAGACGCACAGTCGCGGTCACGCTCCAGAAAACCGGCAGGCGATGAGCCGTTCACGACAGGATCGTCTGGCGAAATCATCAAGTTCATTAACGAGCGGATCCGGCAAAGCTGGAATGACAACGAGGTCGGCCCTTCACCGATTGCTGACGATTCAGAGTGGATTCGTCGCGTGCATCTGGACATTGTCGGGCACATCCCCGAAGCGGACGTCGTTGCTGAATTCCTGAAGGACGACGATCCTGCGAAGCGTTCAAAGACGATCGACCGGCTTCTGGACGACGATGCTTACGTTCGCAATTTCACGACCGTGTGGACGAATCTTTGTATCGGTCGCCAGACACCTCGGCGAGTCAGTCGAGCAGGAATGCAGAAATTCTTCCGTGAAGCATTCGCTCGCAACCGGCCATGGAACGAAGTCGTTTATGACCTCATTTCAGCCGAAGGTCACTTCGAAGAAAATGGAGCGGTGAACTTTCTGCTGGCTCAGATGACGATGCAGGATGAGCAGGTTCAGGCAACCGCCAAGACGACCCGGCTGTTCATGGGCATTCAGGTTCAATGCACGCAGTGCCACAACCACCCGTTCAATGACTGGCAGCAGAGCCAGTTCTGGCAGTTCAACAGTTTCTTCCGACAGGCTCGGCGAGTCGATCATCGCAAGCCTGATCCGGTAACTGGCCGCCAGGTTGACGACTATTCTGAAATCGTCTTCCAGGACTTCAATTTCCCCGTCTTCTATGAGAAGCGAAACGGCCTGATGCAGATGACTGACCCTGCCTTCATGGGTGATGTCGTCACCAGGGCAGACCAGGTCACCAGCGAGACGAACCTGCGGGAATCGCTGGCAAAAATCGCGATTGAAGGTGAGAACCCACTTGTGGCCAAAGCAATGGTCAACCGAACCTGGGGGCAGTTCTTCGGGTACGGATTCACGAAACCAGTCGACGACATGGGGCCTCACAATGCGGCCTCGCATCCGCAACTGCTGGAGCGACTGTCGTCTGAATTTGTGAAGAGCAATTACGACCTGAAGCAGCTGATCCGTTGGATCTGCAACAGCGAAGCCTACAACCTCACAAGTCAGTACAAAGCCGGAATTAAGACTGCCGATGGCGACTGGAAACGCGATGCGGAAGGCCTGCCGGTTGACGCCGGTAACGATGTCGACAATCCAGCCGCTGGTGAGATTCCGCTCTTCAGTCATCTCTATGTGAAATCGATGGAGGCTGAGCAGCTTTACGACTCACTGATCGTCGCGACCAATGCTCACCGCTCCGGTCGCTCCAGCTGGGACCAGGCTGAACAGCAACGACAACGATGGCTGCAGCAGTTCGTCATCGCTTTTGGAACCGACGAAGGTGACGAGACCACAACCTTTAACGGCACGATTCCACAGGCACTCATGATGATGAACGGCGAACTCGTCGGAAACGCAGTCAGCGCGGATAAAGGCGGATATCTTCGAGAAGCCATCGGTGGCGACGAAAAGGATACCGCCAAGATTCAGAAGCTCTATCTGGCAACTCTCAGCCGTTTACCCAACAGTCGTGAAATCGGTGTGGCCAGAAAACTGATCAGCAGCAACCGCGACCAACTGGCGGCCTACCAGGACCTGTTCTGGGCTCTGTTGAACTCCAACGAGTTCATCTTTGTGCATTAGTCTCGAACGAAGCTGGCTGCTGCTCCAGACGCGCCTCAGCATGGCATCCGCAACATTCTGACCTCCCACCGGGCGGTGTTCTGAACTCAGGACGCCGCCCGTTTTTTGTGACCAGCACGCCGTTTTCGGCGACCGTCTGATTCATCAGGTTTGCAGACGCCGGTTAATTGTCTAACCTGAAAGGCATGGACCGATGGTCAGACAAAACAATTTCTGGAGCAAACGAGTTTCAGCAACTGACGACTCTCGGCCTGCTGCCACCGTTCGCCGAGTTTACGATCTATTCCGGATGCGATTCGCCCGCTGAAGGATGGCTGGCTCTCTGGAAAGCATGGCTTCGACAGGCTCCGAAGAGCCGCCGCTCAAGAGCTGCCCGTATTCACAGCTGGCTTCAGGCGGCAATCGCCAATGGTGCAGAATTGACGTTCCAGATGCCTGGCCGTGGGCGACAAGTCTGCGACGATTGGCTGGGGCGTCGCATCTACTGGTGGCCGAACGGCATCGTTGAAGCGAGAGGCGTCGGCATCGTCAGTTCGCGGCTTCAACGCGATTCGGCGGCGAAAGCACCGGTTCTTGATGCGCTGCGACTTTCGGTGACGACCATCGCCCCCTCGTCGGAGCATTTAGTCGCTTCCATTGGAACGCCGCTGCACGACTTTATTCAGCAATGCACACTACTGTTTGATCTGCCGTTGCTGCAGGTTTTCACGACGACCGAACGAACCTCGTCGAAATCCTGGCTCGATGAATTGATCCGCACGCCAGTTCGGGCAACCGGGTTGCAACTGTTGCTCTCTCCGACTGCTCCTCTGCCTGCCGGTGAAAGCACGCCAGCGTCGACGACACTAAACGCTTTACTGAACGGGCTACCGATTCGAGACCGGGTCGTGGCTCTCTTGAGCCGAAGATTGTTTGTGTTGTCACTCCGTCGAAACGGAAACTGGTGGAAGTTGCTGCACGCCGGTTTTGAAAGCGGACTCTGGGATGACGGAGCAGTACGAGCTGTCGTTGGCGAGGGGCTGTGCACGGACATGATCGCTTCGGAATTGCAGGACCTCGGAGCGGCCCGCTGGTACCTCAGTGCTGACAATACCCCCAGATCACATTGTGAACGTCCGCCGAAAACTGCCCGACAGGATGAACTGTCATCAACAACGGAACCAATTTGCTGTCGCACGATCGCAGAACAAGCTCTGGTGACAGAGCTGGTTCGAGCTGAGTCGTCGTCCAGCTGGCTCCTTCACTGGACGCGAACTCCACGGGGGAAATGGGCCGGCGAGTCTCGTGACGAATATCTCACAGACAGCGTTCTTGGCAACACGTCCAAATTCCGTTCAGCATTCGAAACCCTGAAACAGATCATTAACGAGCGAGTCATTCGGGCGACGCCAGGCAACACCAGAGCGGGCGTCAACGTCGTTTGCCTGACGGGAGTTGTTCTCATAACGCTCGCCATTCGTCGAGTGTTTCGTCAGCACCGCGGTCGATGGGACTTCGAACATTACGGCTGCGGGATCCGCACGAAGCAGGTTCGTGCTTGCGGCGGCAGACCCGTCATCTACGGAAACGAAGCTGACTGGCGATCGCTGCCGGAAGGTGAGCGACCGTGGTTTCAACTTGCACAAAGCACGACCGGACACGAACCGATTGATTGGACCATCGAAAACGAATGGCGACTGACAGCTTCTCTGGATCTCGACCGTGTGCCTGCAGACGATGTCTTTGTCTTCTGTGCAACGGAAATGGAAGCGGCAAGGTTACGTCTTCTTTGCCCGTGGCGTGTCGTCTCAATGGAAGTGCTCACCGCGGCTAATCGCGACGCTACAGCGACGGGCAGGTAGCGTTACTCAACTTCGAAATTGACTTTCGAGGTCGCGACCTTGTGGCTTTGCTGATCGACGACGCGGAGCACCAGCGTGTACTGTCCCGGCTCCAGGTTGGGTGGTATCGAGAATTCGTAGCTGTGGAAGTAGTCTCGACGCTGTGCTCGACAGAAATCTTCCGTCGTGTCGGATGCCAGCGGAATCGTCGCTGCTGGTTGTTTCTCGTCGTTCGTTCGGTAGATTTCGATGACTGACTGAAGAATTGTTCGATAGCCGTCGTTGCTGCTTCTTCGACTCGTGAAGTTTTCGACCTCAGCATAGAGCAGCACTGGTTGACCGGTTGTAAACCGATCTTCTTTGAAACGATCGTAGTTGCCGAAGCTGACAATGCGATGACAGAACGAGGTGTTTCTGAGTTTCAGATCAGCAGTCTGTCCCAGCTGCGCAATGGCACCTCGCAGCTGTTCGATCGTTTCAGCAGATCGCATACTGGCTTCAGGCATCCCCTGATCATCGAAATAGTTCGACACAGACCAGATCATCTGCTGCCAGAATTCCTGATCCGCGGACGCGATCCCCGGAATCGGCTCGACCGCCTGGCCAATGTCATCGGCGACAAAATAAAGCATTCGAAGATTGACGTGCTTCCGAATGTACCGCATACGGTCGGCCTCGGTCTGGCCTGGAGCTGCCGCCAGTAAATCTGTTTCGAGCTTATGAATCAGACCAGGAATGTCTGTCTCACCTGAATTCATCACCAACCCGGTCGGATTCGGAGACGCATCGCCCTGGCCGAAGTTTCGCAATGTGCGTCCCGCGGCATCTTTGAGCCGGGGAATAATCTGCTGGACTCCCTGGACACCGGACCCAAGCATACCGGGAAGCCCCGATTGGCCGGGCACCGGGTCGCCCGGCTTCGAAACGGTCTGGCTCATGTTTCCCGGAAGCTGGATTCCTGTCGGTCCCGATGTTCCCGGCTGCAACGATCCAGGAAAACTACTGGTATTGAATCCTTGATCGAAGACAGCAGAGGGTGCTGTTTCATTTTCATCGACTGGCGAAATCTGGTTCAGAAGTGAAACGCCGCCGTTGCTGGTACCTGCGTTACTGAGAAAGGGTGCCGATCCCGCGCCATCCGCCGGCACCGATGCTGCTGGTGCTGACGCTGCAGTCTGAGTGATCAGGTTCTGATAGCCGGAGTTTCCTGGACTGATGATCGGCAGGTCGGTTCCTCGCTGAGTATCGACCTGACTGGCTCCGGCGAACGGATTCAGAGTCGCCGGTCCCGGTGCCGAACCAGCGATTCCACCGCGTTCCGGCATTTCTCCAGAGACGGTTTGTAATCCTCCGGCAGGAGCAGTTTCTGTCTGACGCGGGCTATCTGGATTGCCTGAGTCTGGCAAACGAGGTGGTCCATTCTCGGGCGATTGAGAATTCCGTTGAGCAACCGGCCACGGTGACTGTGTGCCGAGCGAGTGACTTCCAGCCGATCTTGGATCAGGCGCTGACCGTTGTGTGGTCGCCCCGTTGCGTGCGGCCGTCGGGTCTGGTGTTTGAGTGGCGTTCTGCGCGTACATCTGCTCCGACTGCGCGGTGGCAGGGCCAAACGGATTCAGGTTCGGCTGACCGAATTCCGCCGTGCGTTCGTACTCGGCGAGCATTTGTTTCAAAGTCGCTGGCGAGAACTGCTCATACTTTCGCCGGTTCGAATCCCGCATTGCTGGCGGATCAAAAGCGACCAGTCGATCGACGAGCTTACTGACATCAGCGGGATCGGTTGACGAATTGTTCTGCCCGAGAGGGATCACGCTGGAATCGTCCTGGCCAGCCTGATCGCTAGCTTCAAGCCGGGCCAGTATCTGCCTTGCACCGGCGATATCACCTTTTTCCGTGCGAGCGTTCATCTCGGCGATCATACGACGACGCGAGGCATCCTGAGGGTCTGTCTTCGATGCCATTGGGTTGCGCATCGTGGTACAGCCGGAAGTTATTCCGATCAGCACCACGCTGAGACACGCTAAGGTTGACAGTCTCATGTCGGCATCCTTGCCTGCAGAGAGCTCTTCGGAATTGGCCCGCCGAAATTACAGTAGCTCCGCTTGTTTGATTCGAAGCGTGAACGCCACTGCAGTTTTCGATCACGTTGCCCCGAATCAATCATCGAAACCAGAGATCGTACGACTCTGACTGCCCGATAATTCGTGGATCCGAAGCGCGTAATTCAAGCCGCTGAGGAGGGGATTGTGATGTGGAATCTTCGCCGGAAAGCCGGCAAAGCGAGGGACCATACTGGAAATTTACAAAACGCAGCAATACCGGCATAACATCGCCGTTTCCGTCGCGCTGTCCCACGGCAGGAGCTTCAATATCGACGGTCTACGCCTCGACAAGCTCCGGCAATCGAAACTCGGCTCGATGCAGCATGGACTCCATCTGCAGTTTGCGGAACTCGTCACGCGGAATCAGGGTCGAGCCGAACTGTTCCAGATAGGGCGTCTGAAACTGGACGTCGTGAATCACAAAGCCAGCGGCCTTCAGGATTTCGAACGTCGCCACAAAAGCAACTTTGCTGGCGTCGCGAACACGATGGAACTGACTCTCAGTCGCGAAGAACCGACCGATACACGTTCCGTACAGTCCACCGACCAGTTGGTCGTCCTGCCAGGCTTCGACCGAGTGTGCAAATCCTCGTCGATGGAGGTCGCAGTAAATGGAGATGACGTCTTCGGTAATCCAGGTTTCTTCCCGCTCCGCACAGGCTCGAATGACGTTCTCGAAACTGGAGTTTACGCGAATCTCAAACTTGTTCTGGCGCAGGAGTCGCTGAACGTTTTTCGGAACATGAAACTCGTCGATCGGAATGACACATCGCAGTTCAGGACTCCGCCACTGAACTTTTCCGTCTCGACCGGGCATCGGAAAGTAGCCATTCAGAAACCCCTTGATGACGGTCTCGGCACGAAACGGGAGCGAGTCCAGAGCGACCTGCTGGCCGAGCTCCCCTCCACCGGAAATTCTCGGGAGCAGCGTTCGTGCGGCACGGCGAACAATTCGAGACAGCATGTCGATCAGGTCTCCTGCTTTTCTACCGGAGCGATTTGTAACGGAGCGACGAACTGAGGCTTGAGAACGCAGCACCCACTCTCATGGCAGGTTGCCGGTCCAGATGCCCGCCTGTAGAAACCTAGCTCATCGGGAAACCGGCAACCCCAGAATCACTGTCCCGAGCAAAGTCAGGCCGTACTGGTTAGGCCGACTGTCTGTCCGTGCGAGTCTGACACGAAATTCGGGCGAGACTCAGTCAGCCTCATGTGCTGATTCCCGGCTGCTGCAGATACAACATTCTGATGACGTGGTCGAAACCAGAAGTATCGGTCGCCTGGTCACGTCTCTCGAGATGACGGTTCATTGTGGCGCTGGGTGACGGACGGTCGAGCAACAGCGAACCTCCCGGATTGTCCTGTCCTGCCGGTTTGTAAGCTCAAATCAAGACAACGGATTTCAAATCCTGACTCCTGGGAGACACGTTGTTCGAGATACATTGCCCGGACGATTTCCCATCCGATTGCTCAGCTGACAACTTGTGATCACAATCCTCAGCCGCTCAGCGTTAAAGTCACCAGGAAAAGGACCAGCCGTCATGCTTCACTCAACTCTCGTCGTGTTGGCCATGACTCTGGCTGCGCAGCAACCTGCCGAGTATCCGTTTGTTGTTCGCAACGACATCGTCTACTCGAAAGTTGGCGATCGGGAACTGCTCCTGGACGCGTACCTGCCACAGAAGAAAGAAGCATCGCCCGCCGTGCTGGTTGTTCATGGCGGCGCGTGGCGGTTTGGGAATCGGAAACAGTTGCAAGGTTATGCGGAAGCTCTCGCGAAGGGCGGCTTCGTTTGCTTTGCGATCGATTACCGACTCGCACCGCAGCACAAGTTTCCGGCACAGATCGACGATTGCCGGGCCGCCGTGAAATGGATTCGGAGGAGCGCCGCCCAATACGACGTTGACCCGGAAAAGCTGGGAGCAATCGGTTATTCGGCTGGCGGCCATCTGGTGTCGTTGCTTGGCACAACCGGCGAAGCTCCGACGGAAAAAAACGGGCACATCGATACTCGCCTGCAGGTCGTCGTCGCTGGTGGAGCACCGACCGACTTCCGCTGGTTTCCCGACAAGGGCAAGTGGTGCGAATTTCTCATGGGGGGCGACCTGGATGCTGTCCCTGAAAAATTCTACGCCGCCTCGTCGTCCGCCTTCGCCGACAAGGATGACCCACCGACGTTCTTCTTTAACGGGACTGAAGACAAACTCGTTCCACTGCCGTGGAGTCAGTCGTGTTTTGGAGCCCTGAAGGCGGCGGGCGTGAAAACTGAATTTCACAAGATCGAAGGCGCCGGTCACATCGAAGCGGCCAGAAACCCTGAAGCACTTGCAAAGGCCTATGCTTTTCTCAGGGCCGAGTTGTTGCCTCAGACGGTTCAGGCAAAAACCCCGTCTGAGTAGAGACCGGGAAACAAGGGATCGTTTTGCAAATGGTTTCGTGACTCTGACGAGCCCGAGTTCAGTGCTGCGGGTAGCAGAAGAGAGTCCCCGAACTGCAGGCACGATAGCGAAGAATTCTCTTCGCCCATGCCCTCGCTGACCTGCACTTCGGGAAACTCAGTCGCCTGATACGTCTGCTGAAACGTCTCCGCAACCTGCCTCCGTTGATCAGGAAAGCAGCATGTCGAGGTCTTCGACGGTCATCTTCTTCATGACAGAATTATTTTCCTGAAGAATCGCGTCGGCGAGTTCCTTCTTCTGTTGCTGCAGCGAGGCGATCTTCTCTTCGACAGTTCCGCGACAGATGAGCCGGTACGCGAAGACCTGCTTCGTTTGTCCGACGCGGTGAGCCCGGTCGATGGCCTGAGCTTCGACAGCCGGATTCCACCACGGATCGAGCAGGAAGACGTACTCGGCGGCAGTCAGATTGAGTCCCAGTCCACCAGCTTTCAGGCTGATCAGGAAGACCGGACATTCGGGATCGTTCTGGAACCGGTCGACATGCTCTTTGCGGTTTCGAGTCTGGCCGTCGAGGTACTCGTACGTGATGCCTTTTTCGTCGAATCTCTTTCGCACAATCGACAACAGGCTGGTGAATTGTGAGAAGACCAGCGCCTTGTGACCTTCGCCGATCAGCTCTTCGACGTGCGACAGGAGAACGTCCATCTTGGCTGACGCGCCGTCGATTCGTTCTTCGTCAAGCAGCCCAGGATGGCAGGCCGCCTGGCGAAGTCGCAGCAACGCTTCCAGTACGTGCATCTGTGACTTGGCCAGTCCCTGATCTTTAACAAGACCGATCAAAGACTCGCGATAGTGCGCCCGCATTTCGTCGTACAGCTTCTGCTGCTCGCGGCCCATCTCGCAGTAGATTGTCTGTTCGAGTTTTTCAGGAAGATCATTCGCGACCTGTTGTTTGGTACGTCGCAGAATGAACGGGTCCAGTCCCTTGCGAAGCAGCTCACGCGATTCGGCGTCCGTGGCGTCAGCCGCGTAGATTCGGAACAGCGAGCTTCGACCGAGCATTCCGGGATTCAGAAATTCAAAGATCGACCACAGGTCGCCGAGGTGATTTTCAATCGGAGTACCGCTTAAAGCAACACGATATCGAGCATTCAGCAGTCGCGACGCCTTGGCAACCTGCGACGCAGAGTTTTTGATCGTTTGAGCTTCGTCGAGCACGATGTAGTCAAACGGTATGTCCTTGAGCTGGTAGATATCCCGTCGCAACGTGCCGTACGTCGTCAGGACAACGTCGACTTTATGAAACTCGTCCCGCAATTGAGCACGCTCGATCCCGATGTACTCGATCATTTTCAGATCCGGTGTGAATCGGTGCCCCTCTTCGATCCAGTTGAAGAGTAATGATTTCGGGACCACGATCAGCGTGGGATACTTTGGCTCCATCTGCTGGTCCTTACGTTCCTGTAGAAGCGCAAGGAGCTGAACAGTTTTCCCCAGGCCCATGTCATCCGCGAGGCAGCCACCAAAACCGAATGCCTGCAGATACTGCAGCCAGCCAAGGCCTTCCTTCTGGTAACCGCGCAGCTCACCATGAAACGTTGGTGGCGCGACAGCTTCATTAACGCCGTCGAACTTCCGCATGCGATCGCGGATTTCCAGAAACTTCGCGTCGTAGTCGACCGACTCCTGACCGGACAACAGTGCGTCGAGCAATCCAGCCTGCGTGTTTGAAAACCGCAGGTTTTCGCCATCGGGAGTTCCCAGTCCGGTCAGCAATCCATACTGAGCCAGCCACTCTTCGGGCAGAATTCCCATCGACCCGTCGTCGAGCTGGATGGTTGTTTCACCACGGGAAAGCGCCGCCAGCAGTTCTGGCAGAGAAACATTCAGACCTGCGAAGTCAACGTCCGCCCGGAGTTCAAACCAGTCCGTAGACGTGTTCACTCGGAACTGAATCGGCCCGGCCTGTCGGACGTCTCGACCGTCCGCCTGAACCTGCCATTTTTCGTCGATGAGTTGTCGAACTGCTGGCCCGAGTTCCCGCGTCGAAATTTCGACATCGTGAGCACCTCGACGCCGATCCAGCAATCGCCGAAACCCGAACGCGTCGAGCTTTTTCCAGAGTTCCTGCTCGGCGTGTCGATTTCGAACCAGGCAACGACCGAGTTCCCGCTGAACAATGACCGCTCGCCGGCTGGAACCTCGCACATCGGTCCCGTCGTAATCGAAGTGAACTTCCGCCCGCAGTTTTTCGTACTTCCAGCGGCCACGCGGTGCCGCCACGACCAGCTTTGGTCGTGGCACAGAAGTCACTTCTTCCAGTCTCAGCTTTTCAGGCAGCTCAAGCTCTGGCATCGCCGGCATGTCCAGCAATTCATCGACAAAGTCGGACTCTTCTCCATCGGGAACGCGAATGACGTCTTTCGATCGCAACAAGCGAATCCACTCGTACGCGCCAAAATCCTCAAGGTGAGCAATCGATCGACCTCGCACAACAAACCCACCAGGCACAATCAACGTGACGTCACGGACATCGCAATTCGTACCCGCTTCGTCTTCACGGGAAAGCCGGCCTTCCAGCGTCCAATAGGTTCGCGGCTCGTCGGACGAATCGTCCTCTGAATCTGCATCGGAATCAGCGTCCGTTCCCATGCTGGTTGTTTCAGTTCCGTCCTCAAGCAGGATGGTCTCGGTTGCCTGCACAACGCCCATCGAAAGTCGCCAGGCCGGTCCGTCGTCCCAGGTGATTTTCATCGTCGTGTCATCACCTTTCGGATCCATCACGACAAAACGTCCGGTCTGACAAAGCATCGGAAGAACGTTTTCACCGAGTTCCGACGGAAGTCGATATCGATAAACTGCCGTCTGAAATTCGCTCTGCTGCCCGAACCAGTTGGACCGGTCAACGACTCCCCCGCTCATCAGTGCGAGGATGTCGCGATCTTCTTCGCGCTCGACGTCGTCAAGTTTTCCGGGCTTCAGCTTCAACGGCTTCAGCTTGCCCCACTGGCCACTGGCTCGTCGCTGACGCTGTGCCACGTCGACAATGATCTGGCCGTGCTCACGGCTGGCGGCAATATCCAGCTGGTAAAGAATCTCGCGTTCCCGCGACGTCGCCGACGCGAGCTCACCTTCATCCAGTTCGTCCCGAATCGTCTTCAGGCGGCGTTCCCAGTCGCTCAGGGGAACTTCGATCTGGCGAGACGCCCGGGTCTTCTGTTGCGTCGGAGCAAATGCGTCTCCAATGGAAATGTCGTCAAACAGTTCCGAATTCAGATCGACGTCCAAGTCGTCTTCAATGGCCACAAACGGTGGAAAATGACCGACTCGCACGCCACCGTTGATGTAACCCTGGTCCTGGGCAATCAGAATTGTCGCCCAGACGTGCTTGCAGTGGATCTCCTGCTGACCTGGCTTCGCGCACGTGCAGAACGGCACCAACTGCGTGTCATCTCGCGACAACTGTGTCTGAAACTCGTCGCCATCATGAACGACGCCGTACAGCCGGTCGTCGGTGACGTGAGTAATCTCAACCCGCTCACTCTGAACGTATGCCGCACCGCGGAATCGAATATCGCCTCGGAATCGAGGTTCCATAACCTTTATCAATGACACAACGGCTCCCTGCCATCCGTGAAAAGTTCAACCAACCAGAACAACTGCAAGATCGCCCGAAAAGTCGAGCGCATCCTCCGAGGTTATTGGATTGTGCCCATGTTTTACCAGAGCCTCAGAAGCCCCTTTTTGCCAGCTTTCAGCAATATTTCCAGGTCTGGGCAAAGGTATGTCGAATGTGGTATTCTCTCTGGTTTTTGTCGGCAGTGAACCTGGAACGAACGTCTGTTTTCGCCCAACGAAACTGATCACTGACGATGAATCCGTGACAACAAAAGAGTGTCGGCAGCACAGTGCCGGCAGCATACACCGCATGATGTGTGCCGGGCTCACACCTCTCTCTGAATTCTTCTCACTCTCCCATTGCGCCTCTCCCGGTTGTGATTTCATGATTCAGGTCGGTCTTGTCGGCGTCGGCCCTCAATGGGAACGCTTTCGCCCAGCCCTTTCGCGATTGCGGCAGCCGATTCACGTCGAAGCCGTTTATGACCCCGTGTTCGCTCGCGCGGAAAGCGCGGCGAAAGATCTGGATGCGGATCCTGTCTCAGGAATTCATGCGCTGGCCGGACGGGGCAACGTCGAAGCGATTCTTGTCATGGATCCGACCTGGACGCAAACGTCAGTCCTGTCCCTGCTTGCCCGCCAGGAGAAGCCCGTCTTCTTCGCTCCCTGGCCGTTCGACGGAGATGGCGGCCTGCAACGCCTCATGGCACTGCAATCGAATTCGGACGGTCTGATTGTGCCCGCCATGTGGCGACGGTTTCTTCCCGCGGCAATTCGGCTTCAGGAATTATTCGCTACGGAAATCGGACAGCCGCGAGAGATCTCAATTGATCTTTCCGACTTAACAGCAGCCACATCAGAAACGGCGACTGAGCAGAAATTATCCGAGGCTACTGAAGACTCCACGCTGGAAACGATCGTCGGCTGGTTGGATTTCTGTCGCAATCTCTTCCGAGCATTTCCAGTATCCGCCTCTGCCTGTCTGGCTTCTGACCCAAACGGCAAGCCATCATCCGCTTCCAGATTGATCGAACTGACTATCGAGTACCCGTCAGTCGCAGCCAGCAGCTTTCCAACTGAAGCCTGCAACGAAGGCGACCATCACCGACGGATCGCGAAACTCAGACTGCGGCCTGCAGCGTGCGAATCAGCAACCACCGCAACGCAGCTCGTGCAGAGTCTGTTTCAAGCCGGCAGAGGCCCGACGACGGGCGCATCAGCATCGCCTGCCTGTGGCGTGTCTCGACCGCGTGTACCGCAGATCGGCCTGTGCTGCGAACGCGGAACGGCAGCACTGAATTCTGCCACTCAAATTACCTGGCAAACCAGTTCACCGGAACCGATCCACGAAACCCTGACGGCTGATCGAAGCGAAGAAGAAATCATGCTCGACATCTTCTGCCGGCGAGTCGTCGGCGGCCTGGTACCCGTGGCCGATCTGAACGACATCCTGAAGCCATTCCTGCTTCTGCGGAACTGTCTCGAAACGTAGCTCGCGATTCCAACAACCGCGTCACTCTCTATCCTGCTGGCGGCTTGCGTCACCAGATCACGCGGTCAACAAATTACCTGGTCACATCACCTGGTCAATGCGAGGCAGGCGGTACCGCTTCAAGCAGCTCAGCAAGATACCGCCGACTGTCAGCCAGACACTGCCACACGTTGTCCGACGGAGCGATCTCGAAATAGAACGGACCTCTGTAGCCGGCGCGACTCAGAGAGACCAGCTGCCGCCGCCAATCGACATCGCCAGACTTCAGTGTCGTCAGCACTTCATTTCCGACCCGCTGCTTCAGATGCACCATCGACAGCCACTCCGCGGGCAGAGCCTCGGTGATGTCGTTCGCATGTTCGCCATCGGTCGTAAGCCAGAGATTGCACGGGTCATAGCAAATCTGAAGTGCCCGACTGAGTTCGTCGTTTCCCGACCGCACGACATCAAACAGTTTGCGAAAGCCGCTCCACGGCTGGAAAGAATGCTCCACGGAAACGATGCCGGACGGGAGTTCGTTGTTCAGTTTGTGGAGTGACTGAATCGTGTCCTCCCGAGAAAAGTCGGGCGACTCACCGCAACTTGCTGATCGCCGACCGGGAACCTCGCGTGAAACCAGATCGACAATCCGAAGATGAGCGGGGCGATTGCCAGCCGACAGCGAGCGTGCCGCGAGCAGATACGCCCCCACAGGTTTCGAAGAGGCATCGATGGGCTGAGAGAACACCGGCAGTTCCACCGCCAGGTCGAACGTGACCTGTGAAAAATTCCTGGCCAGCGACGCCAGCGCATCGGCATCGGGAACCCGGGTTTCCGCATCTTCGCACTCACCAAGGCAGCCCTGACGCAGTTCGACGAAACGGAATCCGTCGTCCACCGCCTGACCAATCAGACTGACGAGCGTCGCCCCCGCGTCGAGTTGCTGCTTCCAGCAGTTTGAAACAAGGCCGAGGCCGTTTCCATTTCTGTTGTCACACATGTCAGGCCTTCAAAAATCGGTCAAACAGACTCAAATGGTGGCGTAACTCGACGGGAATAGAACTTTCAGAAGGAGCACGCAAGACCGGGCAGCTTGCTGAAATCTGCGGGCAACCGTGGCTTGACGAAAACCACTTGCCGGTTACGCTGCTGGATCGACACGGGTGTCAGGCCGGTTTGTTACCAGTCTGAAGAATAGGGAAGACGGTGCAAGTCCGTCGCGGTCCCGCCGCTGTAACCGGGGACGAAGCCCAGAAAACACCACTGCGAAAGATGCCAGGTCTAGCCGATCTGGATTCGCGGGAAGGTTTGGGCGGAGAACGATCCGGAAGCCAGAAGACCTGCCCGATTGTCAGTACGGTGACGGTGCCCTCGGGAAAAGGGCCTCTCGTAGTTGAGTCTGAACCTGCTGCTCATCGCAACGGATTTCGTGCGCGCACTCCGGCGTCTACCTGGCCGGAGAAATTCAGAAACTGAGAGGCTCCGCCGACGTCCTGAGTCAGGACCGTCTAATGATTGAGTTTCGGAATGTTCCGGCACTCAGACAGCGAGGATTGTCATGCTCAGGAAACACTCAAAACGACGCGGCTTTACGTTAATCGAACTTCTGGTGGTGATCGCGATCATTGCGATTCTGGTCGCCCTTCTGC
>JABMPE010000627.1 GCA_013203845.1 Rhodopirellula sp. | reverse complement strand
GGGGGCGGCACTGGCTGGATATCGCCCGGTATGCCGATTCGAACGGCTTTACGATTGACGGCGCGCGGTCGATCTGGCCGTACCGCGACTGGGTGATCAAGGCAGTCAATGATGACATACCATTCGACCAGTTTGTCATTGAGCAACTGGCAGGTGACCTCATCCCGCAGCCAACCACTGACCAGATCGTGGCCACCGGTTTTCATCGCAACACACTGATCAACCAGGAAGGCGGGACGGACCAGGAACAGTTCCGTGTTGAATCCATCGTCGACCGGGTGAACACGACTGGAGCCGCCTTGCTGGGACTGACCGTTGGGTGTGCTCAGTGTCACGTTCACAAGTACGACCCGATTACGCAGCGAGATTTCTACAAGCTGTTTGCGATCTTCAACAATTGTGATGAACCGAATATCCCGCTGCCTTCGGAACCTCAGGCTGCCGAGCAGGCTCGTGTGCAGAAAGGTCTGGCCACGATCGCGAAACAGTTGAAAGAACACGATGCCAGACGCGCTAACGGGCAGCCAGCCTGGGAAACAGCGCAGGCCGCTCTGCCAGTTTCGACATGGACGTTCCTGAAGCCCATCGACGCTGTTTCGAAGGCCGGCGCGACGCTGAACAACGTCGACGAGCACACGCTGCTCGTCGGAGGCAACGGAAACATTCCAGCGACGGACGTCTACACCGTTACCACTGAACTTCCCGCGGGCCGAGTGACGGCCTTCCGACTGGAGACGCTGATCGGTCCGTTGCTACCGATGATGGGGCCCGGCTGGGCGGATAACGGAAACTTCGTGTTAAACGAGTTGGAAGTGAAGAGCCAACCGCTCGACGCCAAAGACGGTTCTGCAGCGACGAAACTTGCCTTCGCAACTGCTTCGACCGACTGGCAGCAGGAAGGCTATCCCGCCGAGCACGCCATCGACGGAAATATGAAAACTGGATGGGCGGTTAACGGAACGAAGAAAAGTTCGCCGAACGTCAGCCGCGAAGCCATCTTCGTGCTGAAGCAGCCGCTCGAAAGTACCACGCCAATGAAGATCACGTTCGCGTTGCATCAGCAGCACAACGCACCGAAGTATCTGATCGGTACGTTTCGGCTTTCGGCGACGGAAGCACCGCCGGACCAGATGATCGTCCCGCCGGCAATTCACAGGATTCTACAGGTGGAAGCGGCTCAACGTGACGACGGTCAGAAGGAACTGCTGGCAGCAGCGTACGGTCGCAGCGATCTAAGTCGTAAGCCACTGGAATCTCAGCAGGCGCAGCTGAAGAGCATTGAAAGTGAACTGAAAGCCGTCATACCGACAACGATGGTTCTGCGTGAACGAGCGAAAAACCCGCGCACGACGCACATTCACATTCGCGGCAATTTTCTGGAAAAGGGAGCGGTCGTTCAGCCCAACGTTCCGTCAATCCTGCCTCCGATCGAATCTGCCGAGACGCCAGTTAATCGCCTCGACTTTGCCCGCTGGCTGTTCACACCAGAGCACCCGCTGACGTCGCGAGTTTCCGTCAACCGGATCTGGCAGCGGCTGTTTGGGATCGGACTGGTCGAAACGGATAACGATTTCGGAACACAGGGCGCCCCACCATCACATCCGGAATTGCTCGACTGGGTTTCCAGTGAATTCATGCGACTGGGCTGGAGCCAGAAGCATCTGATCCGTCTGATCGTGACGTCGGCAACGTATCGACAGTCTTCGCGCGTCACGCCGGAACTTCTGGCACGCGATCCTCGAAACCGACTGCTGGCTCGGCAAAGCCGAGTTCGACTGGAAGCCGAAGGTGTTCGCGACGTCGCGTTGTCGGCGAGCGGTCTGCTGTCGCAGAAGATGCTCGGTCCCGGAGTTTACCCACCTCAGCCGCAGGGCATTTATGTCGTCACTCAGGTTTCGAAACAATGGCCCGAGAGCAAAGGCGACGATCGTTACCGCCGAGGTCTCTACACCTACTTCTGGCGATCGAGTCCGTATCCGATGCTGCCGACTTTCGATGCCCCCGACGCCAACGGCACCTGCACTCGTCGCAACCGGTCGAACACGCCGCTGCAGGCACTGACGCTGGCCAACGACGAAGCGTTTATGGAATTTGCGAAAGCTCTGTCGGATCGAATTCTGAAAGAGGCCTCTGACTACGACGAAGCAAGAATCCGATTTGCGTTTGATGCCGTGCTGGCCCGACAGCCGACGGACTTTGAAAAAGATCGACTGCTGGCTTTCGTGGAGATTCAACGTCAGCATTTCGAAACTCATGCCGGCGATGCCAGAAACGCGGCCTCAACACACCGGTCAGCAACGGTCGACGAAGCGTCTTCCGCGACTTGGACGGCGGTCGCCCGAGTCATTCTGAACCTTGACGAATTCATCACGCGCGAGTGAGATCACTATGAAGATCGCAAGTATCGACGTAATTCCTCTAACGGGAGCGACGGTCGACGGAGGCTGGCCGCAGGGTCACGAGCCTCAGGAAAATCTGCACACGCTGATCGAGATCCACACCGACGAAGGCATCTCGGGAGTCGGCAGCTGCTTCACGTCCGGCAAGCTGGTGCAGGGCGCCGTCGATCTGCTCTGGCCGTTGCTGAAGGATCAGTCAGCCGTCGAACCCGAGCGTGTCAGCGAGAATCTGCGGCAGTCATCTTTCTGGCAGGGCCGCGGCGGATCCGTCGAACATGCGATTTCGGGAATCGACATCGCCCTGTGGGACATTATGGGCAAGGCGTGCGGCCAGCCGGTGTCGCGGCTGCTTGGCGGAAATTATCGGAACCGGATTCGACCGTACGGTTCGATGCTGTTTGACGAGCCGGACGCTCTGCGAACTTCGCTGGAAGCGACCGTAGGCCGCGGATTCAAGTCGATCAAACTCGGGTGGCGACCGTTTGGTCGTCGTGACAGAAAGTTCGACGAACTACTGGTTCGGACCGCTCGCGAAACCGTTGGCGAGAATGTCGAGCTGATGGTCGACGCGGGCGGCAGCGAGCAGTTCTGGCCACACGGTTTGAACTGGGCTCGCGAGACGGCAAAAATGCTGGCCGACTATGACATCGTCTGGTTCGAAGAACCGCTGCCTCCGGACGATATCGAAGGGCACATCGAACTGACTCGGCAGTCGCCGGTGCCAATTGCAGGTGGCGAAGTCCTGACTCGGCGACAGTCTTTCCAACCGTGGCTGGAGCGGCGGGCCGTCGATATTATCCAGCCCGACGTGACAAAGAACGGCGGGCTGAGCGAGTCACGTCGGATCGCCTGGCTGGCCTTTGATCACAACGTGCAGATGGTTTCGCACGGATGGAATACGGCGATTGGTCTGGCGGCGGATCTGCAACTGGCCGCGGCCATGCCTGTTGCCCGATATGTCGAGTACCTGACGCCGTGCGCGTACCTTGAGGAATTGACGGTTGAGCCGTTTGTGATTGACGATGACGGTTGCCTTGAGATTCCGAATCGTCCGGGTCTGGGCGTCGAACTGGACCGCGACCGACTGAAACAATTTATCCGCTGATCTTGAACTCAGCCCCGACGGCACATGGAACTCGCTGGAATGGAACTGCTGAGAGGCTTTGATTCACTGGAAGCGTTCCGGGGCGGATTTCTGTCGATCGGAAACTTTGACGGCGTCCACCGCGGACACCAGCAGATGTTCGCCTGCCTGGTTCGACACGCCCGAGAGCAAAACGTACCGTCGTGCGTGTTCACGTTTGAGCCGCACCCGATCCAGCTGCTGCGTCCGGAACATTGTCCGCCTGCACTAACGTCGCTGGAGCAGAAGGCGGAACTGATCGAAGCCTGCGGCGTGGACTGCATGGTCGTTTACCCGACCGATCTGCGACTGCTGAATCTGTCGGCGGAAGACTTCTTCCAGGCGGTGGTGCTCGGCGAGTTCGAAGCGATCGGCATGGTTGAGGGGCCGAACTTTTTCTTCGGCCGCAACCGCTCCGGCACGATCGAACACCTGGCAGACTTCTGCAAAGCTGCAGACATCGAACTCGATGCCGTCCCGCCGGTCTTTGTTGGCGCCCAGATGGTTTCTTCCAGCGTAATCCGCAACCTGTTGATCGACGGAGACGTTGAAGAAGCCAGCGATCTGCTCGGGCATCGTTATCGGATTGCCGGGCGAGTTGCGAAGGGGGCCGAACGCGGTCGCACGATCGGTTTCCCGACAGCGAACCTCTCGCAGGTGGTCACCGTCCTGCCGCTCGACGGTGTGTATGCCGGAGTCGCCTTCCACCATGGAAAGAGCTGGCCAGCGGCGATCAATCTCGGCCCCAATCCGACGTTCGGCGAGCGACGGCGAAAACTGGAAGTTCACCTGATCGGATTCGAAGGAAATCTTTACGACGAGCCGTTGCAGGTCGAGTTTGCCAGCCGGATTCGGGATACGCTGGAATTTCCGGATGTGGCAGCGTTGAAGGCTCAGCTCGAACAGGATGTGCAACAGGCCCTGGCGGTCGTCACCCGGATTTCAAATCGTTAATCTTTTGCCCTCTGAGTCGTGACTCCGAATAAGAAAACGGACTGGTCGGGATCGACTTCTGTAATTGCCTGATCGTCTGAAAGATTGCAATGCCCATCGACTGGTCGCCCTTGATTGAGATTGTGAATTCGCACGAACGTTTCGTGCTTTCGAGCCACGTTCGGCCTGATGCCGATGCGATCGGATCAGAACTCGGACTGGCCTGCGCTCTGGAGTCGCTCGGCAAAAGCGTTCGCATCGTGAACCCATCCGAAGGTTCCGCGAACATCGCGTTCCTGGATCCGGATCACCGAGCCATGAAACTCGGAGCCGGCATTACCGCGGACGAAGCTCGCGACACCGATGTCCACATTGTCGTCGACACGAGTGCCTGGGTGCAGTTGCAGGACGTCGGCTCGGTTCTGAAAACAACCAAAGCAAAGCGTACCGTCGTGATCGATCATCACGTCAGTTCGGACGACCTTGGCGCGCTGGAATTTAAAGAAACCACCGCCGCCGCCACGGGCGAGTTGATCTTTGAACTCGCGCAGGCTCTGGGGGCAACGCTGGACGAACAAGCTGCCAATGCGCTCTATTGTGCCATCGCAACGGACACGGGCTGGTTCCGATTTCCATCAACTACCAGCCGAACGATGCGGATTGCTGGCGAGTTAATTGACCTGGGCGCGAAACCGCATGTACTTTACGAACTTCTTTATGAGCAGCACTCAGCCGCTCGAATGCAGCTTTTCGGACGAGTGCTCAGCCGGATGACCATTGAAACCGATGGGTTACTGGCGTATCTGTCGGTGATTCAGCAGGATTTCAAAGAAACAGGAGCCGCTCCGGCGGACACCGAAGAACTCGTCAATCAGTGCTTGAGGATTGCTGGAGTCAAGGCCGCGTTCATTGCCATCGAGCAGTCCAATCAAACAATCAAGGTCAGTTTTCGAAGTCGATTAGGAACCAACGTGGCAGCCGTGGCCGAACAGTTCGGTGGCGGTGGTCACAAACAAGCCGCTGGAGCTGTCCTGCCTGCCCCACTTGCAGACGCTCTGGCAAAAGTCCTTCCACTCATGCGGCAGGTCGTTACTGCTGAGTAGCACCTGCAGCAACCAGCCCGGCCTGGCATCCTTTGGGATGGCCTGCCTGAAACCTGAAACTTTACAGGCAGTAAACCTGGAATATCGTCGTTCGGTGACTCACCAGCATTTGTCGCGTGATCGCCGTTCCTGTTGATTATCGGTGCCGAATTCGCGCCCTCACTCCCCAAGGTATCGGTATGAGCGAAAAAGAAAACGCCACACCTGACGCTGATGAAACGCCACCGGCAGAAGCCGCTGTGACCTCGCACTCAGCGCTGTCTCAGGCCGCAGACGACCCCAGCATCGGAACTCCACGCCGCAATTTTGTGGCCGAGTTCATGGCCGTAGCCGTGGGCGCGGTTGTTGGCATCGTCCCAGCGGCGATCGGCGGGCTGTTCTTTCTCGACCCGCTCGTTCGGAAACGAGCCGGATCCGGGACGGGTGACGGCTTCGTCAAAACCGATCTGATACTCGATGCACTGCCGGAAGACGGCACGCCGATTCGTTACACGGTGCGAGACGATCTGATCAACGCGTGGAATTTGTTTCCTGATCAGCCCATCGGCTCGGCCTGGTTACGACGAATTCAGGACCAGGTGCTCGCCTTTAACACAGTTTGCCCGCATCTGGGATGTGCGGTGGAACATCGACCGAGCGAAGGCGATTTCTACTGCCCCTGCCACACCAGCGCGTTCGACCTGGATGGCAAGCCTCTGAATGTGATCCCGCCGCGGGGTATGGACACACTCGAAGCGGATGTTCGCGACGGTGGCCGCATCTGGCTGAAGTATCAGGAATTCCGTGGAGCTACCAGCGAAAAGGTGCCCGTATGATCCGCTCACTCCTCGCCTGGCTCGACAACAGAACCGGATGTAACGACCTGATCCACGAAGCGCTTTTCGAAAAAGTGCCGGGTGGAGCCCGCTGGCGATACGTCTGGGGCAGCACGCTCGTCTTCACGTTCATTCTGCAGATGATTACGGGCATCTTTCTCTGGATGGCGTACAGCCCCAGTGCTCAGACCGCCTGGGAAAGTGTGTACTACATTCAGGAAGTAATGTTTCTGGGCAATCTCGTCCGAGGGATGCACCACTTCGCCGCGCAGGCAATGATCGTTCTGCTGGCGATCCATTTGATTCAGGTCATCATCGACGGTGCCTACAAAGCGCCTCGCGAAATCAACTTCTGGCTCGGTTTGATCCTGATGAAGATCATCCTGGGCCTCAGCCTGACCGGTTATCTGCTGCCGTGGGATCAGAAGGGCTACTACGCCACACAGGTCTCGACCAAGATCATGGGAGCGACGCCGGTGATCGGTGCTCAGCTCCAGGAAGTCGTACAGGGCGGAGCCCAGTACAACCATCACACGCTGACCCGGTTCTTTGCGATGCACGCCGGAATTCTGCCGGGACTGCTGATCGCCTTCCTCGCTCTGCACATCTACGTCTTCCGACGTCACGGCCTGACCGTTCACCAGCCGAAGAAAGCTCCGGACACGACGTTCTGGCCCGATCAGGTCCTGAAAGATGGCGTTGCGTGTCTGGGAGTTCTGGCGGTTGTACTGCTGTTTGCGATTTTCAAAGGCGCGGAACTCAGCCCGCCAGCCGACGCCGCCAAGGCCTACGCGGCCGCGCGGCCGGAATGGTACTTCCTGTTTCTGTTCCGGTTCCTGAAGTTCGAGACGGTCGAACATCTGGGGCTCGCCTTCGGTGCAATCTACGTGCCCGGTGCGCTGATGGGCATTCTCTTTATGATGCCACTGACGGCGAAGCTGAAATCCGGACATCGCTTTAACGTGGCATTCACCTGGCTCGTGACGTTTGGGATCGTCGTCCTGACAACGCTCGCCTTCTACGAAGACGCAAACAACCAGGACCACCAGGCGGCCATTGCCGAAGCAGAACGGGACGCACACCGCATCAAAGAGCTGGCAAGTCGTCCGTCAATGATCCCCGTCGAAGGTGCCGTCACTCTGCTTCGCGAAGACCCGTTCACACGCGGCCCGGTTCTTTTTGCCAAGTATTGCGCGAGTTGCCATCGCCACGATGGCCACAACGGACGCGGTGTCGTCCTGCGGGAGAAAGATGAAAAAGGCAACCCGATCATCTCCGTCCCCGAGGCCACGGATCTCGCCAACTTCGGCAGCCGCGACTGGATGAAGGCGATCATCACGAACTACAGCAACCACTTCGCTCCGCTCAGGAAAGCAAAGTGGTATCCAGGTGCGGACGATGCCGAGTTCAACCTGGATGACTCCGAAATGGCCAGTGCCTCTTCAGACTACGCCGAAGCATTTACGTCGCCCGAAAACGCAAACGACCTGAACGCTCTGGTTGAAGCACTGGTGGCCATGCGAAGGTGGAAGGGCGACGCAGAAACCATTGACGCCAGTCTGGTTGAACGAGGACAGAAGATCCTCGGAGGCGAGCCGCTGGCCGACGGAACTGAAATTTCATCCTGCACCGACTGTCACGACACAATCGGTTCCGCTTTCGAACTCACCGCCGAAGGATCCGGGTATCCGGACCTTGCGGAGTATGGGTCGGCCAAATGGCTGAAGGCGTTCATCAGTGATCCAGGTTCTGACCAGTTTTATGGCTCGAAGAATCACATGCCGGCTTACGCCGACAAGATCAACGCCAGCGATCTTGATCTGCTGGTTCGCTGGATGACCGGCGACTATTACGAAACTCACGTAGAAGATTATCCGTCACACATGACGGAGGTCTTTGGACCTGAAAATCAACCAGCAGTCGCGGCTACAACGGCGGAATGATGTTCAGAGTCCGCCGGTCGCAGGTCTCATGCACACACGCTTGATGATGATCGAGCGGCAGACGTAACAATTCGTCCCGGAAGCGGGTGTAGGCTGGAACAAGCTCCGCGCCGTTCCGGCACATCAGGATGGTCGCACTGCCGGAACGGCGCGGAGCTTGTTCCAGCCTACTGTCCAGAATCGGGAAGTTATTTCGGGACTGATCCAAACGTATGTCGGCCATTCACCGTGGGCTCACGCGCACCAGAGATTTGAAGTGAGTACCCATTCTTCAGTGGTTCGACAAAGCCGATCGACTCTGGCGGGCAGGTTCTGGCAGGAATGAATTCGTCACAGCAGTTGAAGCGGGTTGTCGGACTGCCGGGCGCAGTGACTTTGGGGCTCGGGTCGATTCTCGGAACCGGAGTCTTCGTCAGTCTGCTGTTTGCCGTGCAGCTTGCTGGCGAATGGGCCATTCTTTCCGTTGCATTTGCTGCCGCGCTGGCCGTGTGTAACGGGTTGAGCAGTGCCCAACTGGCAGCCAGTCATCCTGTCAGCGGCGGCGCTTATGAATATGGCTATCGATACCTGACACCCACCCTGGGCTTCAACGCCGGTTGGATGTTTCTCATCGCCAAGGGAGCCTCTGCGGCGACGGCGTCACTCGCGTTTGCGGAATGCCTCCGCCAGATCGTCCCGGCGATTGAACACATCGATCTTCGAGTTTCCGCTGGCTTGACGCTTGCCGTTGTGACAGTGCTGGTATTGTCGGGCGTGCGGCGTTCGGTGCGAGTCAACACCGTCATCGTGACCATCGTGCTGGTGACACTGGGCGTTTTTTCGGCGGCGGCACTCACAACATCGAATTGGCAAATCCGCCTCAACACCGCTGAGTTCACGCTCAACGATGTTTTACGCGCGACGGCATTATGCTTCGTCGCATACACCGGCTACGGGCGAGTCGCCACGATGGGTGAAGAGATCTCTGAGCCCTCAAAGAATATCCCGCGCGCCGTGATCGCGACGCTGGTCATTACATCATTTGTTTATCTGCTGGTCACGGTGGCCATCGTGGCAATCATCAACTCGTCGGACAGTCACCGTTTTCTGCAAACGTCGAAGTCGCTCGATAGCTTGCTGGCCGTTTCCAGTTCGAGTCGCTTGACGACAGCGATTGTTGGTTTCGGAGCGATGCTGGCGATGTTCGGCGTGCTGCTGAATCTGGTGCTGGGTCTGTCGCGAGTCGTGCTGGCGATGGCCCGTCGGCAGGATCTTCCGTCGTACTTTGCAGGACTCAGTCCGGACGGCGACTCACCTCAACGTGCCGTTGTGCTGGTGGCCGTAATGATCGGCGTGCTGGCTTTGAGCGGCGACGTTCTTCGCACCTGGTCCATGAGTGCCTTTGCCGTACTGATCTACTACGCGACAGCCAACCTGTGCGCACTTCGTCAACCAGCTGAAGAGCGACGGTATCCTCGCGTGATTCCCATGGCTGGCTTATGCGGATGTCTGGGGCTCGCTCCGTTTATCGATCTGAAGACGATTGTCGGTGGCGTAGTGCTGCTTGTCGTGGGTCTGCTGGTCAAGGTGCTTGCCAACACGCGGCAACGAAAAAGCCCCGTGGCCTGACAGTCGCTACGATCGATGGGACGAGCTGTTTTGATCAGAAATCGAGCGGCAGAGTACCGTCCGCCCGCTTCCCAAGACTTTCGTAAAGCGTCGCATCGATATTCTCGCTAAGGAAGCGAACGGAGCCGTCACCCAGAGCAAACTGTGCTCCCCCGGTGTGCCAGCTTCCGAATCCACCAACAACATTGGGGTCAGTCATATCTTCCGGAGATGACCCCGGGCGTCGCCCATGGGAACCTTGTTTTTGTGGTAATTGGTTCGGTTTGCTGCCTGTGTTCTTGAGCGAAGTTCTGGTTCCCGACATCCAGTTCAGGTCACTTTCGATCCGGATTTTCTCGCCGAAGAACAGGGTGTTCGTACTTCCGTCTTTGATATCACGATATCGGATTCTGCTGTTGAGAAAGAAAACGCCTTCGTTGTCTTCGGCAATCTGCGTTTCAGTGCCGCCGTGACAGCCTGCGAAGTTCACAGACTGCTCGTTGCCGCCGTCGCTTGGGCACACGTAAACACTCATGTTGATGATGTTGATCCTGTCTTCCTGCTCGTAAGCGCCTTTGGAAAAGTCAATCTCTTCGAACAGTGGTGCCTGATCCAGGTACGGAAGAAGCTGAACGGTCCAGCCCATGTGATACCCCTCTGCCGTGGACGTAATTGGTCCGTCTGGATTGACGCAACCCGGTGGAAGAACTTCGTGGGCCATCTCGTAATTCAAAGTCGCCAACGCGATTTGAGCGAGGTTGTTTTTGCACTGCGATCGACGTGCGGCCTCGCGAGCCTGTTGCACGGCGGGAAGCAGCAGTGCAACCAGAATGGCAATGATCGCGATGACGACCAACAATTCGATCAGCGTGAAGCCACGGTGGGTTGCCTCACTCGTTGGAGGCAGCGGCCTGGGAATTCGTTTCATCAGAAAACTCCTGTCAGGATTGACGGTTGCGATCAACGCAACCGTATTTGTTGTGGTTGAGATTGTTTTGACTGAGATTCGCGACTTCGTCAGGCAGAGCCCGACCTGCACATGTTTCGTCGGGCGAAGCCCAACCTACAGCGAAATCGTGACCGTGCGGGAAACCGTCGCTCGTTGAACATTGTCCGGTGGATAAATAACAGAGATCGCGATGCGTCGTTCGTTTGTCTTACCGTCGATGGTCTCGACCGAAATTTTCGCGACCGCACTGGATGACTGACCAAGCGACTCAGCTTCAATCTTCCATTCTTCGCCGTTGTAATCGGCGTTGGTTTTCAATTGAGACGCGGCTCTGGCCACTGCTGAATGAAACAGCCATTCCGACTGAATTCGAACTTCGTTGCTGCGCACCATGCTGCGGTGCAGCAAAGTCACTCGAACCAGCGCGGCGGCGGTCAGTGAAAGCATGGCCAGGCTGACCATGAAAATGATCAGCATGGAGCCTCTGCGGCAGCGATCGTGGCGGAGAATTTCTGCTGAGGATGAAGTCTGAATTTTCTTCATGGCTGCTCCTCCGTCGTGGCCACTGTTGCCATGAATCGGTGGTCGAGACCAGCCGTCGCCACGACAACATTCGGAGGAGTGACTCCACCATTCGGAGTTGGATGCGGCGTTATCTCAACGACCGCAATAGAAGCCGTGCCGGATGTTCCCACAGTCAACAACAGCCGCGCCACGCTGTCGACGAACTCATACTGCTCTCCCGACACCGAGCTGATGGCTGACGAATCGGCTGCGTCAGTTTCGCTCAGGCTCGCGCTGACACGGCGGACTTTCTCGCCGTCAGCAATCCAGGTCACGGGTCCGTCCGGAGTCGTCAGTTCCAGACGATTTCCAGCTTCCGGTCGTGTCACAGTGAAAGCGGCATGAATGTCCTGGCGAAAGTCTCGACTCATTTGCAGCCAGGTGGCCGTCTGGAACGTTCGCTCAACCATTCGCGATTCCTGACGCAGCATCTGGAACAGAGATGTCGACGCAATCGTCATCAGCACGCTCATGATCGCCATCGTGACGACGACCTGCACCAGCCAGCTGCCACGCCGTGGTTGCTGAACACGGCGCACGCGATCTGGTAATGGATGACGATGAGGGAGAATAGGTTTCATTCGGCTTCCTCTTTCGATTCAAGCGGAAACCACGCCGTCAGCCGCCTGGGCTCAACGTCCCGCCCGACATCGTTGATCCAGGCCAGCGACAAAGTAACTCGCTGCAGGCGGTCTGTGTCCGGTTCGCGAGTGGCGGTCAGTTTTGCATCAGGAATCAACGTACGAGTCGACTCGGTCATCGAGAGCGACTGCAGTTTTTCGTCCGTAATCTGCGATGGCGGGAGAGCCGCCAGTTGTTCCATTTGTGTGGTGAGTTCCTGCATGGCGAGCAGGTGTCGATCGTTGGTCCGCTTCGATTCACGAATCCAGTGAAACATCGGCCCGACCGTGCTGAGGAACACACCCAGCAGCACCGCTCCCACGACGACCTCGGCCATGAAGGCTCCGGATCGCCGACTTGCCAGTCGCGCTGGCGCGGGCGGTCTCAGGTTTCGATTGATTGACGAATGACGCACAGCAAGCCTCTCACGATCAGGACAGGTCGTTTACGAGTTTCACGATGGGCATGAACATGGCGATGCAGATCCAGCCTACAAGCAGTCCCACTGCGATGATCGGAACGGGACGGAAGAGTTGCACCAGTGTGTCGACACGGAAGACGTAGCGTTTTTCACGAACGTCAGCGATTTCGCGAAGAGCCCACGGCAGATTGCCGACTCGCTGAGCCGCTTCGATCAACGCCAGATCCCGCCGTGACAGAAAGCCGCGTTGCAGCAGAGACTGCCAGCAGTCGCCACCGGATTCGGTTTCGACGTAAACCTGGGCCATCGATTCAGCAACGGTCGGTCGGTGATAGGAATTCGCAATGGCCAGCAGACTGTCCGGCAGCGTTTTTCCCTTCTCGATCATCCGAGCCAGATGCCGCATGATGGGTGCGGTGTCGTATCTCGGATATAAGATTCGGAACAATCGCGTGCGGACGTTACGCCAGCCGGCATGGTCGAACCACAGCAGCATCAACGTGACGAAGAACGTAAACGGTGCCATCACTGCAATGACGCCCAGCCACGTGTCGCAGGCGTCGATGAAATTCGCAGTCACACCCGGAAGCTCCGTGTTAAAGCCATGAAAAATCGCTTTGAACTTCGGCACGATGAAATACATCATGAAGCTGACAGGAGCCAGGATGACCCAGGGATAGCAGGCCAGGTAGATCAGCAGACTGGCGATCGATCCCGTCCGGAACCGCTCTTTCATCCAACGGAGTTGCGTCGTCGCGCACTCGTTCAGAACTTCGCTGAGCGTGCCGGTCTCGTCTCCGATTTTGATCGAGGCGACGACCCAGCGAGGCAGCAGGCCGGGAACCCGTTCCAGTGCCAGTCCCAGCGGTCGGCCTGCTTTCAGATAGACCACCAGTTGCTGCAGTCGAGCCGCATAAGAACCGGACCACGTGGCGGCGTGATCTTCAACTTCCTGAGCCAGGTTGTGGCTGTTGCGAACGCTCAGTGCCAGCAACCACAGAAACTGTCCTTCGCGAGCCCTGCGCCGTTGCCACAGCAGGACCGGGATCAGTCCAAAAACTAAGGCCATTAACAGGAAGAGTCCGAAGCTCAGAAACAATGCAAAAACAGAAACGAGAACGGCGACGGTCCACCATAACGTGATTCCGAGTGTCTCCGAAACCGGCCTTGGCACGTTCGGGACGGAATAGTCTTCGTCTTCGTTCGTTACTCGCAGAGAGGCCCGGATCTTGAAGAGTGGCCGTGTGGCGACAACAAGCAGAATCCCGAACACGGTATAGGCACCAAAAATAATTGCCCCGTCGGTCTTGTCTTCAACCAGCGCGGCGAAGCTTAAGAACACCCCGAACAGCGTACAGACAACTGCCATTCCGAGGCTGACGACAATCAGAGGTGTCACGCGTCTCGCGAGAAAACGAGTGTTATGCGGTGTCCGACCAAGTCGTATTTGCGTAGCACGCCACCAGCAGAATCCAGATACCAGTAGTGGTATCAGGATAAAGGCTATGAGGAGAAGTATTTCTTCGAATCGCACGGAAGCGACCTCGTCTTGAAATATGGAACCGTCCCGAAATGACATCCCGAATGTGTTGAGTAATCGTAGGGTGCGTCTCGACGCACCATTGCTTTAATTCGATCGTTGGTGCGTCAAGACGCACCCTGCCTACTGATTTCGCGTTAACTCAAATCGTTTAGAAGCTTGATTAAAGGCATGAACAGGGCGATCACGGTGAGGGCGATCATGCCTCCGGCGATGATGACGGCACCTGGTGTCACCATACCGGCCAGATTCTGACCGCTGATTTCGCTTTGCAGGGCAAACACCTCGCTGGAGACTCGTAACGATTCGACAAGACTCGAATCGTTCTTGCCCCAGCCAGGAACTCTCAGTAATTCATCCGGGATTCCCCGGACGACACCTCGTAAATCTCCAAACGATTCTCCGGAATCGATGAACTTCGCGGCCAGGTAAGCTCCCTCGGAAAGGTTGGGATCCCGAACGGCACTACCGACCAGTTTCAACGCTTCCGGCAGTGGTATGCGTGCTTCGATCATCAATGCCAGCAACTGAGAAAACTCGGCCAGCGCTGACTGTTTGAAAACTCGCCCCAGCAGCGGGATGTGGTAGACAAGTCTCCGAAAACCCGCCGCTCCGAGCACAGATTTCGGAAGAAACCACACAACAAGAATCGATACCCAGCCGAAAAGCAGGCTTAATGGCCAGTAACGAATCGCGAATTCCACCAGCGAACTCAGTGCCAGAACCATTTCGGTAATCTTTGGAAGGTCTGTGCCGAAGCCTTCAAAGATTTCTCGAAAATCGGGGATCACCAGACTGCACAGAAATCCGCAGACAGCCATTCCCACGACAACGAGAATCGCGGGATAAACCATGCTGGTCAGCAACTTGATTCGAATACCAGCTCGCAGACGACTGAATTCGATGAAATATTGAATGCACTCAGGCAATCGTCCACTTCTGGTGCCGGCCGTAAAGACTGCCGAAAGCCATTCCGGAAGGTCGCTGGATTCTGACTGGAGCACGTTTTCCAGAGTCTCGCCCTGATCAAGTTTCGTGCTCAGTCGTTCGAAGATTTTCCGGAGTCGTTTGGAGGGCACTTCTTCGCTAAGCGTTCGGAGTCCGGCGGCGAGTGGAAGCTCGGCTGAAACCAGGTGACTGATCTGGCCCACAACTTCGACGTGCTCATCCGGCGTAATCCAGACTGAATCGTCTGACAGTCGCGATTCCGTATTTCCTTCGTTCGACGCGGCCAGTTCGACCGACTCGGCGTCGATGCCCTGTCGAGCCAGCAGATCCCGAGCGGCTTCTTCGCTGGACGCTTCAATGAAGCCCAGCTGAAGGTCGCCGTTTTCGTCGGGACTTATGTACTGATATTGAGGCATGCGGCTTTGTCAAAGTCAGGCAGAGGATTGATGTCCGAAACGGTTGTCGCCAATTATCTGATGCTTGTCTGACGCGGAAATTTATCTGAGGACTGGATCGCCCAGTCGGTCGTACAGCTCGCGAAGCGGCGCGAACAGAATCACTCCGTAAAGTAGAGTCACGCTGCCGGCGATAAAAATCGTCAACACGACTGGCAGCACGACTCGCAGTAACTCCGCGCGTCGTGAGGCACGCTTCTCGTAGACGTCAGCCGTCAGTTTGAGTGTTTCACTCAACTTGCCGTTTTCCTCGCCGGTGCGAAGCATCCAGCGCAGAAACCGCGGTAACCGAGTGGCCGACTTGAGCGACTCCTGCAGCGAGTCGCCGTTCTGCAGCCGTTGAGCGATTGTCGACGAATCCCGAATGATGTCACGATTGCCCGTGGTGTAACCCGCCAGCACCAGCGCTTCGTGCAGCGGCGTTTCGTGCTCAACCAGCAACGCGAGTATCTTGAGAAATGTGGCGTAGTCGTAGTTTTTGACCACGCCCGGGATCCAGGCAAAACGATACAGACGGCTGGCGACCAGCCGACCAGCCGGTGTCGCACTGTTCCGGCTGCCAGCTATTTGCAACCAGACAAACGCCGCAACCGCCAGCACGGGCGTGCCGATGCCCCAGTACGGCAGCGTGTCTCGAATCAGCACCAGCATTTGCATGGCCGGCCCTGGATCCAGACGCAGAAATTCCCAGGTCTGCAGTAACCTGGGGATGATGTACTCGGCGAAGCCAATCAGCAGCAGCCAGACCATGCCCAGCACAATGGCCGGATAAATCAGCGCGGCGACGATCTGTCGATGCAGTTTCAACAACACGCGAGCCACGACCGACAACGCTTCCAGAGCTTCCGGCAGACGTCCGGCTCGAATACCGGCTTCCACGACGGCGCGGTAGATACCGGGCAGATGGTCGCCTTCCTGGTCAATCGCTGCCTGTAATGAATTTCCTGACGAGATTCGATCGGCAAGACGATTCGACAGCCGCCCGAGCGCTACCGAAATCGCATGTCGATCTTTGTATTCGCCAGGAATCCCTGGCTGATTGATCATTCCGTATTGCCGCAGCCCAAGGTCCAGCGGAACACCCGCTCGAATCAGCGCACCGATCTCGTCGTTGAGAGCGAGCAACTCTTCGAGTCGAATCGCGGCTGAACTTCTGGCAGGTTGATCGGACATGGCGAGGTCTGCTGATGCCTTCTCGATGAATGATTACTTGAGACTTTGAAGAGTCGTTCGCTACTTCGAAAACCCAAACACGCGTCGCACTTCTGCGGGACTGGTCTGACCGCTGTTGACCGCTTCCACTGCCCGTTCCCAGCGAGTTGTCATGCCGGCTGAAACGGCCAGCGTTTCCAGGTCGTCCGCGTCGCTTTGAGACAGGATCGCCCGTCCCACTTCTGATGACTCCGTCCGAAGAAACTCCGCCAGCAGCAGCCGACCGTGATAGCCGGTGCCGCGACACTTTTCGCAACCCATCGGGACACGACAACTGGCCAGATCAAGTCCCAGCAGCTCGTCATGGTCCAATGATTCTTTTGAGCATTCGCAAAGCTTTCGAACCAGCCGCTGAGCCACAATCCCCAGCAATCCCGTTCGCAACAGATAAGGTTCGATTCCCATGTCGGAGAGTCGGCAGATCGCTCCCGTCGCACTGCCGGCATGAAACGTTGTCAGGACCAGATGTCCGGTTAATGCCGCTTGAAAGACCGTTTCCGCAGCCAGTCGATCACGAATCTCGCCGACCAGGATGACTTCTGGGTCCTGCCTCATCAGCGACTTCAAACCGGTTTCGTAGTCGAAGCCAGCTGTCGGATTGATCTGCGATTGAGCGACTCCGGGAATCACCGCTTCGATCGGGTCTTCCAGACTGACAAGACTCCGCTGCAATCCGAATTTGTCTGCCAATTCTCGAAGACACGCATAAATCGTTGTGGTCTTGCCGCTGCCGGCCGGTCCGCAGTCGAGAATGACGCCGCCGGATTCCAGCAGCAGGTCATTCAGTCCAGCCTGAACATCAGCCGGCAGACCCAGCGTTTCCAGCCGTTGATACTTTCCCGCACCGGCAAACAACCGGACAACGGCCTTCTCGCCGAACATGGTCGGGAATGTACTGACTCGCATTTCGACGTCCGCGTCACCGGGACTCTGAATACGGCCTTCCTGTGGAGTCTCGCTGCGATACGTCAGCAACCCGGCCAGAACTTTCAGGCGAGAGACCACGTTGGTCGCGACTTCCGCCCTCAGCTTCTCGATCGGATGCAGGACACCGTCAATTCTCCACAGAACATCCAGGCCCGATTCGATCGGAATCAGATGCACGTCGCTGGCGCCGGAATCGCGAGCCGCTTCCAGAACGCTGTCGACGATCTCCACCGCCGATGCCGCTTTCCCGGCAGTTCGTCCGGCCAGCACGGCGTAGTAACGATCGGTCAACGACGACGACATAGTCTCTTTCGCATCGAGCATTAGTAAAGATGCAGCGGGCATTAACAGATTGAGAATTCAGGGTGTGTTATCACAGGATCATCGGAGTTGCTCGATTTGTCTAACAAACCCTCAGGCCGATCGACATTACTTTCCAGATGCAGTGAGAATGGCGATTTTCGTCATTCCCGCGCAAAGTCCAGGTTCCACCACATCAGGAATGATACTCGACATCGGGTGGCTGGTGGTCGAGCCCTGGCGAGCCCCCAGTTCGTCGCTCATCGTTCTGGGGGCTCGCAAGCTCGATCACCAGCCACCCGGAATGACGTGGTTGAAATATCCGGAATTTATTTCGGGACTGATCCCTGGGGCGATCGAAATTCCAGTTGTCAGTTCATGAGACCATCGGACCGGAAGACGACGGAAAGCGGTCGCTGCGTTTTCGGCCAGCGGCTTGCTCACGTAGAATCGGCGACTCGTTCTACATCTTCTTCTGAAATTCAGGATTGGCGTATTGCCCCATGAGATCGATCGTCTGGCCGCTGCTGGCTCTACTCGTGATTCTGCATCACGACTTCTGGTTCTGGAATGATCCGACTCTTGTATTCGGTTGGTTTCCTATCGGACTGCTGTATCACGTCGTTCTGTCAATCGTCGCCGCCGGATTCTGGCTGTTGGCCGTGCAGTATGCCTGGCCAGCTTACCTTGCCGACGAGGCGGCGAGACCCTCGAATGATCGTTCGACAGCGAGCGACAATGCGGAGGCCCCGCAGGCATGACATCGCTCATCATCATCGGAATTTATCTGGCGATCCTGCTGTTCCTGGGCCTCGCTTCAAGCCGCCTGTTTCGGGGCACGAGTCTCGACTACATGCTGGCCAGCCATTCGATCGGCCCGTTCCTGCTGCTGATGTCTTTGTTCGGAACGACGATGACATCTTTTTCCCTGGTTGGTTCAACAGGGAAATCGTATGCGGAAGGCATCGGCGTTTACGGACTGATGGCATCATCCAGTGCGCTGCTGCACCCGCTGTGTTTCTTCATCATCGGTCTGAAGGTCTGGCAGTTGGGAAAAGATCACGGCTTCTCGACGCAGATCGAATATTTCAAAGCGCGACTCGACAGCCAGCGTATCGGGTGGGTTCTGTTTCCGGTCCTGGTCGGTTTTGTGATTCCGTATGTGCTGATCGGAATCCTGGGAGCTGGCAGTACGATTTCCGCCGTCACGCGAGGTCTGTTCCCGGAAGCGTTTGTCAGCTCCGGCGGCAGCATTCCACCGTGGCTGGGTTCTCTGGTGATCTGCGGAGTCGTGCTGACGTACGTCTTCTTCGGTGGAATGCGAGGAACGGCATGGGCGAATGCATTTCAGACGACCGTCTTCATGGCTCTGGGAGTGATCACGTTCTTTATTCTGGTCAAAGGGATCGGTGGCAAAGAGGGCTTTCTTGAAAGTCTGCAAGCGGCCAGCAATGCCGTCAGTCCAGAGAAGCTCTCTCGCGAAAAGATGCCGCACCACCTGTACTTTGCGTTTCTGCTTGTGCCATTCTCAATCGGGATGTTCCCTCACATCTTTCAGCACTGGCTGACCGCTCGTAACGCGAGTGCCTTCAAACTGTCGATCGTCGTGCATCCGATTTTCGTGATGATTGTATGGGCTCCGTGTGTGCTGATCGGAACCTGGGCATCCGCAGCAGCGGTCGGGATCCCGGAAAAACTTCCGTCAGCGGCGATACTCGGCTTTCTCGTCAGCAAACACTCCGGAGAAGTTCTGTCCGGTCTGCTGACTGCTGGAATACTGGCGGCCATCATGTCTTCGCTCGACAGCCAGTTTCTCTGCCTGGGAACGATGTTTACACGTGATGTGCTGGGCCGTCGCGACGGAGACGAGAAGCAATCCATCTTCTACGCCCGGCTGTTTGTCGTGGCGATCGTTGTGGTCTGTTACGTTCTGGCGCTTCTGGCGAGCACCGCAAAGAACGTCAGTGTGTTCAATCTGGGCATCTGGTGTTTCAGTGGCTTCGCGGCCTTGTTTCCGGTGATCGCTGCCGCGCTCTACTGGCGAGGCCTGACAAAATGCGGAACGTACGCTTCCATCATCACAACAGCGGTGGCCTGGCTGCTGATGCTGCGGGCCGCTGACTGGGGCAACAACCATCACTACAGTTTTCAGGGGCAGGATCCCATTGTCACACTGGTCGCTGCTTCAGCGATCGTGCTGGTGGCCGTTTCACTGATGACCAGGCGACCGAGCGAATCGACACTCGCAAAGTTCTTTCCTGAATAACGCCAGAATTGAATGCAGGAATCAACGGAGCCGTTCAAAACAGGCGAATGATATCAACCACGAAAAACACCAAAGACACGAAATTATTGCTGACTTGTTTTCGTGTCTTTGGTGTTTTTCGTGGTTGATAATTCCTGAGCACCATCTCTTCCCAGAATACTTCCGGAGATTCCTCTCATGACGTTTCGGAACCCCATCACTGCGGCGAGTTTCGTGTTACTCGTCTGTTCAACAGTTCTGGCCAGAGCTGACGACAAGCCGTGGAAGAAGCACGTCGTTCACGAAGGCGAGCACTGCAACACGGCCGTTGCCGCCGACTTCACTGGAGACGGCAAGCCGGACATCATCAGCAACAGTGGCGGTAAGACGCGGCTGTTTGTCGCTCCGAATTGGACCGAACACGTCATCGATGAAACGAAGGGACACGGCTTTATCCACAGTGAGTATTTTGATGTCGACGGCGATGGCGATGAAGACTTCATTGGCGCGAGATATCAACCGGGCCTGGTTGCCTGGCTCGAATGTCCAGACAACCCGACGGCTGGCGTCTGGAAAGCTCGCATCGCTGATCAGGAAATCAACGGCATCCACGGACTGCTCAAAGGCGACGTGGATGGTGATGGCAAGTTCGACCTGCTCGCCAACAGTGCTCAGCCGGTCGGCGCGTTTCCCAATTCCGGAGCGTGGCTGAAAGTGCCAAAGAATCCTCACGTGGCGAAATCGTGGCAGCGCAACATTTTTGCCCGCAACGACGCGCCGGGACTAAGTCACTATCTGGGCTTCGGTGACGTCAACGGCGACGGTCGAGCGGACATTGCGATGGGAGCCAAAGGCGGTGAACAGGACAAGTCCGGCCTGGGCGAATGGTTCTACTGGTGGGAAGCCGGCGAGGATTCCACGAAGCCGTTCACCAGGCATCAATTACCCGGCAAACATCCCGGAGCCACCAACATTCAGCAGGCGGACGTCAACGGCGATGGCAAGATCGACTTTATTGCTACGCGTGGTCACGGCAAGGGCGTCATCTGGTTCGAAGCTCCGACCTGGAAGATTCACGACATCAATCCCGACCTGGAATTTCCTCACTGCCTCCAGGTGGTGGACATGGACGACGACGGCGACATCGACGCCGCCACGTGCGCTTACGGCAGCCAGATTGCGGCCTGGTTCGAAAACGATGGCAAAGGTCACTTTAAGACTCACGTCGTCGCGACCGGACAGTGTGCGTACGACATCCGAGCGGTGGACATCGATCTGGACAAAGACCTGGACCTGCTGATCGCTGGTCAGCAAAGCAAAAACGTCGTCTGGTACGAAAACCCTCGGAAGTAGCAAACCCGGTTGCCACCCGATTTCTCTCGACAGATCAGGTCATCATTTAGAACTTAGAACGCAGAGTCCGCCGAGAAAAAAGAAAGCAGAGCGGGAGACCGCTCTGCTTTTTACTTCGCGAGTCCTCTGCGAACTCTAAGTTCCCGCGATGTCGCTGCAGGCTGTTGAAGTCTCGTTACTTCAGCTCTTTGATCCGGATGTTTTTCCAGGCAACGTCGTACGGACCCGTTCCCGCTTTGATGCCGTGAACCTGAAGTCCGATGAACCCTTTGGGGTGCGTCTTGAAGATCTCTTCGTCGATCAGGTCAGCGATCGCTTCTCCGTTGATCCAGGTCTGGATGTGAGGGCCTTTGGCGACGATGCGGAATTTATTCCACTCGCCGTCTTTCATCACCTTGTGAGGTTTCAGGTCTTTTTCGGTCGTCAGCCAGCCACGGCCAGTCGCTTCGCCATAGATGTAGCCAGCCTCGGCTCCGTTGGCACCGCTGGCTTCGATTTCGCACTGTGGACCGTAAACGCGACCAAACTTCTCGTTCTTTTTGCCGTCGGGTTCTTTGGTCTTCGAGCGGATCTGGCATCCTGAGTTCAGGCTGTCATGGACTTTGACTTCGAATTCCAGTTCAAAATCGCCGTATTCCTTGTCCGAACACAGAAACGAATTCGGGCTACCTTCGTTGGTCGTTCCGTGAATCGTTCCGTCGACGACTTCGTACTTTGCGGTGCCGTTCTTCTGAGTCCAGCCCTTGAGCGTCTTGCCGTCAAACAGTGAAGTCCAGCCGTCCCCAGCGGTGGCCGAAGCGGACAACAGAGTCGTTGCGGAAATCGCCAGTGCCATCAGAAAAGTAAGTCGTTTCATCGTCAGTTTCTCCCGGTGTGGTTTGGTCATGAGGTTGAGTTCATCAGCAACAGGATTCACGAAAATCCTCAGCATCAACTGCGGAACGTGATCAGAACAGCTTCCCGAATCCCAATCACGTCATTCCTGGGTGCCTTGCATGGCATTCAGCATATAAGACAGTACCCAGCCCATATCATTGAGTCGAGCGGGCCGCTCGTACTCGGGTGTCATCAGGACGAGCTGAAATCCATCTTGCACTGGTTTTGCGTATCGGCGATGTTTCGCTCGCAGTTCGGATCGAGCACAGATGTTCGGTCGGTATTGCACGGCCAGTGTTTTGATTGGCGACGCCTTACAGGCTTGCAATTCTTTACTGGCGCAGACCCTTGCGGTTCGATGGGGCCGTCTCCGCTGAGGTCAACCCTTCCATTCACACAACCCTTCCATTCACACAGCGCGTTCTGCGTTCTCTGGAGTCTTCGTCCTTGACTCCAGACTGATCCCCCTCTCTATTTTCCAATCGGAAGTCGATCAACGGAATGATCGGACTGATCCTCACCACGGTCGGCCTGAGTGCCGCTCTCACTGTCGCTGCGCGCCTTGCCGGCAATCGTGCAGGCTTGCTTGACGTCCCCGATGATGGACGGAAGCAGCATGCAACCGCTGTGCCCGCGCTCGGCGGAATCGCCGTGTTTGCAGCGTTCGCCATTGCGTTCGCCTTCAAATTCGCGATCGACCTGCAGTTTGCGAGTTCGCTTTCCGCATCGACGGCGGCTCTGCTCGGGACGGCTGCAGGCGTTTGGGTTCTGGGAATTGTCGACGACGTCTGGCCGGTTCGAGCGAAAGCCAAACTCGTCGTCCAGATCATCGCCGCCGTCACTTATGTGGTAGCCGTTCAGCCAATCGACTCGCTGCACATTGCTGACGGCGTTGAAATCACGTCCGGGATTCCGGTCGGAATATTCTGTGCCTTCTGGTTGGTTGCCTGCTGCAACGCGGTCAACCTGCTGGACGGCATGGACGGCATCGCGTCGCTGCAGGGGATGCTCGGGTTCGCAACGGTAGCGGCCATCGCCGCTC
>JABMPE010000626.1 GCA_013203845.1 Rhodopirellula sp. | reverse complement strand
GTTCGAGTTGCGCCGTACAGTCCGTGTTCGACATGAGAGCCTCCTGTGCCAAAGTAAGTGTTGTTCCAATAATCACTTACCGGTGCAAGAGGCTCTCTGTTCGTCTCACAACGTGCGCTTTTCGGGCTAAATCATTGAACGGCCCTAAAGCCACACGTTGACGACGCTTAAACTCTGAATCGATGCTCTTCTGCTGAAGAACGAACTCGCAGGACAATCAAATTCCATTTCATTTGGGATCACTCATCATGCGCTCAATCAATCGGCTACCCGTGCGTCTGTCTGTTTTCACGATACTTGCGGGTTTTATGTGCTGCAGCGGGACGTTAATGGCGGCTCTTTTCTGGCAGGAATACAAGAGCGGTATCTTCTGGCAGGAGCCAACGATCGTTGACCCGGATGGACCGGGCGGAGTGCCGTCTGATGCGATCGTTCTGTTCGACGGCAAAAGCCTCAATGCCTGGGACGGCGGCGAAAAGTGGATCATTGCCGACGGTGCCGCGACGACGGCTGGCGGCAGTATCAACACGAAGCAGAAGTTCGGCGACTGCCAGTTACACGTCGAATTCGCAACGCCGTCCGAAGTCAAAGGAAACGGACAGGGCCGAGGCAACAGCGGCATCTATCTGATGGGTCAGTACGAGGTGCAGGTGCTCGACTCGTACGAAAACACGACGTACTACGACGGTCAGTGCGCGGCGATCTACAAGCAGACTCCGCCCATCGTCAATGCCTGCCGGAAGCCAGGCGAATGGCAGACTTACGACATCATCTTCACGGCTCCCAGATTCAACGCAGACGGCTCGCTGAAATCATCCGGCTACGTAACGGTCCTGCAGAATGGAATCGTCGTGCAGAATCACTTCGAACTGATGGGCGGGACGTCTTATGTTGCTCCGCCGAAATATCAGAAGCACGGCGAAAAGGAATCGATCTCTCTGCAGTTCCATGGAAATAAGACACGTTTTCGTAATATCTGGATTCGCGAAAACGTGCATACACCGCAAGGTGAGCAACTGGGAGGCCGGCCTGACGAACCCGCAGAACCGGAAGCTGCCTGACCTGCGCCACTGGGGCGTATATTCTCGGGGCAGCGATGCTTCAGTGGCCTGCGTTGATCCGTCGGTCGATCACTGATAGAGTTGCCTGTTCGCGCACCGGTCGACTGGCCGGTGCCTTTTATTTCACCACCCAAATTCACAGGTGCTACGCACCGTTTTTCAGATTACTGAGGAGTCTGCCCGAAATGGGGACGAAGAGAACTGGCAAAGGTCGTCGTAAGATTGGAAGTCGAAAACGCCGTAATCGAGCTAAGATCCGACACCGTAAGAAATAGTGACAGTTTCCCGTCACGCAGAGAGTTGTCGCGGCGGGCACTTGCGTGCTCAGTCAGCTGTTTCTGGTTGAGTGGCTTGGCGAAATGGTCAGCCAGAATTTCGCTGCCTCTCAAAAGCTGGCGCAGCAGGATTTGAGAACTGGCACGCAACACTCACTTGTCGCAACGCCGTTATGGATTTTCCATAGAGCCTGCTTGAGCCGTTGCGATGCCTAATCCTGACTATGACGTGTTGTGTTCGGATGCCGTGAGCTTGGCTTTGTTCGTCACACGGTATCGAGACTGTTTGCTGGTGTGGTGTGAGTCGTCGTCCTGCATGGCTCCAGAGCCAGTCGCAGGCTGATGAAATTATCCGGTAGAACCCAAAGGCAACGCCCTGTCTTCAGGATCTGTCCCGAAATAAATTTCCGATATCCCGGCCGGGGCATTCCCGCTCTCAATACATTTGGGAAGTTATTTCGGAACTGACGCCAGTCGAAGAACGATGCGAACGACACCTTACTCCGGTTTTTGCGGCAGCAGATGATGCGACTCGGGCTGGCTGCAAAGCCAGTGGCTACTCTGAAGGTGATCGGTCAGCGGAGCTGCTGCCCGATCACGAGCGTGATAATCCCGAGGACCGACACAATTAAGCCGAGTGCGCCCACGATGATGCCGAACCAGGCTCGACCTGCGCCGCTAAGTTCCGGCTTTCTCTTCAGCACCTTCAGCGCCGCGATCCCGCAGGCAATCGCGGCGATCTGAAACGGCAATCCAAACATGGGTATGAACGAAAACAGACCGCAGTAGCCCGCAATGATTGCGGTGGCGGGGCGACCGACGGGCATCAGAAGCCTGTCGGTCGAACTTGTTTGGAATTCCGGTATCCGAGTCTTGCCCCACTCTTCGTCAAGGATCGAGTCACAGAAGCGGCATTTCTTCGCAATGGCTTTGATGGTTTCGCCACAGAAGCGACACGATGTTGTGTCGTCGACAGAGCGAGGAGTATCTGTCATCGTTCGATCCTTAAGGTCAGTTCATGAATTGTCGGACGGTCCGGATGCGACGCAGCGTTATTGCAACGCACTGTATCGTTCGTTGAAAATTCGTGATAACCAAATCACGTCTGGCAATCTGCAAACCGGGCGCAGGGTTGCGCCCGACGATTTTCAACCAGAAACATTTCATTCACCTTGCGAGTGACGAAGATTCAAGGAATCGTCATGGCCGCGAAATATCACCTCGGCTGTCCGGTGTGGGCATGTCCGGGCTGGGTGGGTTCTTTGTTTTCGACGAAGGATCGAAAGAAGTGGCTGCACGAGTACTCGTCGGTGTTTGGGACGGTTGAGGGCAACAGCACGTTCTACGGCCTGCCTGCAATGGAAACTGTGAAACGCTGGGCCGAGTCATCGTGTGACCGGTTTCGGTTCTGCCTGAAGTTTCCGAAGGCGATCAGTCATGATCGGCGGTTGATTGACGCGGAAGTGGAAACAGAGCTGTTCCTCAACATTCTGAAAGTTCTGGCGGACGCCGATCGACTGGGGCCTTCTTTTCTGCAATTGCCTCCAACGTTCTCTGCCGTCGAGATGGACCGACTGGCGAACTATCTTCAAACGTTACCGACGGATTTTCCCTGTGCGGTCGAAGTTCGGCATCGAGATTTCTTCGACAACGGAAGCGTCGAGAAAGAACTCGATGACATGCTGCGAGAGCTCAAGATCGACCGCGTCCTCTTCGACAGCCGACCGCTCTTCTCAACACCACCGTCTGATGAAACCGAAGAAGCGGCTCAGGCAAAGAAGCCTCGCAGTCCCTACCGGACGACGGTGACCGGCTCGCGACCAATGCTCAGGCTGGTTGGTCGAAACTCCGTCGACGACACGCTGCCGTGGATCGAAGAGTGGGTCGCCGTCATCGCTGACTGGATCAATTCTGGACTCGATCCGTACGTTTTCACTCACTCGCCCGACGATCGATTCGCCCCGGAATTTGCTGCGCGGCTGCACTTGCAATTGCAGAGTCACCTATCGGCGCTGCCTGATCAACCGGAATGGCCGGGGCGAACTAAAGAGAACGGCCCCAGGCAGCTGAGCCTGTTTGGTTAACCAGGGACCGTGACTGTCAGAAGAAGTTGCCACCACTGAGGCCGCTGCCCAGACCACCTCTTCGTCGGCCTTTTTTTCGGCCAAAACCATCTGGTTCCTTTGGTGGAGCAGGCGGATTGACTCGCTGTTCACCGATTCGTTTTGCAGCTCGGATGAACGTAAGCAACTGCTGGACGTCCATAAGCACTTCCGGTGTCTGACGAACGATCAGCGACTTTGTTGCGTGGCTCATGCTGACCGTGCCGCCGCATCCGTCAATTCGTTCCCATAGACCGTCAGTTTCACCTTGAATCAGCTGGGCTAACTTTTTCCAGCTTTTTCGATCGCTCGTCACGAGGTCTGCCACCGGAAAAATTCCCGTTTCAAGTTTGCGGTTACAGCCTTCAAACGTTGTGACTTTTACTACGGCGTCTTCGACGACGAAGTTCATCTCAAATTCTTCCAGAATCATTCTGAGGATAGAACGAGCGGGGACGTTGGAGATCTGAAAAGTGACTGGTGAGTCAGCGTAGAGGCCAGCATCTTCGAGTGAAATCAAGTCGAGGATGATCGGGAGCTCGCTGGCTTTTGAAATTGAGTTGAGCGCTTCAGCCAATGGCTGTTTGTCGAAGTTTACAGAAGTCTTCTCATTGAGTTTTTTGTGGATCTCCGCATCGGCGGCAGAGATGCCGGGGAAAAGTGGTTCGACGAAGTCTTCCGGCAGCGGTCGTGCGCCGGGAAACGGTGAGTCGACAACCGTGTCCGAAGCGAAGCCGCAAGTGGCTCCCAAAAGAAGAATCAGGCTGAAACGGGTGATGGTTGGAAGTCGCATGCAGAAACTCCTGAATTGAGGAGCAGCCAGTATGCGGACTGGACCGGGCCACGTCATGCGTTTTGTGGAGCGATTTCAGGGCGGCGGTTGGGCCAGGCGAGGATCAGCATTTCGGTCAGCAGGAAAACCAGCACGGCACCGATCAGCCATTTCCACAAGTTGCGACCGCGGATGCGGGCTCCTTCGACGCTGATCGTTTCGTCCGCTTCCAGCCAGCGGTAGCCGTCCGTGCCGGCTCGTTCTTCGAAGGCCAGGGCGTCCAGCGTTTCGAGTTGCGATTCTTCGGGCGGGCAATTGAAAGCCAGCAGCGTCGCCCCTTCGACATTCGGATCGGCAGACGGGTTGGCTTCGATGTCGGTGGATGTTGAGACGACGTTGTAATGTCCATTGTTGACGGCGCGGTGAATTCTCAGGCCGTAGCGTTCGGCACTCAGAGCCTCGACAGCAATTGCGTCGCGGCTGCTATCGGGCTGGACGAGTTCCCAGCGAAGCTGATCAGAACGGCGAGCGGGAAGTGTGACGACGTCTCCGGTTTCGTAGTTGCGGCGGGGCAGTGTGTCTTCCAGCAACTGTCGCAACATGCGATCAAACATCAGGATCGCGTTGGTCGACGTGAGCGTGTTCCAGCTCGAAAACAGCCCGGATGAAAGGAAGAACGATCGACCCGCTCCGATGCGGCGTTCAGTCAGAAACGGACGTTCTTCCAGCGTGTATCTCGCGAGAATTCTCGGGCGAGACCGTTCAGCCAGCTCGTCAGGAGTCAGTTCGTCGAGCCGGGCCAGTGCGTCGGTGTCAGACCAGCTCAGCCATCGTGGCTGCAGTTCCCGGCGCCGAGCTTCGTCGAATGCTCGCTCCGAAACATGTTCGTCAGTGAGATTTCCCTGCCGATCGAGCTGGTCCCACTCGGCGCGGCTGGCGTCAGATTTTGAAAACACTTCACGATTTTTTGTGATTCTTGTGGCTTCGGCAGCGACCAGTGCATCGATCAGTGACTGTTCAGTTTCAACAGCGACCGCCTTGAAAAAGAGAGGCGTTCGATAAAGGTCGGCCAGCGAATCCTGAGTTTCTCCTTCGATCAGGAAAAAGTCGTGCTGCAGCGATCGGAAGTCCAGGTAGAACGGTCGCAGCTCTCCGACCGCGACTTCAGGCAGCTGACCAACAGGCTCGGTGGTTAACTGAATCGGAAGAATCCCCGCACCGTCGAGCCAGGCCTGAGCCGCCCATTCACCCGCATCAAAGTCGGCACCCGCGGCGACGATCAACGAACCGCCCTGCTCGACATACTGACGCAACAGCGGGACGGAATCGCCAGGCGACTCGACGCCAGCAATCACTACCAGCCGGGCATCGCTGAGAACTTCTTCGGTCAGACGGTCGATGGTCAGATGCCGAATTCGCACCAGCTGCCGATTGAGTTCTTCGTCGGTCGACGTTTGCGGTGCGAGTAGCCGCCGCAGTCGGTAGGTCTCGCCGATTTCGCCTCGGTCCGGATTTTCCGTTTCGCCGTACTGGTCGACAAAGACGACGGGCAGCCCGGCCACCACAGGCACGACGAGGTGACGCGAGTTGTCACGCAGCAGCCGATCGCCGACGCCGCCTTCAACACGGACCGTCACCGTCGCTCTGACAAAGGTTGCCTGCGAAATGCCGGAACCCAGCGCTCCAGTGTCGGTGACATTGTCGAGTCGCTGTCGAAATTCGATCTGCCTGGACTGACCGGGTTCCAGATCAACCAGCCGGCTGGCGAGTTCCGTTCCGTCGATCGACAACTGAATCTGCACGTTGGTCAGTGGGTGGCTGCCTGCATGCTGGATGGTCGCGAGAAAAACAGCGGGCGTTTCAGTGTCGGCAACGCCGTCCTGCAGCTGGAATTCGCTGACCCAGACATTTTCGATTTCTTCCGGAGCGATGCGCATGATCTGGAAATCGGGCAAGGCGGCCAGCTGGCTGGCGTTCGTTTCAGCGGCCCAGAGATTCGCCTGCTGGTCACTGATCAGCACGACTCGTTTGGAGGGAAGTTCCGGAACCTGTCGACACGCCGCCGCTGCCTGATCAATCGCAAAGTTCGCTCGACCGATTCGATCAACGACCTGAATTCGGTCGAGAGCCGCTCGCGCGTCCGACTTGTTTCGATAGGCACTTGTCGTGTCCGCTTCGTCCGAGCCGCACAGCGGCAGCACGTTGATCTGACTTCCCGACGGTAGTGCATCGATAAACTCAGCCGCTTTGGTGCGGGCTCGATCGAGCAGTGTGCCTTCCAGAGATTCGTAGCCCATGCTCATCGAATTATCGATCAGCAGCACGGCATGAATGGGTTGTCGACTGGTGAGCACGCCGAGGCCCTGATCGTTGGCTTCCCGCAGCATGCTGAAGAGGCCCAGAGTTCCCAGCCCTGCACAAAGAGCGCACGCGCCGAACGACAAACCGCGAACTTTCTTTTGCGAAGTGAGTATCCCACTGGCAGCGGTACCGACGGCTCCGACAATTGCCAGAGCCGTGCCGATGCCCACCAGCATGGTCGATGACGACACACCTGACAGAAACGGTCTGGCAAGAGCCGCTCCGAAAATGACGACGGCCAGGCACCGCAGCACCAGCACCAGTAGATCACGAAGCTGCACGGCTCGGCGACTGCGTTGCATCGCCTGCCTCAGAAAATCCATCGCGGCCCACTCGACCACTCGAAAGCGGCGGCGGTTGAGCAGGTGAATAATGATCGGACCAACCGCGGCGACCAGACCCGCGATCGCAAACGTACCGGCAAAAAACTTGAACATGAAAGTCAATCCACGAGTCAGTGGCTCGGAAGCAGCAAAGAGAACTTCAACGAACGTCGTCCTTCTTTGCAAGGACGCCGTGCGTTTCGTTCGGCTTGAAATCGTCGTTCGAGTTGGTTGGAAGAAACATTCAATAACGAAGTATTGAGCACGGAAGACACGGAAGGCAGATAAACGTTTTCCGTGTCATTCCGTGACTTCCGTGGTTTGCTGTTTCGAGTGATGATTGAAAGAAAAGTCATATCGGTTGACTTCGTCTGGCCGAGCCTCACCTACTACATTGTGCTGTCTCGGATGATCAATTCGCGGAGAACAGTTCATGACGAATGATGCCCCACAGCCCGGTGAGCCGTCCACGAAGGGTATTCCCACCGCAAAGATTACGGCGGAGCAATCTCGCTTTTCGGTAGAAAGCCTTTCGACTCGGATGTGGGTCGTGACTGCGGCGGCGCTGGTGTTGTCGATCGGGCTGGCCGTCTGGAATCAGAAACCCGCCGGACCAACGATCACCATTCATTTTGAGCAGGGGCACGGTCTGCGATTGGGAAATTCGGTGCAGCATCGCGGCATCATCGTGGGCGAAGTGATGTCTGTTGAGTTGTCGAGTGACGAAGAGAGCGTTGCGGTCAAGGTCGAGCTGCTGGCGGCTGCGAAGAAACTCGCCAGGGCCGGCAGTGAGTTCTGGGTCGTCCGGCCGAGGGTCAGCCTGTCAAAGGTCACGGGACTCGATACGGTCGTCGGTGCGCGGTACATCGAGGTTCAGCCGGGGCCGCCGGATTCTGACTCGCAGTTCGTGTTTGACGGGCTGGAGACTCCCCTGTCGCTGGCAGATTCCGATGCGGTCGAGATCGAGATCCGATTCGAGAATGGCGATGGGTTGTCGATCGGTGACGAAGTTCGACATCGAGGCATCGTCGTGGGCGAAGTGACTTCAGTTGACCTCAACGATGATCTGACCGGTGTTGTTGTCAAAATCCGGTTGCTGTCCAGTGCAGTGCGACTTGCCAGAACAGGCTCTCAATTCTGGGTGGAACGTCCAACCGTTTCGGCGGTTGAAGTGCGAGGTCTTGAGACGCTGGTCGGAGGCCGTTACATCGCCGTTCAACCCGGTCCGACTGACGCGGCACTTTCAACATCGTTTAATGGACTGGCCAAAGCTCCTGCGGGAGAACTGCCGGAAGGCGGCGTCGAAATCACGCTTGAGGCCAGTCAGCGCGGCGGGCTGCATCGCGGCGTGCCGGTGCTTTTTCGAGGGGAACAGGTCGGGCATGTGATCGCCGTCGCTCTGGCTTCGGATGCGACAACCGTTGACGCTCGCGTCTGGATCGATGCCGCCTATCGAGACCTGGTACGCGACAATACGCGATTCTGGATGAACAGCGGGATCGACGTGTCCGTCGGACTGGATGGGCTGAAACTCTCCGCCGACACATTGTCGAGCATCATCGTGGGCGGCGTGTCGCTGGCGACACCTTCCCAGCCCGGTGCGAAGATCAGCACCGGACACCGCTTTCCATGCGCCGCCGAAGCGGATGACGAATGGCTGACCTGGCAGGCTCGCATTCCGATCGGCAGCGACCAGATCACAGGCGGAATTCTCTTGCCAGTGCCTGTTCGAGCTTCTCAACGCTGGCAGGAACGTCGATTCGGTTTCCGTCGCGACAAGCAACGGTCCGGCTGGATACTGCCGCTCAGCGACGGTCGGCTACTTGGCCCCGCCGATCTGCTGATGCCAGATGGAAATGCGATCGAAGGCACGACAAAACTGGAAGCCGCTGGCGAGACAGTAGAAATTCCGGTCGCTAACGTCACTCGCCTCGGGAGTCTCGCGATTTTCAGCCATCGATTCAGCTCGCTTGATCCGGAGTCAGCGTTTCCAGCAAAGCGACTCGCACATTCCGCCGAACCTGTGGATTGCCTGATCGTGACCGCCGGTTCGGAGTCTGTGCTCAGCGTCACATCGTCGCGATTTCGTGTTGAGAAATCATTGACCGGGGCCAGCGATTCGTCAGACCTTAATGCTGTCGAAAGGTGGCTCATCGATCCGGGCGTGCCCTTGAATGCCGATTACCACGGCGCGTGTGTCGTGTCGCGAGCTGATGGTCATGTCGTCGGCGTTCTCTGCGTTGGTGACGCAGGAAGTCGTGTTTCGTTAATGCCGAAGCCGCCATTCCCGAAAAAATCCGGTTCGAAATGACAAATGTAGCCGGGCCTGCTCAAGTACGCGGGCAATGCTTTTCAGATTCAGTGCCTGATACCGAGGGACTTCATGCGACTTCCCAATCTGCTCGCTTCAAAATGGGGCCGCCTGATCGCATTCTTCTGCCTGTACGTGACCGAAGGAATCCCGCTCGGATTTACGGCGACAGCGATCGCGACTCAACTTCGTCGCAGCGGTGTCGGGCCGAAGGAGATCGGCTTCTTTGTCGGCTGGCTGTACTTTCCCTGGGCGTGGAAATGGGTCATGGGGCCGATTGTCGACCTGTTCTACTCGAACAAGCTGGGAGCGCGGCGAGGATGGATTATCGGCATGCAGGTGATGATGGTGATCACGTTGATGTTCTGCGTGCCGCTTGAACTGACGGAGAGCAATCTGACACTGCTGACCTCAATCATTCTTGTCCACAATTTCTTTTGTGCGACTCAGGACGTGGCGATCGATGCTCTGGCTTGCTCGACGCTGAAACCAGAGGAGCGAGGCCTGGCGAATGGCCTGATGTTTGCCGGGCAGACACTTGGTATCCCACTTGGCGGAGCCTGCGTGCTCTATCTGATTGATGGAGTGAGCTGGCTGCCGATGTTGCAGGACGGAATTCCGTTTGAGCAGACGTACTTCTTTGTGGCCGGGTGCATCCTCCTGGTCACGATCTTTGTTGCACTGCCGATGCGCGAAGAGCCTCTGGTTCGAAAGGCTTCCGAGGGTGACCGAGGGGCAGAAATGCGGAAGGAGATGGGTGACTATCTGAAAACTGCGTGGAGATCATTTTTCGGCAGTCGTGTGTCCTTCGCCGCTTTGATTTTAGCTGTGATTCCCGCAGGTGCGGCGGCGCTGAACCTCGCTCTGCAAAAGACTCTGGCTGTCGAACTCGGGATGACTGATGGACAAATCGCAGATATGGAAGTTGTCGCGAGCGTTATCTGGGCAGCGTGTTGCGTCACAGGTGGACTGATTTCCGACCGCATTGGGCACCTGAAGTCACTCGCCGTGTTTCTAGTCTTGATGTCGATTCCAACTCTGTGGCTCGGTTTTGAAATGGAGCGGCAAGGTTACGTCATGCCCGTGGAGATTGTTCAGGTCGAAGACACGGCCGACTCTTCAAAGTCGACGACGAGTCGCGAAGAAAGCATCGATAAAGAAGGTGCCGACGAAGCCATTGCCGTCGGGACAGATTTAGAGGAAACCGCAGTGGAGCTCGTCTCCGAAAAAGCAGATTCAGTAGCCAGTTTCAAGAGGAGTGTTCCGGAAGGTCTGGTTGACAGTTTCTGGTGGGCGGTGATGTTCTACATGGCGGCTCAAGGATTGATGTATGGAACTCGGACGGCAGTCTTTATGCAGATTTCAAATCCTGCCGTCGCGGCAACTCAGTTCACAGCCTACATGGCGATGATGAATCTGGTGACGGCTTACACTTCGTGGTGGCAGGGAGTCGTAATCGAATCGCGAGGCTATCCGGTCACTTTGTTCATTGACGCGTCGACGGGACTGATTTGCCTGGCCGTGCTGCCGTTCCTGTTTCAAAAGACGGTGTCCGCGCCCGTTACCAGCATTCCCGCCCCTCGTGATTGAATGGTCGTTCGTCGCCGCATTTCTGAGTCAACGTCACCATCAAAAACTGAAACATCGGAGTTCCCACTATGCGTAAGGACTTACTCATTCTCGCAGTGCTCATCGAAGCGATTGTCGTTGTTCCATCGGCACAGTCTCTGAACGCCGCCGACTTGCCGAACATCATTCTCTGCATGGCCGATGATCAGGGCTGGGGAGACGTTGGTTATTACGGCAAGTCACCGGTGAAGACGCCGGTGCTGGATGAGATGGCGGCGGCTGGTTTACGGTTTGATCGGTTTTATGCGGCGGCTCCAGTTTGCTCGCCAACCCGCGCAAGCGTGCTGACCGGACGACATCCCAACCGCTCGGCAGTCTTCAAATGGGGACACCCGATTCGTCCTCAGGAAACGACGATTGCCGAAGCTCTGAAGAAAGCCGGCTATGTCACCGGGCATTTTGGAAAGTGGCATCTGGGTTCGTGTCGGGCCGACAGTCCGGTCTGCCCCGGAAACAGCGGGTTCGACGAGTGGCTGTCCGCTCCGAACTTTTACGAGAACGACTCGCTGATGAGTCACAACGGGACGGTCGTTCAAACAAAAGGCGAAAGCTCACAACTGGCCGTTGACTACGCGCTCGACTTCATGCAGGAAGCGAAGCAGCAGGGCAAGCCGTTCCTCGCCGTGGTGTGGTGTGGTTCGCCACATGCACCGCACATCGCGGCGAAGAAGTTTCTCGACATGTACTCGGAGTTTCCGAAAGCTCAGGCCAACTTTCTGGGAGAAGTGACTGGCATCGACGCGGCGGTGGGCAACCTGCGGACGTCCATCCGGAAGATGGGAATCGCTGATAACACGCTGCTCTGGTACACCAGTGACAACGGGGCACTGCCGAAAGTTGGCTCGACTGGTGGCTTGTCCGGTAACAAAGGCAACCTGCTGGAAGGTGGCATTCGAGTCCCCGCGATCATCGAATGGCCTTCCGTCGTGAAGAAGCATCGCCAGATCGATCTTGTCTGCAACACGACGGATATCTACCCGACGCTGCTCGAACTGACCGGCGTGAAGGTCGAGCATCAACCGGTGCTGGATGGTCGCAGTATCCTGCCGCTGATCCGCGACGAAGAATTTGCCGATCGCCAGGAATATGGTTTCTGGGACTACCCGATCGCTGGTCGAGGAATGCACGCCGACCGGATGCTGGCCGCTCAGAAAGCGGAAGCCGACGCCGGTCAGCAGAAACCCTGGCAGGAAGTCGAACCGGATCCCTCAGTCGTGGGCGGCTACGCGGAAGACGAACGCCCTGGTCCGGCGGCGTGGATCGACGGTCATTTCAAACTGCATCGCACGGCTTCGAAGACGGGCGAAGATGGAGTGCGTTATCTGCTTTACGATCTGAGTACCGACGTCATTGAAAAGCACGACCTGTCGAAAGCTCAGCCGAAACGCCTCGAAGCCATGAAGCAGAAACTCGAAGCCTGGCAGAAGTCCGTGATCGGCAGCCTGAACGGCAGAGATTATGTGGCGAAGTAGCGTTCGGCGATTCTGTCATCCTGAATTTTGATTGCAGAGTGCGCCGAGGAGAAAACACGCAATCATCAGTTTTTCACGCGACGAAACACTCGTGTTTACTCTGCGAAACCTCAGCGTCCTCTGCGATTTTTTTCTCTACATTGTTCGGGCAAGTTTTGAATGGATTCGATCGGCGACTCCCTCCCGGAGACTTCGAAAGTCATCAATTCGGGAATCGAACGAAGGCTGCACACGGGCCTGCAGCTTTACGTTTCCCGTTGTGGCGAAGTCGTGGTTGACGCAGCGATCGGGGAGTCGTCGCCCGGTGTCACGATGACGGCTGACTCGCTCACGATGTGGCTGTCGACCGGCAAGCCACTGACTGCAGTCGCGATTCTGCAACTGGTGGAGCGGGAACTGCTGCATCTTGACGGGCGAATTGTCGACTGGATTCCCAAGTTTGCTGCTGGCGGTAAAGAGTCTGTTCGGTTGCGGCACCTGTTGACTCATACCGGTGGATTTCGGAATGTTGAAACCGGCTGGCCGCACGCCTCGTGGAAGCAGACGATCGCCCGCATCTGTGCATGCCCGCTCGAAGGCGACTGGCGAATCGGAGAAACCGCTGGCTATCACACGTCATCCAGCTGGTTCATTCTGGGTGAGTTGATTCAGCGGGTAGATCCAGCAGGTCGTATTTTCACGCAGTACCTTCGCGAAGAAATCTGCGAGCCGCTCGGTATGTCCGGAACATGGAACGGCATGTCGCCAGACGTCTGGTCGACCAGCGAAGCGCGCATTGCCGAAATGTCGCAGCTCGAAAAGGGGACGACCGAATTGCTGCCCTGGCACGATGAGCAACATTGTGTTGCGGCTTCACCTGGTGCCAACACACGCGGCCCTGTTCGGGAACTCGGACGTTTCTACGAGTGCCTTCTGAATGGTGGAGAGCTGAGCGGTCGACGGATTCTCAGCGAAGAGTCCGTTGAGCTGTTGACCAGTCGGCATCGGGAAGGCCGTTTCGATCAGACTTTGTTACACCAGGTCGATTTCGGTCTGGGCGTCATCATTGATTCGAATCGGTACGGTTCCGAAACGGTGCCTTACGGCTACAGCCCGTACTGTTCGGAGCGAACATTCGGCCACGGAGGCTCGCAGTCGTCTATTGGTTTCGCCGATCCGGAAGCAGGACTAGTGGTCTGCTATGTGGCGAATCATCGTGTTGGAGAACCGCGGCATCAGAAACGTCATCGCGAAATCGTGTCGGCCATTTATCGGGACCTTGGGTTGGCGAACGGCTGACCTGTTGGAAGTAAGAATGAAAAAAGCGTGAGCAGGAATTCGGCAGATGCCAAATCTCACTCACGCTTCAGGTTCAAACGAAGCTATTAGATTCTTGCTGTTCTTAGAAGTCGCCCAGGACCTCGCCATCGTCGCGAGAACCAAGCAGCGACCAGGTGCCTGCATCGATGGTTTCGCTGATCGCTTTGACGGCGCCGTCAGCCATCAATGAATGGACCATGCCGACATGATGACTTCGCGACGTTACGGCAGCGTAAGTCGGGCCTGAACAACCGGATTTTTCTTCACGGCAGCTTGTGAAGTCGACGTCGTACGTAGTTCCGCCGCTGGTGTGTGGCACCACGGTGTTTGGCGTAAAGACCGTGGTGAAACCCGTCTGATGCACTCGGCCGTCAACCCACTCAGTATGCCCGCTGTCAGTCTTGAAACTGCCTCCGAGGGCGCTGACGCCGCTCGTGCCAGGAACGGTCGCCGTTCCGCCACTGCCGTCTCGAAAATACGGCGTGTACGCTTTAATTTCAGAGAACGCGAGGGTGTTGCTCGTGCCGTCAGTGATGTGTGCGAATTTGAGGCTCATGTTCGGACCAAAGACGCCGTCGCCGTTTTTTCGCGTGGCGTTGTTCCAGAAGTTCCAGCCGCCACCGTTAAAACCGTAATTCAATGGATAGTGTGTGAGAGGTGGGTCAGGGCGAGCTTTGTCGTTGATCTCGCTGGGGCACAGGTAGCCCGGAATTCGAGTCATTGGGGCGGCGAAGTTTTTGGGATCCGTATAGGCAAAGTCGAGGTCGACCTGCATGAAAAGATTGGCCTGATCGAGCAACGGCATGAGGCGAGCCTGAATTGACCATTCGCCACCGTTGGTCCCGGTGTCGGCAAGTTGGGTCGTGCTGCCTGGAGTGCCGTCGACAGCAAAAGAAATTGGTAACCTGCTATGGAGATCGTGGTAGTTGTGCAGAGCGATTCCAATCTGCTTGAGATTGCTTTTGCACTGGCTCCGTCGCGCGGCTTCACGAGCCTGCTGAACAGCAGGGAGCAGCAGTGC
>JABMPE010000625.1 GCA_013203845.1 Rhodopirellula sp. | reverse complement strand
TGTTAGATTCTCGAGTGGAGTATCGAGAACAAAGCGCCGTGACCGGTCACGATCCGATATCTGGCGTCCGGGTTCGCGTCGAAATTGACACACCGGAAAGAAAAAGAGACGCCAGGTTTGCAGCCTGTCGCCCCGCAGCAGCAACGGAGTGTGTATCAACCGCCCCGGTTCTCAAATCGCCCGGCTGATGCGGCGGGATTGTGGCAGGTACTCGGGAACGAGGTCAACCTGGTCCAGCGTCGCCGCCGTTCTGATATCGGCCTCAAGACCGAGCCGCATGAGATTCCGTCCGCCGCTTCCAACTTTCATCGCCTGAAACAGTCCGTCCGACGACTCCGAGGCCATTTTCCAGTGCGAAAGTACGAGACGGGCCGCATCGCCAGGTTCGAACGACTCCTCAGCAGAATCGCCTTGCGGTTGGCAGCCGGTGAGCAATCGATCGACCAGAGCCCCCGCTAACAGGCAGTCTTCCGTCGACACTTCGCCAACCGTCCCCGCACAGACAATATGCACCGGTCGCGAATCCCGACTCAGGAAATCACAAACGGCCTGAAGATTTGCAAAGGCTCCGGTGACAATTCGGTCCGCGTCCGCCGAACGCAGCAACGCGCGAGTCCCATTGGTTGTTGTGAATGCGACTTCTCGATCAGCGATGGCCTCACGGCTCCATTCAGACGGCGAATTCCCCAGATCGAACCCGACAATCGGCTCGCCTCCACGTTCACCGCCGAGCAACACGCCTTGCCGCGCCGCTTCCGCTTCGCAGTTAGCAGCATTGACATGCGAATCCCGACGACACAACGCGTCCTCAACGGTTTCGCAGGGAATGATGCTGCAAGCACCATTCTGCAAACCGTACGCGATCGTCGTCGTCGCACGCAGAACGTCGACAACCACCGCAATCCCACCCGTCAAGTGAGCCGGTTCAAAGAGCGAAGGCAGTAAATGGACCGTTAGTTCTCGAGACATGGCGGACAACTTATCAAGTCGAACATGGATGTTGATGCGGCGAAGAAATGCAGAGCACTCATCGTCGCGTACAACCAGGCGCGTACAAACAGACCTTCATTACATTTCCCACGACATGAGAGAAATCTCCGCCCTGGGTGGCTGGCGGTCGAGCCTCGGCGAGCCCCCAGTGGTTGTTGTTCTGACTCTCGCAAGCCCCAGTCAATATTCAGTTTCTGGGGGCTCGCTGAGGCTCGACCACCAGCCACCCGGAATTTTCAATCCCATCTTCGCAGGACGTGTCATCAACGACGACATTCCCGCTCGAACGTGGTACGCCCGCGAATCGACGAAGATTAGCGGCGATTCGTGTTCCTGAAACCGTGTGTCCTGGAAACGGAAGAGCTTGCTACGAATCTGCACACTTGATTCTCTTTGAGCTCCAGCCACACTTCCGTCGTACGCGTTTGGCAGACAAGTGAGTCGAGTTCGAACGCTCAGACGCTCCGTAACAGTCGACCATTTCGAGTATTCAGCATGGCATCAGAAATCCTTCGTCTGTCCGAAATGAATCCAAAACAGTCCGGTGACTTTTTCGCGGTCCTGGCTTCTCGTGAGGAAAGTCAGACGAAAGATGGTAAGCCGTACTACCGGGTCGCTTTTCGGGATTCCAAACGCAAGGTCACGGCCATGATCTGGAGCGATCATGGTTGCTTTCCTGACTGCAACGAAAACTGGCAGGTCGGCACGTTCTACAAAATTCGCGGCAGGTATACGGAAAACTCCTACGGCCCGCAGATTGAGATCGAACGCATCCGCCCGGTCGAAGACGGCGACGCCGAGCAGGGATTCAGCCCGGACGATTTCTTTGAAACGACGCGTTACGACCGCGACGAGATGTTCGAGGAACTGCTGAGTCTCGCTCGTGAACACATCACCGAAGAACCGCTGCAACGTCTGGTCGTCGAGCTGCTCACGGAGCGTGCTGACTTTGTGAAGACGCACGCCGCCGCTTCACGAAATCATCATGCGTTCATGGGTGGCTACCTGGAACACACGCTGTCTGTCACGAGGACTGCCGTGTTCCTCGCTGAAAAATACAGTGCCTACTACACAGAAATGAAGCCGCCACTTTCCAGGTCACTGGTTGTCGCCGGAGCCATTCTGCACGACATCGGCAAGGCCGAGGAACTTGTATTCAAGCCGGAAGGCTGGGAGTACACACCGCGTGGCCGACTGGTCGGACACATCTTCATCGGGCGGGACATTGTCCTGAACAAGGCGGCCACGATCTCCGACATCAGCCCGGAAACCGTACTCCGACTCGAACACATCATCATCTCGCACCAGGGACTACCGGAATGGGGCTCGCCAATTCCGCCCAGTACTCCCGAAGCACTGCTCGTCCACTATGCCGACGACATGGACGCGAAGTTCCATGAACTGGCGGTGCAACTCGAAACGGACTCGCCGCCAGCGACGGAATTCACGGACTACCGCAATCCGCTGCGGCGGCGAATCTTCCTCGGCCTTCAACCAGGCGATTCACCAAAGACGACCAGCTAAGACTCGCCGCAGCCGCTTCGGCCCCGTCTGCCGACTCTGAAACGGCTCGATGCCAGCCTACGTCTGAGCGTTCAGTTTCGCTCGGTCAGCGTTGCTCAGCATCAAATTGCCGCCGCTGCTACCTCGCACCGTGCCATCACCGTGGCCACCGCGAAGAACATCGTTGCCGCTCTGTCTGTTAATCATGCCGTCATCTCGACCACCATCCAGCGTGTCATCGCCATTTCCACCGAATAGAGAGTCGCGGCATATCGCACAAAACCTTGACCATTCGATACAGTCCAGAGAAGCAGATCATTCGTTACAACCGGATTCTTTTCGACCATTCTTTTAACAGCCAGTTTCCTGCTGAGAGCCTCGACTGCAAGTCCCGGAACTTTGACGAACACGACCTCGCGCGCTACTGTGTGGGTTACGCTTGGCGGAAACCGAGAATCTGAGGCACCTGTCTGGATTCCACTCAGGATTCGGTGGCGTACTCGAAATTTCACGAGCCTCTTTAAGCCCAACGGAACATCAGAATGTCCAGAATTTTTCCGCGATGTCGGATCGTTCCACTGGCCGATCATCAGGTTTCGGTCCAGATCGACGGCAACGAACGCACCCGATGGCACTTTGGGACGCAATACCCGCGACCCTTTTTCTTCCCGGTTAACGGGCCGTCTGGCGAATCGTTGACACGAATGGGACATCCGGGCGCGTCTAACCACGACCACCATCGGTCGGTCTGGTTTGCACACAACAAACTGCTGGGAATCGACTTCTGGAGTGACAACACCGACGCCCGCATTCGGCAGAAAGAATGGCTTGTTTACGAAGATGGCGATGACCGAGCCATCCTCGCGACGCGGCTTGGCTGGTACGACGGTCACGAGCCCAAAGAACTTGTCGACCAGATGGCGATCGTGATTTTCCGGCCTGAGGCGAACGGCGAGACGTTGATCGAACTGCAATCGATATTTCACCCGACCGCGGACACCATCGAGTTTCAACAGACGAATTTTGGATTCCTCGCCGTGCGTGTCGCTCGATCGATTTCCGAGCATTTCGGCGGCGGAAAGCTAACCAGCAGTGAAGGCCTGGTTGGTGAGAAAGACGGCAACGGCAAACCGAATATCTTCGGAAAACAGGCTCGCTGGATGGACTACAGCGGACCAGTCCTGCCGGGAGCCGAAACCGCTGACGGCGACTCAAAAACTGCCGATACCGTCGAAGGGATCACCTACTTCGATCATCCCGATAACCCCGGCTTTCCGAATTACTGGCACGTACGTGAGGACGGCTGGATGGGAGCTTCTCCCTGCATGCACGGCCCCTTGCAGACAACTCGAGCGGCGCCGTTGCGACTCCGGTTTCTGCTGCACGCACATGCCGGCCCAATCGATCCAGCAAGAGCCGAAACGATCGCGAAACAATTCGCAACGTGGCCCGCATTTGACGTCATCAAGTCAACAAAGTCTCACCAGCAGTATGAGATTCGAGAGTTGTGATTTGACTGGACCAAACTCATTCGTGAGTGCAATTGCCCTGATGTCACGGTGGCGAATTACGAGCCGTTCCTGGTGAAAGAAGTCACGTCGTACCGATTTGATGAATTGCGGCGGACTTCAGAGGCTGGCAGGTAACTCAGTCTGAAATCGCGCTAGCTAATGCGGGTTCTTCCGACCGAAACGAATCGCGGCAATTCTCATGTGCAAATCCTCTACTCGCTTCTTGTCTAAGAAGGATTCTCTTCCGTAAAGTCGTAAGGTTGCAGTTGATTAAGTAGAGAAATCTGTGCGTTATCATGAAAACGAAGTCATCCTGACGACCACACTGCTCGATCCGACCATCAACCGCGATACCGATTGAACTGAGGCTGCTGTGAGCAAACTCGCATTCTTTTTCATGACACTCGTCGGAGCCATTCCTGCGGGCGGAGCACTTTACGCTCTGATCCGGAATCTGCTCGACCGAGCTGACAGCATTGGCACAGTTCTGCTGGCCATCACCATCACAGCAACCGTCTGCACAGCACTTGTCGTGTTGACGCCGTTTATCGTGCTGGTCTTTTACAAAGACACTCGCCTGCCGATGGCACCTGATTCGACCGGTAACGCAGCGGTCGCAGCAGCAGCCCCCGCGAAAGCTGATAAAGACCAAGGGTTTGGAGACGCCAT
>JABMPE010000624.1 GCA_013203845.1 Rhodopirellula sp. | reverse complement strand
TCCGTACGACGCTGACCAAGAGCCATCAGTTATCCTCCATTCACCAAGATCACGACCGCGAGAAGAATAGCGCGAACGTGTCTGCTGTCCAGGTCAATCGGCGGACTTTTTCAACGGGCTGTTAGCCGTTGGTTCCTTCCGGCACGTTCAGCAGGCTGGGGTCGTTCTTTCCACTAACGGTGGTCAACGTGATACCGACACAGTCGCAGTTATCTGCTCTGTCGTTGAATCCGAACCCGCTACAGCGAGCGTGGTAGTTCCCGTCGTTTCGGGCTTTACGAAGACCGGTGATGTTGTAGCTCTGGCTGACTGCTCCAATGGCTTCGGAGACGTCGTGCATCTCATGAGCCAGAGAATCCCGAATAACAGCAAAGCCGACGACAGCGGCACAGAAGACCAAAGTGAAGATCACCGTGAGTTCAGCAGAAATCACGAAACCGGATTCATCAAGTATGAGGGTGTGCAACATGACTGTGTGTCCTTGAATGTGAGAACGTGTGAAGTGAGAGAGAGAAACTTCCACCGGGCCTTAATTCAGCCGACCCGGTGGAAGTGGTCTTTGCAGTCAGCAAACCGCTGGAACCTTATGTTCCTTCAGGAGTGTTAACGAGCGAAGGATCGTTCTTGCCGCAAACGGTGCTGAACGTAATGCCTTTGCAGTCGCAGGCATCAGATTCATCGTTGAATCCAGCACCTGAGCAAGTTGCGTGGTTCGGGTAGCCAGTGCTGCCATCAGCAGTCAGGCCGGTGTAGTTGTAGCTCTGATTCAGTGCACCGATGGCTTCTGAAACGTCGCCAAGTTCGGAAGCGAGCGAGTCTTTCACCATGGAGATGCCAACGGCAACGCCACAGAAGACGAGGGTGAAAATCAGCACGAGTTCAGCAGAAACCAGGAAACCGGCTTCATCGTTAAGGAGGTTACGCAGCATTGGATTAAGTTCCTTGAGAAGAGTTGAGAGATATTGTTGAGAGTGCGACTTCCGCAACAGAAGTCCGCACAAGTCGTTGCTCTGACATCAGAGGCCAGCTCGTGTCAGAAAGAACTGTCCGGCCCCATCCGCAACCATGAGACCGACCAGACAATCGGCACGTCGTGTGGCCGTCAACTTGTCAGCAGAAGACTCCAGAATCCATTCCACTTTCGCCGGACGAATAATCATCCGACCCGGTGAAAGATGGATTTCGAGTCAGCACACAGCCCGGCGATTATGTTCCTTCGGCGACGTTAAGAGTCGAAGGGTCGGCTTTGGAAGTCGTGACACCAAACGTGACTCCGAGGCAGTCGCAGGAGTCAGCTTCATCGGCGAAGCCTGAACCAGAACAAACGGCGTGGTTCGGGTAACCACTGCTTCCATCAGCAGTCAAGCTCGTGAAGTTGTAGCTCTGATTCAGTGCACCGATGGCTTCGGAGACGTCACCAAGTTCTGAGACAAGCGAGTCACGAACCATGGAAACGCCGACGGCAACACCGCAGAAGACGAGGGTGAAGATCAGCACGAGTTCGGCAGAAACCAGGAAACCGGTTTCATCATTCAAGAGGTTACGCAGCATTGGATTGAGTTCCTTGAGCATTGAGAGACTTTGATATGTGTGCGACTCCCGCAACAGAAGTCCGCACCATGTGTCACCTGACTTGAGCGGCCAGCTCCTGTCAGAAAAGCAAGTCCGGACTCACCCGCAACGATGAGACTGGCCGGACCGTTGACAGGCTGCTGGCCGGCAACCTGTCGCCAAAACGTTCTGGTGTATTGAATGGCAGCTCGAAGCCGCCCGATTATTTTCAGAAGCCGGAGACAGGTGGCTGACCTGTCCCCGACCTTCTCACACACACGCACTGTGACACACACAGTAGCGCAGCTTCTGCTCCCAAGGGGCCTCTCACCGCACCCGTGGAAGACACTCAATCGTGTATTGATGTCAGTCGAGAACGACTGAACTATGCGAATCGACAATCACGAGAGTTGCAGTCCCTGAGACCCCTGCCATCGATTGATCTGAAAGGTCAGAACAGTCGAGTGAAGAACTCCATTTCAAGCGAAGCAGCACAGAAGGCTGAGCATGCCATGCTCGGTCAGATCGCAAACTCGTTGAGAGCGGGAATCCGCACCAATCGTGCCACATCGGAAACGGCGGCAGAGATGATGCGATCGACGCGGATGGCACAACCGGCAATGCGGTTCATAACCCATAGAAAGAACAGGGTTTGTGCGGATCAGAAGCGGTGGCGTCGGCGCGGACTGTAGCAACAGTCGCGGTTTGGCGCGCGAAGACAATGTCAACCTCTTGTTACAGAGTGACATTTCAAAGTGTTTGACATGTCGTACACATTGCAGCGTGAGCGAGCATCACCAGCGGAAGTCATGACCGGAGTCTGACGCGGGATGCACTCAAATTAATCAATGTCATGTGGTCATCGTTTTCGTGGGTGACCTGTGGTTTCCTGTTCAAACACCTTTGTATTTCGAGGTTCGACTCGTTTGGTCGGAATGACTGGAACTTCTACAGAAAGCGGCAGTTCGGGTTGAGCCAAATGAGTAGACGGACGCTGGTTCACGGTTTCTCTTGTCAACAGTGAGCTGGCGTGCGACGGCTTTGCATTTGTGAAAGTAACCTCTGCCCGAAATCCTCGGGCAGAGGCACAACTTGTCGACTACGAACAGGATGACCATTTCTGGCGTCCCGCTCGAACGGCGATCCATGAATCGTTACTTATGTTCCTTCAGCAACATTCAAGGTGCTTGGGTCGTTTTTACCAGCGACTGCAGTGAACGTGACGCCCAGGCAATCGCACGAATCAGCTTCATCAATGAAGCCTGAACCAGAGCAGACGGCATGGTTCGGGTAGCCAGGGCTGCCATCGGCAGTCAGGCTCGTGAAGTTGTAGCTCTGGTTCAGGGCACCGATGGCTTCTGAAACGTCGCCAAGTTCTGAGACGAGCGAGTCTTTGATCATGGCGAAGCCAACAGCGACACCACAGAAGACGAGCGTGAAGATCAGGACGAGTTCGGCTGAGATCAGGAAGCCAGCTTCGTCATTGATGAATTTGTTCAGCATTTGAGAGTTCCTTGATTTGATTAATGTTTTGAGAGAGAGATTTTTCGGGTCAGCCCGCAACGAGCTGTTCCCATCCGTCGGTCGTTGCTTGCTCTACAGACTGGCCGGTCTGCAATGCGAACTCGGGGATTGACCTGCCCACGAGCCTTGAAACCCTGCTGACAGGCAGAGCATCTCATCAGGCCTGATGAAGTACTTAAGGCCACTTCACTGAATTGAACCAACCTTGGTCCAACACCAGCGAAGCACTGCCATTACTGCGTTATTGACAAAGCACAATGAGACAACTGGAAAGCCTCACCATGGCTCTCTCAGCACGCGTTTGTCCCAGCGAAAAATCGAGTCTCAATTCTCCGGAAGTAGTTGTTCTCAGTGAACAGCTCCGGCGCAAAACCGATGATATTGCTGGCAAACGTGTCTGTGGATCATTCATATCAAAGTGATGTGATCGCTCAAATGCATGCTGCGTGCCTGTTTCCGATTTCCGGCATGACAATCCAGTCCTCGCTGATCGGTATTACCCGTCTTTCTCTCGAAAGTGCCGCGTGAGTAACACTTTACCTGTCTTCGTTGAAAGTCAGTTCTGGATCAAACGGTGCTATTGGCGGTCCTGTTCCAAAAGTATGGACGGTCAGATGTGTCATGATTATCACGCAGTGTAAAAACAAAACGTCCAGATTGCTGAACAGCACAACCGTGCCGAGAGCAATCTGGACGTGTTTGTCAGGCTGGTCCGGGTGACTATGTCAGCTTAGGACTTTCGTGACGTTTCCTGCGGTAATTCGTTATTTTCGTGTAACACCTGTTGAAATCATTTTAACGAGACTTGGTTTCTTTGCTGAGCTTGTCGATCAGCTTTCGAAGCCGGGCGTTTTCCTGACGAAGCTGATCTGCGTCAGTCCTGGATTGAACGGACATTTGCTTCCGCAACGACTCAAGTTCTTTCCGGCAGGCCTCCAGGTCACTAAGCCTGGCGTCGTACTGAACACCACTCTGCTGGAAGCCTTCGCGTCGTCCCGCTTCTTCCAGGATGATAATCGAACCGTCGTCCTGAATTTTGATCAGGTCCTCTCGGAGCAGGATGACAGCGCCGTCTTCCCGGATGGTGATGATGCCCAGAGTTTCAAGCTGTCGAAGTTGCGTCTGGTCGATTTGAACGTTCATGCCGAATTCTTCTTCGACGAGGGCCAGCGGCTCCTCGGCTTCTTCTTCGACAAGGGCCAGCGGTTCCACGGCTGTTTCTTCGACAAGGGCCAGCGGCTCTGCGAATTCTTCTTCGATGAGGACCATCGGCTCCGCGGCGATCGCGGCTGGTGCCAGGGCCAGGCTCTGTTGAGCAAATCCAGCACCTGCCACAGACGCAGGGAAGCTCGATTGGGCGTTGAAGTTCGAGCTGGTTGAAATGTTGACCGATCTGATATTGTCGTTGAATCCGCTGCCGCTGCAGGTGGCATGTCCGGGGGCTGAAACGCCGCGGTAATTGAACGACTGGTTGAGCGAGCCGACAGAATTCGCGACGTCTCCCAGCTCGTTGGAGAGCATTGTGGACACAGCTCCCCAGCCGGCAGTGAGACCGATGACGGCGATCGTCATGATCATGATCAGCTCGGCGGTAATGATCAGTCCGGATTCGTCGTGCAGAAATCGCTGAAAGTATGTGGCCATTGTGGTGTCTCCTTCTCTCGTTCGCTGATTGCTGAAAAAGCGACGAAGAAGGCGATCACCAAATCAGAGCGACAGGGCCGCGGCTGCGACCGGTCAGGATCCTTGTTGATGAATCCCGAGTCCTCCGATGCCATCGTGGAACGAACCAGTGCCTGCTGATTCGTCAGTGGATGTAACGCTGTGCGGATTACTGCGCCGACCGTCTGAGGCAGCAGCAGAGGTAGTTGCGGTTACCTCTACTTAGTCCGATCCGGCGGAACTCAAATGACCGGGTCGAACTCGTTTTTTGCTGCCTCAGGACAGCCAGGCAATCAGCGGCTTCCCGTTGAAAGGTCGCCATTCCGGGTGGTCTCTCAGGTCACCCGGAAAACACAGCGTGGTCTCTCTCTCCCTCGCCACACTCGCTGTACGTCTTGCCTGATCGCCAGGAAGCAGAGCCTTTAAGGGAGCGTTCAACCGGTTGTCTAAGTCGGCTGATTCATTCCCGGGCTGTCGTTCCGAGGCGGTCAGGTTTGTGTTCCGAACGGCTGTCAGACCGTTGCTACTGATTTCACTGGAACAATTGATACAGAAAGCAGAACCCGTGCCATTGCTGCAAACGGAATAATCGGCACAACCTGACATTCGCTGTAACGTGTTTCTGAGGCAGGCGTTAATGTTGCAGCCTCGCAGCGGAACAGGTTTCACGACGTTTCGGCAGCACGAGACATTGTCAACTCACCTGACAAATCTGAGCGCAAGGCTGTTCAGATTTTGAAACGCCCGATTGGCGTTCCGTGAGAATTCCAATGAAGAGTCGATCGCTGGAACATCGGAAGCGAGTCAGGCATCGGAAATCGAAGTTCTGCGCGATCAGCACGAAGCCGGTCGCCACTTCGAATTCGGCACCATGCCGAACTCAGTCCTGAAGCGAATCGGCAGACCAGACCACGAATAGCACAAGACGATTCCGCGTAGCGTCTCGTGGGCGGTTGTGTCGCTTGAGACATTACCTGCGGTCTCTATAGTGGCCGGCCTGTTTTCGTCAGAATTGCCTGGCAGCGACACTACGAGTCAGGCGATTGATTCTGAACACCGCTGCCGTTTCATAGAGCTTCAACCAAGTGAAAGGTCTTTTCCTGTGGACGCGAAGATTGTTTTGTTGCCGGGTGATGGAATTGGTCCCGAAGTGGTGGCTCAGGCCGAGCGAGTTCTTCTGCAGGTTGCCGAAACAGCCGGGCATTCGTTCGAACTGTCCCGGCATCCGATGGGCGGAAACGCGATCGACGAGTTCGGCGATCCGCTGCCCGAGGCAACGCTCGATGCGTGCAAAGATTCCAGCGCGATTCTGCTGGGTGCCGTCGGCGGTCCGAAGTGGGACGATCCGAACGCGAAAACTCGACCGGAAGCCGGGCTGCTCAAGCTTCGTAAAGAACTGAAGCTGTTCGCGAATCTGCGACCAATTCGAACTTACAAGGCACTGCTGGAGTCATCGCCGCTGCGTCAGGAGATCGTCGAAGGCGTTGACATCCTCTTCTTCCGCGAGCTGACGGGCGGGATTTACTTCGGCGCTTCCAGCCGCGGCCCGCATGAAAGCGGCGAAATCGCCAGCAGCGAAATGGTTTACTCGACGGGCGAAGTCGAGCGCATCGTTCGGCTGGCCGCGACTGCCGCGAAGAGCCGAGGCAACCATCTCACCTCCGTCGACAAAGCCAACGTGCTGGAAGTTTCCAGGCTGTGGCGGAAGGCTGCTCAGGATGTTGTCACCAAAGAGTTTTCAGCCCTCAACTACGACGTGGTCCTGGTTGACTCGATGGCCATGCATTTGATTTCGCGACCGCGGGATTTTGACGTCGTCGTGACCGGAAACATGTTCGGCGACATTCTAACGGACGAGGGGTCGATGCTGACCGGTTCGTTGGGCATGCTGCCTTCCGCGTCAATCGGCGAGTCCGGCCCAGGCGTCTACGAGCCGATTCACGGGTCAGCACCGGACATTGCCGGAAAAGGACTGGCCAATCCGCTGGCGACGATTCTCGCCTCGGCCATGCTGCTGCGACATTCGCTCGGCCTGGAAGAAGAAGCGACTTTAATTGAGAAGGCGGTCGACGCCGTCCTCGACGCTGGCTTCCGGACGAAAGACATTGCTCGCGGCGGAGCATCACTCAGCACCACCGACATGGCGGACAAGGTGCTGGAAGCTCTGAAGAAATAGAGGCCGCGTCGAAGGCAAGGTTCCGATCTCACGATTCGCAGGTTGGAACGGGCTCCCACGACATGAAGATGGATATTCAATGTTGGGTGGCTGGCGGTCGAACAACAGCAAAAATCCAGTCGTTGTCTTTTGCTGGGGGCTCGCAAGCTCGACCGCCAGCCACCCGGATTTC
>JABMPE010000623.1 GCA_013203845.1 Rhodopirellula sp. | reverse complement strand
CAGACCATTCTGCTCCGCTGCCGTAATAGTTTTTTCGGCCCAGGGCCGGGTTGCGGATCAGTCGCTCGCCGTAGTTGTTGTCCATCGGAATGCGTGCATCGTCGACGAACAACGTCAAACCGCTCCAATGTGCGTTCAGGCTGACGAGGACCTTACGGCAGGGCTCGCGAAGTTTGTCGTCGGCCAGTTCAGCGTCTCGCTGAGCAGCCACATGCAGAGCGTCTTGAAAGACGACTCATGAGGTCGAGTCCGCGCTTTTCGATGAATTCACCGCACGGTTCGAGGTGGTCACCCATTAGGACTCGAAATCACTCATCCGGTGCAAAATGAGCCTTCGCGCGTTTCAAACTTTGTGTCTCACAGACTCAAGGTTTGTGTCTCAGATCTCAGACTTTGTGTCTCCCACCAAAACTGATCGGTCAGATGTCGAGATCGGTGACGTCGAGGGCGTGCTTTTCGATGAATTCACGGCGAGGTTCAACGTGATCACCCATCAGAACTCGGAAGATTTCGTCAGCGGCAGCGGCATCGTCCATGCGAACCTGAAGAAGAAGCCGCTTTGTCGGATCCATACTGGTTTCCCAGAGTTCCTCAGGATCCATTTCGCCCAGACCCTTAAAGCGGGTGATACGAAGACCTCGCTCGCCCATCTTGCGAAGTTGTGGAGCGAAATCTCTGAGACTCGAAAGCTTGGCAGAGCCATCGTCGTTGAGCACTTCGAACGGGTAGTACGGCTCGCCGTTTCGGTTCGGGGCCGGAATCAGATCTTTCAGAGTGACGCCATAGTCGCGTAGCTGACGCAGAATTTCGTTGATAGATCGGATCTCGTGCAGATCAGTGACCTGCAGATTTTCCTGAACTTCGATGTCATCACCCTCTTTGTCTTCAGTGCTAGCGATCGTCTCAGCGTGATCATCGGCGACGACGAGTTCGTGTCCGCGTCTTTCCTCTTCTGACGCAACGAACGCTTCCATCTCTTCTTTGGTCGTAAACCAGCTGACGGTCCGCCCAATGTAAATTCGGTAACGAGGCAGGTAACCATCTTCGGTCGAGAAGTTTGCCGAAAGATGACGTAGATCGACACCACGACGCTCCAAGGTCTCCAAGGGATCTTCCAACTGTCCCAGCAGCATGACCAGCTTCCGCATGTGGTCATCTTCGAAGACCGTGCCGTCCGCGTCGGCTCGCAGCGAACTTCCATCAATCCCAAGCTGAAGCAGCTCGGTCATCATGTTTTCGTGTGTGTCGACATAACGAATTTTTTTCTTCTGTTGAACGCGGTAAAGCGGCGGCTGAGCGATGTAGATGCAGCCATTTTCGACGAGCGGTCGCAGGTGCCGAAAAATGAACGTCAGCAACAGCGTGCGGATATGGCTGCCATCGACATCAGCGTCAGTCATAACAATCACTTTGCCGTAACGCCGTTTTTTAACGTCATCCATGACAGCGCCAGGCGGCACACCAATCGCTTTGAAGATGTTCGCAATTTCGGCGTTGTCTAGCACCTTAATCAGTTGAGCTTTCTCAACGTTCAGGATTTTTCCGCGAAGCGGCAGTATCGCCTGCGTGTTGGAATCTCGACCAGTATCTGCCGAACCGCCAGCCGAATCTCCTTCGACCAGGTACAGCTCGGTAATTTCGAGTTCCCGGCTGCGGCAATCTCGCAGCTTTTCAGGCAGGCCGCCGGTGGTCAGTGCTCCCTTGCGACGTACGTGCTCGCGAGCTTTCTTCGCAGCTTCGCGAGCTTCTGCGGCAAGAATCCCTTTCTGACAGATCAACTTGGCGACCGTTGGATTCTCTTCGAAGAACTTATTCAGTCCGGTATGAACCGCAGAGAGAACGATCCCTTCGACTTCGCTGTTGCCGAGCTTTGTTTTGGTCTGTCCTTCAAACTGCGGATCCGGGACTCGCACGGCAATAACAGTCGTCAGTCCTTCCCGCAGGTCGTCACCGGTCGGCGTGTAATCTTTGAAAAGGTTTGTGTTCTTGCCGTAGGTATTGACCGACCGGGTCAACGCGCTGCGGAAACCGCTGAGGTGCACACCCCCTTCAAGGTTATTGATGTTGTTGGCGTAGGTGCGAATGCTCTCAGTAATCCCCATCGTGTACTGGAGAGCTACATCAACTTCGACCTCACCGTCATCGCTCGGCAATGTCGCTTTGATGCTGATCACATTCGGAAACAGCGGATCTTCCGTACGATTCAAATGCTTGACGAATTCGATCAGGCCATCTTCGTAGCAGAAATCGTCCGACTGTCCGGAGCGTTCGTCAGAGATGCGAATGTGAATTCCGGCGTTGAGGAAGGCCAGCTCCTGCATTCGCCGGGCGACCGTATCGTAGTTAAAAGTTGTGTCCGGAAAAATTTCCGGATCCGGCTTGAACGTGATCTTGGTTCCCGTGGAGTCGCTGGCTCCCAGCTTTTTCAACGGGTTGGAGACGATCCCACGCTGAAAGTCCAATGTCCAGACATGACCTTCGCGGCGAACTTCCGCTTCCAGCCATTCGCTGAGTGCATTCACAGCGGTGATACCGACGCCGTGCAGACCGCCTGTTCCCGTTTTGTATCCGCCTTCGCGGTCGAACTTGCCACCCGCATGGATCTCGGTCAGCACGACTTCCAGTGCCGGTCGGTTATTCATGTCAGGCATCGCACCGACAGGAATTCCGCGACCATCGTCCAAACAACTGACCGAGCCATCCGCATTGATCTTCACAGTGATGACCGAAGCGTACTTATTCACCGCTTCATCAACGCTGTTATCGACCACTTCGTAAATCAAATGATGCAGCCCTCGCTGCGTCGTATCGCCGATGTACATCGCCGGTCGGGTGCGGATCCCTTCAACACCTTCCAGAGCTCGAATCTGACTTTCGTCATAAGTATCTGCTTTACCGCCGTTGGTCGTGGGGCCGTCTGTGCTCATCTGGTTTCCCTGAAGATCAAGGTGGGTATTTCGTCCGTGAATTACCGTTATTTCAGTCAGTTTTTGAATTCATGTCGCTGCGAAGTTTGAAGCGGATGTCGCTGATTTTCAGTTCGGGATGCTCTTTCTGCAGCTTGTAGAGCAACGCTGTTTTCTGGAACGAAGCCAGTTCATTCATCAACGCCGAGTTGTCGACGCCGACTTCCAGCATCCCCCGTTTCAACCCCAGCACCTTCGTTCGGCTGGAGATTCGCTCGCCGGCAATCGCCTTCCAGATCCCAATCAGCTGTGCATTTCCCTGAACTCGGGCGAGCCCTTTTCTTGCAATCAGTTCCGCGAGTACGGACGAAAGCGGAGTCGGGTCAGACATGACTGGGACGAGGGTAGGAGCTGAGGGACAAGAGTAAGTCAGGGATACAGCTTCAGCCGAAACAAGCTTACTGGTCGCGGGAAAGCGGCATCACGACATACTGATAATGATCTTCTGTCGTGAACACCGCCGGGCTTTCACCATCGATCAAATTCAGTTTGACTGCGGTTCCACTATCCAGAATTCGCAGGAAGTCGGCGACAAATCGAGGATCGAATGTGATCGTGAAATCTACTCCGTCGTACGCGATAGGCAGTTCAACGTTCGACTGACCGACGTCAGCGGCGCGACTGGCCAACGTCAGCTTGCCGTTAGAAAACGAAAAGTCGACGCCTCGACTTTCTTCGTTGGTGACGATCTGAGCCTGACGAACTGCTGAGTAAAACGGTCCAATCACCAGCTCAACAGACGAGCTGAAGTCGGTCGGGATGACGTCGGAATATCTTGGAAAACGACCTTCCACCAGCCGGCTGTAAATTGTCGAACCGCCGCATTTTACCAGCACATCATTCGCATGAATCGCGATCATCGCGACGGCGTCCTCAGCATCCGGCAACGACCGCTCGATCAGCTGCATTGCTTTTGAAGGAACAACCGGCGTGGTGTTTTCGACGTTGATCTCGCCCACGACCTGAGCCGTGGCAGAAACAACCGCCAACCGCCGACTGTCTGTCGCGGCCAGCGTCGCTCGTTCCGGAGTCAACTCCAGCAACACTCCGCCAAGAGCGTACCGGGTGCTCTCGGTGTCGGTTGCAAAGATCGTCCGCTTGATCATCTCACGCAGCGTGTGAGCGTTGACCGTGAAGTATTCGGAATCTTCGAAAGCAGCGACCGGTGGAAACTCGCTGGGGTCTTCAGTCGAGAGGCTGAACTCGCTCTGACCGCCTTTGATGATCAGAGTTCGCTCGGTTGCTTCGAGTGTGACCTGATCGTCGCTCAGTTCCCGCAGGATCGAGACAACTCGCTGAGTCGGAAGCAGCACTTCGCCGGTCGAGTCCGTCTCGACGCCAGCGACTTCGAAACGAATGCCGACTTCCTGATCAGTCCCGATCAGAACTGCTTTGCCTCCGTCCACATGCAGCTTGACGTTCTTCAGAATCTCTTTGGGCGTCCGAGTCGGAACAACGCCGCTGACAATCTGAAGGGCCGCGGCAAGCGAAGCACGATGACAGTTGAGTTTCATGGCGTCCGTCACTCCGTGACTTTTGGATCAGGCGAGGCCTGAACTACTTAAAGAAAAGATATATCTCAGCAGTATTATTAAAGCGACTGCCGGATGTGTTGAGAATCATTCCCGCGACGCAGGAAGCGTATGATACGTCAAGGTTTGCGTAGCAACAAGCAGCTCAGAAAGGAGTTCAAAACTCGTTGACGGACCGTTGGTCAACGGTCAGCAAACTGTGACCAGATGTTGGCGGTTTGCGAGCCAGTTTTCAGCCTGTTGATAACCTCAGAATCCATGATCACTTAATAACAGTCTTTCGACAGGTTTTGGACATCCGATTCGTGTCTGAATGACGGATTTGTCGGACACGTTCACTTTGAATGTTTCACGCGAGCGGTCGGCGTCAGCCAACTGGCAAATTACGAAGTCGTCAGGCCTACGACCACCGCTCGCCAACGCTTCATATCTGGTTTACCGGGGTTTTTCGAGCGTCACTTTCAGCTTCACACGCTGACCATCGCGGAGCACGGTGACATCGACTTCGTCTCCACCTGAGAAGTTTCGCAGAGCCAGGTCGAAGTCACTGAGGTCGGTGACTTTGCTTTCTCCAAACTGAACGATCCGGTCGCCGCCTTTCAGACCGCCTTCGGCTGCGGGGCTTTTGGGTGAGACTCCAGAAATGGCATAGCCCTCGCCTTCTTCGCTGAAGTCGGGGATGCTGCCGAAGTAGGGTCGACTGCCCTGTCTCTCGATGTCGGCGTTGCCAGCGACTTCCAGGTATTCAGGTCGTTTCTGAGTTTCCGCCGTATGAATCACGAAGTCACGGAAGAGGTGTGAAATCCGCTGAATGCCTTTGAAGTTGATTTTCTCCCAGTCGTCGCCGGGTCGGTGATAGTCGCTGTGGGTGTTGGTGAAAAAGTGCAGGACCGGAATCTTCTTCGCATAGAACGACGACTGATCACTCGGGCCAAAGCCTTCCGGCTTGAGTGAAAGCTGAAATTCGGCGGCCTCACCAAATCGCGTTATATCGTCTTTGAACATCGGAGAAGTTCCGATGCCGAAGACTGTCAGCTTGTCGTCTCGCAGCCGACCGACCATGTCCATGTTGAACATGGCGATCGTCTTTTCGAGCGGGAACAGCGGCTTCTCGACGTATTTGGCTGAGCCAATCAATCCCTTCTCTTCCGCCGTAAACGCGATAAAGACAACTCGCCGCGGCAGCGGTTCTTTACGAGCGGCGAGCTGCCGGGCAATTTCGATCAGCGCGACTGTTCCGGACCCGTTGTCGTCAGCTCCGTTGTGAACTTCAATGACTCCCGGTGCCAGAGAACCATCGCCGCCCATCCCGACGTGATCGTAGTGAGCCCCCACGACGATGGTTTCGTCGGCCAGCGGTCCTTCGCCTTCGAGTACACCAATCACGTTTTTCACTTCCGTGCGGACTCGTTCCAGACTTGTTTCGCCGGTGACCGTCCAGCCTTTCAGCACTTGTGTGCGAGGCTTCAGGTCCGTGTCGATTTCCGCTTCCAGGTCAGCGAGCGATTTGTCGAGAGCGGCCTTCAACAACTCATCGCATTTCGCCTGCGTGATATGTACGACAGGAATGGCTCCGTCCTTGCCGTTTCCGGCGTAGCCAAATTTCATCAGCGTGTCGAACCCGCCGGTGTGAGCATCGCCGTGAGCGTTGTTAACTCGTTCCAGTGCCGCGTTCAGTTTCTGTCGAGTGTCGGCGAACGTTTCGTCCGTTGGTTCCAGTTTGGCCAGTTCGCGAGCCACTTTGACGACAGCATTGTTGGCGGAATCAACGGCCTTCTCGGAAGCTGAACTGATTGAGTACGGGTCGTTCACAAACAGAATCGCCGCCGCGCCGGCTGTTGAGCAGACGCTGACTTTGGTCTGAATCGAGGCGTGCCGCGAAACACCGTGTCCTGATGCAAATGGGCTCTTGTGATTCGCCTGCTGCGGAGTCCGGCGCATGACGATGACAATTTTGCCTTTGACATCGACGTCACCAAAATCCTTGTAAGAGGCTTCTTTTGCATTGATTGCGTACCCGCCGAAAACGATCTCGCCCGAGAATTTGCCGCTGCCGCCGAACGAGCAGACGTTGTAATCCTCTTCGAGTTTCAGCTCGATCGCCTTGTCTTCCGGCCCCACGAACTTGAGCGAATTGTTTTCCAGCAGCTTCGTCCCGGTGACCATGGTGAACTTCTGAAAGGCGTCGCCATCCAGAGCGGTCACGTCAAGTCCCGCCTGCTTGAACTGTTTTTTGATAAAGTCAGCAGCCAGGTTGAGTCCGTCCGTTCCGACACCCCGACCTTCCAGCTTGTCGTCAGCGAGGTATTTGAGATCGTTCTTGAGCCGGTCTTCCGCCGTACCTTTCAACTCGGCCGCGGCAGACGTCCTGTTGGCAGAGGCGGGAATCACAAGCGACAGCAGCGTCAATGCAACGATCAGTCGAGTACGGAGATTCATCTTGAAGCATCCTGTGAATCAGGCGGGGAAAGCAGTCAATGGGGAACTGCGGAGGAAAGCCTGTCAGCGGTCGCGTTGTCAAGCGCCCGGGCTGGATTAATCATCTGGGTCGTTACTCGTCATTCCCGCGCAGGCATCCATTCGTCCTTCAAAAGAGTGTCTGGCAGGACGCAAAGACGCTAAGTACCGCCATGAGTTTCAGGGGATTCCTTTGGGAACCTTTGCGTCTCTGCGGCTTTGCGTCAGATTTGGAAATTTCCGCTTCTGTTTCGTGAGACGTGTTCCCAGCGTGGCTGGTCTGCCACAACCAAAGAGAATCAGCAGACCACACCGAATGATGCGCGCATGGCGTGCGTCTCTTGTTCTGAAAGACTCTAAGCCGGCCAGAGCGTGATAATCGTCAGGCCGCCAGTTGCGGATTCCCGCTCGTTTGATTCCTCAACCGCGTCGATCGTGCCGCCGTGGAGTCTCAGGATTTGCCAGCATTTCGAGAGGCCGAAGCCGAGGCCTCGACCGGCCTGACGACCGGAGTAGAACGGGTCGAAGAGATGCTCGCGTTCTGTCTCGGACAGGCCGACTCCGTTGTCAGAAACGGCCAGGCGAATGTGAGAATGTGATTGCAGCGAGTCCTGATCGGAATTCCCGGGCATGCGACTGAGTTCGATGCGAATCTGGCCTGTGTTGGAAATCGCTTCCAGGCTGTTCTTTATCAAGCAGGAAACGACGACTCGAAATTGCTCGCGGTCAGCGTGGAGTTTGATGTTTTCATCGAGCGATGATTCAAACCCTACCTGCTTGTGAAGAAACTGTTGCTGCAGGTTCTGGCTGATCTGCAGGATTTCTGCGGCGGGCTCGAACTCTTCGAGAATTGGTTCCGGCGGTCTCGCGTACGTCATCGCGTCGCCGATCATATCTCGAATGCGGTAAGCCTGTCCGCCGATGGTCTCCAGAATACGACGTCGTTCGGGATCAGTCTCTGTTTTCAGCAGCAAAGCCGATCGACCGGCGATCGTAGCCACTGGGTTGTTGATTTCATGACCAGCTCCGGCGGCGAATTCGGCCATGGCTTCGAGTTTCAAATCGCGGAGTCTGGTCTCTGATATCGGATCAGGCACCGTCGTCGAAGACTGGAGATTTCGAAGTTGCTCAATCAGCTGCCCGCTGACGGTCGCCAGCGTTGTCAGGTTGTCGGTGTCCTGAAATTTGCCCAGCAGCAACGCTCCGCCGTACAAACGCTCGTTAAATTCGAACGGCACGACGGTGACTGATTTCAGGAACGCGGATGAGTGATCGATGATCGAATTCAGCGCATCGCTGGCCAGCCTCACCGACCAGGCGTCCTGCGGCACAGTGATTTCATCGGGCGAGACAAAAGGCTTCTCAAAGCGGACAGGATCAGCGAAAGCTGACTGCAGTTTCTGACCCGTAATCACCGAGACGTGACACGCCGTTGCACCGGCGGTTTGCAGCCACGCATCGGCCAGGCATTCCAGTAACGCGGTCGCCGTCGAGACCGGCAACGCGCGCTGAACGAGCTGCAGCGGCGTCATCGACTGATTGGCTGGTTCAGAAACCGACATGATTCATGACCACCTGGCAGCAACAAACGAGAGGCAGCCTACAAAAAACGCAGCAACAGGCGAAAACCTGCTGCTGCGTGAAGGTCTCATGCTTGACTTGAGTCAGTACACTAGCGGCTGTTGGCAGCGACTGGTTCAACATCCAGCAGCTTGCAGATTCGCTCGACGAGTTTCTCGATTTCAAACGGCTTCTGCATGAAGTCGTTCGCTCCCGAGTCCCGAAGTTCCTGAATCCTGTCCTGCTCGACCATGCCACTGATGCAGATGATCTGGCAATCGTCGAGTGTGGAATCGCCACGAACTCGCTGGCAAACTTCGCGACCGTTGATATCCGGCAGCATCACATCCAACACGATAATGTCCGGGTGGTACTCTTTAACCATCATGCCGGCATCGAAGCCGTTGTTGGCTGTGCGGATGTCGAATCGACCGTCCGCTTCGAGCACGTCTTTGATCAGTTCGACGAGTTCCTCATCGTCATCGACGATGAGTGCTTTGCGTCGTCCGCTTTCCAGAGCGTCCGTCGGGATTCCATTCTCTTTCATGAACTTGTAGAGAATATCCCGCGGAATCCTTCGGAATCGGGAACCTGGTACGCGAAAGCCTTTGAGCTGTCCGGAGTCGAAACAGCGAATGATTGTCTGCTGGCTGACCTTACAGATCTTGGCAGCTTCTCCGGTTGTAAAAACAGTCTTCATCGGGTTCATCCATCCTTTGAGCTGAACTGATGAGCCGGCTCAGACGAGACTGCGATTGTTCGTGAAGGCAGGTCTCACGATCTGCAGCCAGCCGACCAGGGGCGACATCCTTGGCAATCCCTTGGTTGCGTATCTCTGCAGCAGTATCGACTTTACTAGCCCTGCCGGTTAAGCCGATCTTACCGAATTTAACGCGAATGCCGATTGTAGCCAGATTGCAGAACTGGTCAACAGGCATTGTTTCCACCAGTCTACCGAAGACACCATAGCCACCGGACCTTCCCCATTGGTCCAAAACACTAAGCAGGATAAGGGTTTACGGAGAGTGCGAGGTCTGGTGGTCGATGGAGTTTCAGGGCGACTGCGACCGAATCCGCCTGCTCGCAGAGAGTGACACACAGAATTCTGCCGCGTAAGATCAATGAAGATTGATCGATTTCTTCATTAATTGAATTCTCACCCTGCCTTCGGAGACTCAGCCATGAGGCTACCCTTACTCGTAACCCTCACCCTTTGGCTGGCTTGTTTTGTTTGTTCTGTTCAGGCTGCACCACCGGACGTGAAATGGGTATTCCCGACCGGCGGGCAAATCGGGCAGAAGGTCACGGTCAAGGTTTCCGGGAAGATCAATCAGCCCGGCACCCAGGTCTGGTGCGACAACCCCAACGTGGTGTTCGAGATTCCCGAAAAGGACAACGACCTGGTCATCAGCCCATCTGCGGATGCTCGCCCGGGTTTGTACTGGCTGAGGTTTTTCAACGCGGAAGGCGCGACCGCTCAGATGCCGTTTGTGCTGGGACGTTTACCGGAAGTCGTCGAAGCCGAACCCAACAACGACGTCGCCAAAGCTCAGCCAATTGATCAGTCAATCGTGATCAATGGCAAGCTCGGCGCGGCTGACGATGTCGACGTCTATGCAGTCGCTCTGAAGAAAGGGCAAACGCTGGTCGCCCAGATTGATGCGAACTGGCGACTCGGATTTCCCGTCGATCCGATCATGCAGGTTCTTTCCGCCAACGGAACGGTCATCGAGCAGGTGGATGACGATCACGGATTCGATCCGTTGATCGCGTTTGAAGCTCCGTCGGACGGGACGTGGCTGGTGCGAGTTTTTGGTTTTCCCGCCGCGCCCAACAGCACCATCCGATTTGCCGGCGGTACGGACTACGTTTATCGATTGACTCTGACGACGGGGCCGATTGCCAATCACGCCGTACCGTCGGCAGTGCAGCGCGGCAGTGAAGCATCGGTACAACTCAGTGGCTGGAACCTGTCCGACGTTCTGTCACAGCCGATTAAGATCGATGTCGGCACCCTTCCAGGATTCACGCATGCTGAGCTTCCTCACGACGTTTCACTCAGCATTGTTGACGAGCCGGTGCAGTTGGCGGTCGAACCGTGTAACGCCGAGAAACCACTCGCAGTGACCGTTCCCACAACTGTCTGCGGAGTGATCGACGAAGCTGGCGACGAGGACAGCTTTCGATTTTCGGCGAAGAAGGGCGAGGTCCTGGTGATTGATGTCGAGTCTCGTTCGCTTGGCTATCCACTCGACACAGTCGTGACCGTTTTCGACAAAGACGGAAAGTCCCTCGGAGAATCCGATGACGCGGTGCGTAACAAGGCTGATTCGCGGCTGGTGTTCTCCGTCAAGGCGGACGGAGATTACACACTCCGAATTCGAGACCTGTTCGAAAACGGTGACTGGCGATTCGCTTATCGATTGAGCATCAGACTGCGACAACCGTCCGTCTCACTGACACTGAAGGCGGACGCCTTTAACGCAACTCTCGGAACGCCGCTGGAGATTCCTGTCACGATCGCTCGCAACGACGGCTTCGCCGAAGAGGTCATGGTGAGCGTGCAGAACCTGCCCGAAGGAGCGACTGTCGAACCCGTCAAATCAGAAGCCAAAGGCGACACATCGAAGGCCGTCAAACTGATTCTGAAGACCGACGATGCCAAACCATTCAACGGTCCGCTGCGCATCGTCGGTCAGTACGGTGACGGTTCTTCGGTGAATGCCGAGTTTGATCTGGCAACATTCAACCGATCGACCGAGGACATCTGGTTGACAATCCTGCCGAAGAAGGAAGAAGCCAAAGCCAAGGCAGATTGAAGTTTTGAACCACGGAAGTCACGGAATTACACGGAAACCAAACGACTGTCAGAATGATGTTCGTGTAATTCCGTGTCTTCCGTGGTTATTCCTCTGGTCAGTAATTCACCGGTTGAGACGCTCGCAGGTAAGCAAACAGATCGCGGATCTGCTGATCAGTCAACTTGGCGACGGTGCCTTCGGGCATGACGGATCGCTTGATTGCCCGCATGTCTTCGATTTCGTCGCGGCGGAAGATCAGGTTCTGGCCGTCGACGCCTCGCAGTACGACTACCTGATTGTCTTTGTCCGCGAGGAACCCGTTCACGACTCGACCGTCCGTGGTGATGATGATGTAGTTTTCGAAGCCTTCGCGGATTTCGAGACTCGGATTCACCACGTTGATCATGACGCGTTCGAGGTTGTCGCGTTTGAACGAGGTCAGATCAGGACCGACTTTTCCGCCTTCGGTGAACAGCGTATGGCACTTTCCGCAGTTCTCCATATAGAGCACTTTGCCCTTCTCCGGGTTCCCGGAGGCGGCTTCGGCAATCGCCATCAGCCGTTCGACTTCTTTTCGCATTTCTTCGGTGGTCGCTCCGGCAACGCTGCCCCAGTGTTTGGCGACGAGCTCGTTGATTCGACTGTTGTCGTGCAGCAGGATCTTTCGCAGAGCGGTGTCTGAGACGTCTTCGGGTTTCAAATTTCCGCTGTCTACAGCTTCCAGAAGCTCGATGGCCCAGACAGGTCGGCTGCTCAGAAGTGTCTCGGCAACAAGCCTTGCGTCTGCGGGAATTCCCTTCAGACTTTTGACGACGGACTGGCCAACTCGCAGATCATCGAACGCCTGCAGCGCAGTCAGTGCGGCCGAGACTAACTCGGCGTTCTTTTCTGAGTCGACCACTTTCAGCAGAACGGGAATGAATTCCGGGCGACGGACTTCGCCGAAAATCTGCAGGTATTGCAGGCGGTCGACCGCACTCCCCTGCCCTGTCTGGACGGCTGTGACCGCCGTCTTGATAGCCGCGGCATCGCCTTGTCGCAGTTTGAGCGCGGTGGATCCTCCGCCTGATTTCGCGATGGCGGCGACCAGTTGATCCGGAAGACCGGCCAGCGATCGGCCTTTATAAGCTTCTTCAAAGCCTTTCAGTAGAAGGTCTGTGCTGGCTTTGTCGGGAGAAGCATTCAGCAGGTCGGCCGCGGCGATGAGTTCTTCTCGTGAGCCCGCCAGCGCGTAACGCTTCATCATTCGATCAATGAGATGTTCTTTCACAATAGCCTTCTGCCAGATCTCTTTGTCGGCGAAAAGCAGGTCGAGAATTTCCTGGTGTGATCCATCGGTGGCTTTGGCTTCGATCGCCCACCACAGCATGAGCGGCTGGTGGATGTCTTTGGAGTCTTCGTCGTAATTGAGGAGGTTTCGAATAATCGGCAGCGCGTCTTTGGCCGGCAGTCGTCGCGCCGACGAGGCGAGCTGTTTGCGAACTTCGATGTACGGTTCTTTCGCCGCGAGGTCCACAAGCGCCCGAGCAATTGCTGGCTCCACCTGATAATGATCGCACAAGAGTCGAACGGTCCACGCTCGGACAAATGGATCGTGATGACCGAGCAGTTTGACGGTAGCGGTGTTGTCGTCTTTCAGGCCGCCGGAAGCGTGGAACGCCCACAGGAGTTCCAGTGCATCCTGGCCACCGGCCCGCATCGTCTGTTCGAGTAACGATTCCTTCCTGCTTTCATCATGGCGGTCAGCGATCAATCGCTGTGCCGTCTGTCGATGCCACTTGCCATGATGCTTCAGCAAGCCGATCAGGCCGTTGAAATCAGATTTTCCATAGTCAAACGACTTCACCTTTGGCAGGTTTTTCGGCTTCAAGCGATAGATACGACCGTTAGTGCGATCGATGCGGCCTGCGTAGTGGCTGCTGTGATCGATGCGTTGTTCGTACATATCAGCGACGTAGATGCAGCCGTCGGGGCCGGCTTTGATGTCGACCGGTCGGAACCACTGGTCGCTGGTTTTGACGACTCGGCTGATGTCGCGAGTCTGGAACGACGACTGGTCCGGCTGGAAGTCGCTCATCACGACCTGACCCTGCAACGGTTCGATTCCGAACAGTTTTCCGCGATATTCATCCGGCAACACGTTCTCTTCATAGATGATGAAGTTGTGCGTGAAGCGAGGCACGCTGTGATGCTTCATGTT
>JABMPE010000622.1 GCA_013203845.1 Rhodopirellula sp. | reverse complement strand
CTGGTGAGAGTCGTGGCATCGGCCATTCCTCAACCTTGCCCGCGAGAAGTATTGTCGCTTCCAGGTGACCAATCTGAAATCGATGATGGCGCGAGTCTCGCGAGACCAGCAGCCTTCGTCCAGTCGCACAATCGCTGACGTCACCCCGTTGACGTCGTTGCGTCCTGGCCCCTAATGTGGTCCCTCGGGTCAGCGCTCTTCGTTTTCCGCCAATCCACGCTCGCACGTCATCTGAAAATGCCCCCATTTGTCTCTCAGTTACTGTTTATTTTCGCCTGTCTGACGGTTCCGATCGTCTGGGGAATTATTGTGAACTGGGTGTTCCGTCGGCTGAAAAAAGCATCGCCTGCCGAAGACGAATCGGACCACGATTCACAGGATGAGCCCTTTATCGAGTATTACATCTGACCCACCGCCGACAGCGACGGTTTGGATTGCCACGCTACTTTCAGGAACGATCACTGTGCTCGGGGTGCTGCTTCCACACGAACTGCTGCTGGTTCTGGGCTGCGGCTTTGTTGTCGGAAGTCTGTCGGGCATTTTCGGCGTGGGCGGAAGCTTTCTGCTGGTTCCGATCCTGCACGTCGTCCTGGGAATTCCCATTGAAGTGGCTGTTGGCTCCACCGCCTGCCAAGTTCTGGGTCCATCCACCGCTGCACTGCTGGCACGGCGCGTCACGAGTCTTCAGCTACGACTTCCACTGATCATCACCGGTGGAATCATCATGGGAGTGCTGCTGGGGACGATCATTCTCAAAGCCGCCGGTCAGTTTGGCGAGTTGCAGATTAATAGTCGCAATGTTCGGGCCAGCGAACTGCTCGTCATGGGAGCCTACCTCATCCTGCTGGTCGGCATCGGCACATTCAGCCTTTACGAAGTGCGACGTCAGCTCGTCGGTCGCCCTGTGGGTCGAGGTGTTCTGGCACGCTTGAAGTTGCCTCCGGTCGACACGTTTCCGGAACTGGGAGTCGGGACGCTGTCGATTCCCGTCCTGTCCATGTTCGGCTTCGTGACCGGCGTCACCGCAGGAATGCTCGGCATCAGTGGAGCACTGCTGCTGATTCCGGGTCTTGTCTACCTGCTGGATATCCGATCGCAAAAAGCCATTCTGGCCTCGTTGATTGTTGTCTGGATTACATCGTTCCTGGCAACGATCTCCCACGCCTTGCAGGAAAATATTGATCTGGCGCTGACGGTCGCTCTCATGTTCGGCGGTACCATCGGGGCGAGAATAGGCTCGGACCTCAGCGGTCGTTTGCAGGGTCGCTCACTCCGCAGCGGGATTGGATGGCTGTCTCTCATCGCGGCCGGGCTGGTGGTGTTTCAGCTCGTTCAGCTTCTGAAGTAAAGCGGCTTCCTGTCAGATCGCTATAGATCGTGTTCCAAATAACTTTCCGAAAGTCGAACCAGGGAGTCGTAGGCTGGAACAAGCACCGCGCAGTTCCGGCATTTCAGGATTGTCGTGCTGCCGGAACTGCGCGGTGCTTGTTCCAGCTTACCGTTAGAAATCGGGAAGTTATTTCAGACGCGCTCCTATGGGTTTACCTGGCGTTTCAACCGTCGAATCGAAACCCGCATACGCTTGTGCGAGTTTCACCAGCAGGTCTTCAAGTTGAGCGTAGTAAGCGTCCTCGCTATCGAAGGATTGCTTGCGATCGCGAAGCTGAATAACCGCCAGTTCGAGTTTGTCCCGAAGCTGCCGAGTCTGCGACGAAAGCTGTCGTTCAGAATCGCTGCGGACCAGATGAAACTGATGAGCCAGGCGACCGTCGACCGACGCCCCACCCTGTACCTTCTTTACAAGTCGAATCCCGCGGAACAAGTCGGCTCGAATTCCCAGCCCATCGCTGTTGTCATCAAGCAGCGCATGCTCGGTCGCCAGTCGACCTTCCGTCTCATAAAATCCGTCTGTTCGTCGGCTGGCTGACAGATACGCTTCGAACAACGACGTCTGTCCGTCCTTATCCAGATCGAAAGTCGAATCGCCAACGGCAGCAGAAAGGTATTCGCCAAAGCGGGCGAAATTATTTTCTGAACCCGCCTTTGTCGCTGTGATCACAACTCGATCTGGACCAGCCAGCGCCTTGAGAAACGGCCCACTGGCCGACGCACAATTGGCAATCGCCACCGGACAGGAAACTGGATTCAGCCAGTTCGCCAGCTCTTCGGCACTGATATCCTGACCTCGCAGATTGAACCGCGCCAGCCTGCCGTCAAACGTCCCGTGCCCGATCAGAACGATCCACAACTCGTTCAATTGTTTCGACTGAGCCTCTTTCGCAGCCTCACGCAGAGCCAGTTCGATGGAGTTTCGATCGGCGTCAATCGGCTCAGTCACCGCCTGGCTCGTCCCACCACCACCTGATTCTTTCGGACCAATTCGCAGCACCTGCGTCCCGCCCTGCAACGCAGCCGATTCCCAGCGTTCACTCCAGGTATCAAACAGCTGCCCGTATTCCGGCGTTCCTGAAGCACCGCGAACAATCAGCACTAACCGATCTGCCGGGGCCGCTTTCGCCGATCTGACAGAATCACCATCCGCCGCGAAGCAGTGGGAACAGACAGGCATCAGAACTCCGAAAACCAGTGACACCACCGCCTGGTGACGACCGAAGATCGATTGGGTGATGAACCTCATAGTCACCTCGCGAGCCGTACGGATCAGTATCAGATTGCTTGATTTCAGCTTTGCCAGTCCATCACACAAAGTGACGAGCCGCTGGACGGAGTCGCAAATCCAGGACGAGTGATCATGGTAGCCCTTTGGAACGCCGCAATCCCCACTCGCCGACAAGACATCCCAGCACGATCAGAAACACCAGCGGCTGATCCCACAGCGGCATCGTCCACGCTTCAACGATGGGCATCGGCTTGCTTTGAAGTATTGACACAAAAGCATCGAGCGCATCCTCTTGAACTATTTCACCACCTGATTTTTCTGCCAGCTTTGTGAGTAATTCTTCGTTGACTCCCGACCGCTGAAACTCCTGAACCTCGGGCTCGTAAATCCAGCCAGCTTTGTCGGCCTTCAGTTTCCCGCCATCACCGGTGACGGCCTCCGCCTCGATGGTCCACGCTCCCGCTTCCTTCGGCACGAACACCGCCGAATAGACACCCGGTTCATTCAGTGAAGCCTCGGCATTCAAGACGACTTCTTCAGCCGGTTCCGTCGTTGATGCATCCGCGAGTGGATCCACAAATGACGCTTTCACCTGCGTGACGTCATCCTTCGTGAGCGTTGCCGGACCAGTCACTCGGATTTTCACCTGAGCATTGTCTAGCGGCAGGAACTCTTCATTCACCACTCGAACGTTTATACGCACCGCTTCCGGAGCGACGTCTTCGGCTGTTACAAGATCGACACCAACTCGCTGCTGCACATCGGCGATCAACCATCGCAGTATCTGTCGCCAGGCCTTAGGCAAGTCTTCGGGCTGTTCTTCCGCCCGAGTGATCTGCCACCTCCACAGGTCTCCCACAAGCATCGCTCCAGAACGACCGCGACCATACGACTGCGTCACCAGCGCCGGCCAGTGTTCGCCGTTCGAATTCGAAACGGTCGACATCACCGACGCTCCTGGCTTAATGCCCTGAGTCGGATTGAGCGTTCGGAACCTGGGCATCGTTTTGAGTCGGTCCTGTTCGTCGGATTCTGTCGGACGAAGCCGCACCCACGGTTGCAGCCAGCCTTCACGAGTCAGATCGAGCGTCAAATCGGAAGCCTGATCAGGAAACTGCGTCCGGTCCAGGTAAACCGGCAACGCATCGGCGACGGGAGTTCGCTCATAGTCACCGGTCTGAAAACACTCGGCACCGCCGAGCATCAGCAGTCCGCCGCCGCGTTCGCTGACAAACTTTTCAATCAGTGTCAGCTGATCCCGATTGAAGAATGCTGCTTCAATGTCGTCGAGAATCAACGCGTCGAATCCGAACAGGTCCTTCGCATCTTTCGGAAAACCCGCCCGCAGCTCATTGGCATCTTTCGTGTTCAGCCTGACGATGACGGGTTCGTCGAACTTTTCCGTTTCTTCGTCGGCTTCACCTTTGAAACCTCGAAACAGCGAGTTGCTGGACTGCCCGTCACGACCCCGGAAGTCGAACTTCGCTTCACGCTTCGCCACGCGGATCATCCCGACAAGGTCGATCTGATCGTCTTCCTCGACCGAACGCCGCAGAAATTTGAACTCCCAATTTGGTCGACCGCAAACATACAGAATGCGATGCTGCTCGGAGCCTCGGTTGACCTTCACAATTCTTGAATTGTTCGCCAGCATGCTTTCCTTGAGCGGCGTGTCGTCGCCCTCGCCGAGTTCCAATGTGGTGACCTGCAGTCGATAAAATGCAACGCCGGTTTTGATCGGGCGAAACTGAAATCGAAACGGTAACGTCGCTTCCGGATCGCTGATCGCCATTCGTTCGGTCTTGACCGTCTTCCCATCAGCATCCAGCAGACAACATTCCACGAGCAAATCCGACGACGTAATACGCTGCATGCTCAGATCATGGACCCGCACGTCGCACTGCAGCGAAACCGGAGCATCTTCAAATGGCGTTTCGCTGATCGACACCGATTCGATGGCGACATCCGGCAACGATGAATTCCGGTCAAACAGAATGGGGTAAACCGGCGGCAATTCTGCGTCGTCGAAACTGTCATTCAGATTGTCGAGCGTCAGGTCGGTAGCGTTGCCGTCACTTAACAGCACGATGCCGCCGACATTCCGCCCTTCAAAACGGTGGTCCAGCGATTGCAAAGCTCCCTTCAACGCGGACGCCTCGCCGGTCCAGTCCAACTCGTCGAATGCCCGAACGGTTTTGACACGGCGATCAAACGCAAACTGATGAACTTCGAAATCCTGCCCGAGACGATCCAGCCACGAATCAGGCGTCGGCTTCAACGTGGCCTTGAACTGAGTCGCCAGTGTTGATCCGCCAGAATCATCGCTTGATTCCTGAGTATGGCTCTGGCTGTTGTCTGTCAGAACGAGAAACAGATTCGAATGCGGTCGCGGATGAACGCCGCTCCACACAGGTTCGATCAGACAGATCGCCAGCAGACACAACGCGAAAACTTTGAGCGCTCCGGCCAGACGCCGAACCCGCTCAGGCGCATTTCCTTTTCCAGCAGCTTTCCAGACCAGCAGCACGCCCGTGACGGCAACGATCACCGCAGGAATCAGCCAGATGGGACTTCCGATGGAGATCATATCGAGTCTCTTGAAAATTCACGCATTGCGTTGACTAGTAGAACATCGGGCATGAGTGATGTAAGTTGGATGGCTGGTGGTCGAACCACTCGTTTGAGTTCTTGAACAGAGTTCCTTCTGGAGGAAAACTTCGATCAGCTACCAAACTACTTCCCTGATCCGATCCGTTCGTAATAACGTCGCACGAGTTCCGCATACTTATCCGGGACCGGATCGCGATCGATCGGTACCAGGGAATCCGGAGATTCTCGACGAGCGATCTCTTCGCGAATTTTTTCCTGAATCTCCGCCAGCGGTTCGAGTATCTCCATGCGAACCAGTCCCCATTGAGGCTCTTTCGAATGTCGCTTGAATTCGGCTCTCATGCTGCGTGCTGCTTCACGAATTCGAGCGACTTCGGCCCGCAGTTTCGGATCATCGATCAACTCTTCCACGTTCCGGATCTGATCTGACCATTGCACAAAACCCTGGCCGGTAATCGGATTGCCGGGGCCTGTGGATCCGCCTTGCCCCTGCGCCGTCTCCGACCGCTGCGAACCCGGTTGAGACGGCTGGTTTGTCGGCGGCCTCAATCCCGGACGTTGACGCGGACCGGGTTGTTGACCGGCCTGCTGGCCTTGTGATTCTGAAGGCGACTGACCTTCTCCCTGCCCGCCAGATGACTGTCCAGGCTCGCTCTGGCCTTCGCCGGGTTTACCGCCTGGAGATTGACCGTCACCCTGCTGGCTTTGCCCCTGGCCTTTCGGCTCACCCGGAGTGTCCGACTTCTGTTGTCCGTCGGGATTCCGCGACGGGTTGCCGGACTGAGGCTTGCCTGCACCCGTCGATTCCTGGCCAGGCTGCTCTCCGGGTTTTCCTCCCTGGCCTTTCTGATCCGAATTCGAAGGCTGCTGGCCTGGCTTCTGTCCCTCGCCCGATCCCTGCTGGTTTTCGTTATCGGATTTTGCAGCGCCGGGTTTGTCACCAGGTTTCTGATTTCCTTCTCCCGTTGCGTCGCCCTTCTGCTGTTGAGATTTCGGCGTAACATCGCCCGGCTTCTGCTCTGTCTTTGTGCCATCCTGCTGCTGACTCTGAGATCCTTCAGTTTGCTCATCAGCCTTCTGATCTCCGGGCTTCGATGACTGGCCACTGCCATCCTGACGACTGTTTCCTGCTGGATTTTCTTCGGCGCCAGGATCAGCCGCTTCCCGACCGTTTCTCATTTTCTGCAGCTCTTCCGGATCGGCCTGAGCCAGTTCCTGCTGCACGGCTTTGCCAGCTTCAGCCAGTTCGCGACTCGCTCGTTTCAGAGTTTCCAACTCGTTACCAAGTACCGCTTCCGCCGCCTGCTCGATGCCCTTCTGCATGCGGTCGAGACTATCGTGAGCACGCCGTTCAGCAACCGCCGCATCTTTGGTCAGACCTCGCCGGTTCAGATCACGCGTTTCGTCCAGAGCTTCGCTGGCTCGATCCGAACGAGTCTTACGCACGGTTTCGTAAAGTTGCCGCGCGAGCAGCGGTTCCGCCGTGTCAGCCTTCTCGACAACTTCCCGCATTTTCTCCATGACCTGATCCAGCTGCTCGTGCTGCTCGTCCAGTTGTTCCTGCAACTTTTCGCCAGACGGTTTCTGCTTCGTTCGCAACGAGGGACGTTCGCCTTGCTGCGGAGCGTTCTGATTCAAAGCCTCGGCAATCTGATCCTGTCGCTGGCCGATCTCGCGAGCCTGCTGCCGAAGATCTTTCATCGCCTCGCCAAACTGACCGGCGGCTTTCTGACGAACTTCATCCCGCAACTTTTCCAGTTCGCGTTCTGCTCGCGTTCCTTCATTCAACGCCTGAGACAGCTTGCCTTCCTCAAGAGCTTCGGATGCCTGACGCACTTTGGAACGCGTGTCTTCGAGCTTCTCGCGAGTGTCGGCCATCTCCTGCTGGTTCTCTGGTTTCTCCATCCGGTCCTTCAGCTCGTCAACGTCGCGCAGCAACTCCTTCTGTTCTTCACGAAGCCGTTTCAGCTGACGTTCGATTTCTTCCTGCTCCGCCTCAGTCTTCGCGGCTTTGAGTTCGTGTTCCAGCTCTTTCAGCTTCTGATTAAGGTCACCCTGACGCCGGGCCAGTTCGCGCAGCCGGTTGAGAACCTGCAACTCCTCACGGTTCTGCTGTTCCAGTTCCTGCTGATTCGCCTGCTGCTCGGCCTCGTACCGGTTCTTCTTGTTGTCCAGTTCGAGCTGATCGAGCTGCTGCTGCGAGGCACTTTTCGAGCCGCTGCTTTTGCTCGGACTGCTTTGCTGCTGCGTGACCTGATGCTCGCGAGCACGCAACTTCAGCAACCCCTGATAAGCGGCCCGCTCAGCGGTGAGTGCCGGAGTCAGCAAGTCCGACTTCATTTTTTCGTGAGTTTCCACCAGCCGTACGACGGCGGTTTTCATGGCTTCCACAACGTCCGCCGCGTACATCTTCGACTGAGCGTCTTCCAGCTCTTCGATCAGTTCATTCATTTGGCTGATCGCTTCCTGCTGAGACTCGACCAGCAACGTGACGTCGTCGGCGAAAGCGGGCGAAACTTCGTCGCGAGTCTCGCGGCGAATGATCTTCCACGTGGCGGCGATAATCTGCTTCTGCAGCTCGCCAAGTTCTTCGGCCTTTTTCGCGTTCTTGCTTTCCGCCGGTGGTGCGCCACCTGGTGGTGGCTGACCTTCCCGGAAGATTTCCTCGAAGTGCCGCACCTCGGCGAAGAACATGTCCGACATCGTGCGACGTTTCTCGCCCGCCACACCGAAATCGTCCGCGAAGAAATAGTAGGACACGAGCTGGTCGGGTTCGGCGTGTTCCGGTTCCAGAGCCAGCAGGTGAGCCAGTTCGTGCTTCTGCCTGGCGGCGGCTTTTTCACCGAGAGAAATCGTCCTGGGTTCTCGATCCGCCAGGGCGAGAACCACACCGTGCTCGCTGATGCCGAAGTCGTCCCACACAGTCGCTTCCAGCTGAAGTTCTTCGATCGGTGACACTCTTAAGTCACGACCGGGAAAGACGAGCTTGATTTCCGGCGGTCGATTCGGCACCGCCGTCAGCACGAATTCGTCCTCTTCACGATTGCGGCGACCTTTGTCGTCGGTCAACCGGAACGTCAGTCGCCGCGTTTTGTCGACGGGAATTCGCGTTTGATAGAGCACTCCCGGTGGCTCGTTCGCAGTCGGTTCGACATCGCCATTGCGCGGTGTTATGGACGTCGTTGATATCGATGTTGCGGCAAGAAGTTCAAACTCGCGACCGTCTTCATCAATCAGTCGCCCGTCCGCGATCTGCTTATTGAGCCGGCACTTCAAGACAACCGACGAGCCTTCGACCGTCGAGACTCGCCACGTGTCTTCAATCAGCTCGTTCGGCATGTCCGAGTACGAAGGAAACTCGATCAGCGCATCGACCTGAGCAACGCGCGGAAGATCGTAAACGCTGATCCGGAAGACTTCGGTTCTCTGATCATCAAACTGAATCTGATATTCAAACGACGAATCAACACTCGGCAGTCGAGTCCCGAACAGTGGGTCTTTCAGGCTTTGACGCATCGGTCTCGCGCTGGCGTTTGACTCGTCTGTTTCCAGTTTTTCAGCCGTCGCTTTGCCAGGGTCTTCGAGCATCGTGACCGTCGACGGCAATCGACCGTCAAATGTCGCTGTAATCAGCAGAGCCCTGCCGCGTTCGACTTCCGCAGTTCCTGGTTCCACACTGACGTTGAATGCTTCAAGTGCGGAGTTGTTCAATTGCTCTTCAGGAGTCGGCTCATCGAGAGCAGCCAACGCGGAACCAGCTTCTGTTCGCAATTGATCCGCCAGGCAAACTGAAAGCACGATTGCACACAGCGTCGTCGCCACACGAGTCAGAATGCGTCGCGTCGGAACGCCGTCTTTCCAGTCGTGCGAGTACGAATGCGAGCGGACTTCGCTCGCCAGTTCCTGCTGCAGCCACGAGAAACCACCAGCTGCCGCGTTCGGCGTTTGCTCAATAACCGTCAGAAGTCGCTGATTCAGGTCAGGCCAGCGTTGCTCGATCAACCTCGCCGTGGCAAGTTTCTGCTGTTCTGAAACCCGTCGCGGTCGCACCAGCCAGGCCGATCCCAGCAGCGCGGCACAGAACAGAGCGTTGAAGACAGTCACTGCCTGATTGCCCACTGGCAGCGTCATGACAACGATCGCTGTAACCAGCGCGACCAGCGACCAGAGCCAGCTGAGTGCCCACCAGCAACGCAGGCGGATTAAGCGTCGAACGACGAAGTTGAGTTGTCGAGAAATGTGCTGGTCCATGTGGACTGCCTCAAAAGTCAGTTTGAAAACAGAATGAAGGCGCTAAGTCGCGAAGGATGAAGAGATGTCTTGTTTCAAGTACTTTCCTTAGCGTCTTTGCGCCTTCGCGTGAGAAATGTCAGAACTTCGTAGGGTGCGTCTTGACGCACCAAAGCGTCACGTAAGCCACTGGTGCGTCAAGACGCACCCTACGCAAAGTCATAAAGTCATGTTGTGTCAGGTCCACTTTGAGCCTCTCCTCCGGCCAGATATCCGGCCAGCCAGGTTTCCAGCAGCAGCAGCAGGATTCCCACCAGAATGACCCACTGCCAGAACCTCTGTCGAGACTCCAGTTCGCGAGCCAGCAGCTGTCGTTTTTCATCAATGGTCAGACGAGCTTCGACGATGTCCGGTAGAGGCACCCCCAACGCCCGGATTTCATCCAGTCCCAGAGCGTCGGTGCGACTTTCCAGCGGATCAAGATTCGCCGCGATGCTGGCAGTTCTCGGCCCGTCCCGGTCGACCCATTTGAATTGGTAAACGCCGGGTTCGGTCAGGACGGCGAACGCCAATGGAGAAATTTCCAGCCCCTGCTCCAACCCCGACGGAGCGATGATTGTCATTTCGCCCGTGGCTGAACCGGTCAGAGTGTGAACCGGAAACTGATCACCGACGATCGCTCGTGACGGTTCGACACTGGTCCCCGCAAAGTCGTCGACCAGCGAATTCATCAGCGGCACAAACTTGGAAGACAGCACAAACTGGCTGTCGTCGTTCTGCCATCCGAAAGTAAACAGCAGCACGCGACCGTTGCCATGTGGCAGTTCCACAATGGCGGGATGTTGCCCATCCAGCGAAGCCAGTACGCGGGCATGTTCCGGAAGCTGGCCCTCAATCACTCGATGCTTCCAGATCGGGAGTTTCGTGAAGTCAGCCAGTCGCACGTCGTTGAATGGCTGAAACACCGGATGTTCCAGATCAACGTCTGACAGCATGGCGTACCCTTCGACATTCGCTTCGGAAACGTCCGGCGATTCAAGCCCAACGATAGAGAACGCCTGCCGACACGTCTCGATTGAATTCCCGACAACAATCAACGTCCACCCATCTTCGACCGCTTTGCTCGACAGGCGGAGTTGTTCCGAATCCAGCAGCTTCGCAACGACCGACAGGCCGGTCATCCACGTTTCGTCTGGCGTGTTACCATCGCTATCTGCATAGAAGTCAATGGCCCGCGCTGGAGTCGAAAGAAACGCTCGTTCGAGGTAATACCGAAGCTCATTCGGGTCGCTCATTGCGCCGGCACCGCGATACAGGACTGGAACGCGTGCCGTCTGAGGCTTCACGTACCAGGCCTGGTTGTCGAAGCCATCGTCGTCTCCGCTCAGAGAAACCATAATCGGCTTCGTTGTCGCCGAGACATCTTTGAACTGCACCACCCGATTCTGCTCAGGCGGCACGTGGACCTCCTGCTGAATTGCTGACACCCCGGAAGCCGTTCCGTCTGCTGATTCATTCGAGGTCTGGACTTTGAATCTCTCATGCGGTGAGTCGGCGACGTTTTCAACGCGGACCCGTAAACCGGATTTCCCATCAACGCTACCGATCACCTGCACGGACGCGTTACCGGTCGTTTTTGTTTCGACCCTCTGAATATCGACAGTGACCGAGTCTGGCCACTCGAACGTCTGCAGGCCTTCAATACGGCTGCCTCGCTGCAGATCGGTAATGACGATGACCTCCGTCGCGCGAGACGCCTCTGTGTCGCCAGCTTCATCCAGGGCGGCGTTCACGGCTTCGGGAAGTACGACACCCAGGTTCGTGCCCATCCAGCCAGGCGTGACTTCCTGCAGCCGTTTCTGAGCGACAGCAGTCTGATGTCCGGCCTGCAAACCAGCCCACTCTTCGAACGACAGAAGTGGCAGCAGTTCCTGATCGAAAACAAACAACCCGACGGAATCGTCCGCCTTCACATCCTTCAGAATCGCGTCGACTATGCGGGTGACCTGTTCCCAGAGTCCGTCGCGACGCATGCTCGCGCTGACGTCGACCAGGATCGCTCGTCGCTTGCTTTCGGTATCGACGGCCATGTCTTCGCTCTGCCGCAGAAACGGTCGCGAGAAGGCCAGAGCCAGCAGGATCAACGCGGTCGCCCGGATCAGCAGCAGCAGCCAGTGTTCGATCTTTGATCGGCTGGTGACTTTGGGCGGCGACGCTTCCAGAAACATCAGCGTGCTGAACGGCACTTTGCCTTTGGGCGTTCGCCGGATCATGTGGAACAGAATCGGCAGACCGATGGCCGCCAGGCCGGCAAGATATAACGGAGCGAGAAAGCTCATGTCGACCTCCCTGCCGGCGAACGACGCTGCGGAATGCGAGCGGAACCGGCCTTCATCTTCTGCCGCCGCAGCATGAACTCGGACAGGGCAATCTCCAGCGGACGATCAGTCGCACAGAGTTCGTAGATCGCTCCCAGTTTTTCACATGTTGCCTGCACAAGGGCGAGATGTTTCTGGAGTCGCTCCTGATACTGCTTCCGAGCAGAACCGGGATCCACATAAATTTCCTGGCCGGATTCCATGTCCTGAAAGAGCGCGGGTGCGTCGAATTCAAAACTCAATTCCTGCGGGTCGAGAATCTGGAACACCACGAGTTCATGACCGGCAGCTGCGAGGTATCCAAGATTTCGTTCCAGCCCATCCACGGGAGCCAGCAGGTCGGAAATCAGCACGACCAGCCCCCGTTTACGAACCTGCCCGGCGACTCGTTCCAGCGGCTTCGTCAGGTCAGTTGATGCCCCCTGTTCGGCCTTCTCCAGCGCCATCAGAATCTGCCGCAACTGCCCGTGCCGGAACCGTGCCGGAATGATGTCTTCCACATCCTCGTCAAACACGATCAGGCCAGCGGCATCGCGTTGCTGAGTAAGTGCCCAGGCCAGACAGGCCGCCAGCGTCTTTGCGTAGTCTGCCTTGGTGTAGTCGAGGCTGCCGAAACTCATCGACCTGCTGTTGTCGACCAGCAGGTTGCAGCGCAGATTGGTTTCGTCCTCGTAAAGCTTGATGTAGTACCGATCGGATCTCGCCGCGACTTTCCAGTCGAGATACCGGGGATCGTCTCCGTCTGTGTATTGACGATACGCGCTGAACTCGACCGAGAACCCGTGGAACGGCGAACGATGCAGCCCGTTGAAAAAGCCTTCCATCACCGCCTTCACGCGCAACTCCAGCGACCGAATCCGCATCAGAACAGCGGGATCGGCATGGCGTCCGAAGGATGATGATTGTGGAGAAGGCATTGTAATTTCGACTCAATGAGTAGGCTGGAACAAGCTCCGCGCCGTTCCGGCAAGGCACGATTGTTTTTCTGCCGGAACTGCGCGGAGCTTGTTCCAGCCTACAGCTTTGTCCTCGTCAGCCAGGTGGTTGCACGGTTTCGAGGAGTCGGTCGATGACCTGTTCGGTGGAGATGCCGTCGGCTTCAGCGCGGTAGTTGATCAGGATTCGGTGTCGCATTACCGGATGAGCGACGTGGCGGATGTCGTCGATGCTGACGTGCGACTTGCCGTCGAGCAGCGCTTTCACTTTAGCACCGAGTACCAGGTACTGACCTGCTCGAAGGCCGGCTCCCCAGCTGACCCATTCGTTGATAAATTCGGGAGTCGTTGCCTGATGAGGACGTGATGTCGCGGCCAGACGAACGGCGTAACGAGCGACGTCTTCGGCAATCGGTACTGACTGCACGACAGATCGGAAACTGACGAGGTCACTCCCGGCGAACAGCGGTGTCAATTGCGCCTTCGGACCTGCTGTCGTCCGCGTCACAACGGCGACTTCTTCATCCTCGGGCAGGTAGTCGACAAAGACATTGAACATGAAGCGGTCGAGCTGAGCTTCGGGCAGCGGGTACGTCCCCTCCATCTCGATCGGATTCTGCGTCGCGAGAACAAAGAACGGTTCTTCGAGCGGCATGCGTTTGCCGGCCGCCGTGACCTGATGCTCCTGCATGGCTTCGAGCATGGCTGATTGCGTCTTCGGCGGCGTGCGGTTGATTTCGTCAGCGAGAATCACGTTGGCAAAGATCGGGCCCGGCACGAAGACCATCCGTCGCTGGCCGTTTTCATCCTGTTCGAGAATCTCCGTCCCCGTGATGTCCGCCGGCATGAGGTCCGGTGTGAACTGGATTCTCGCAAACTTCAAATGAAACAGGTCAGCGACCGACTGCACCAGCAGCGTCTTCGCCAGTCCGGGCGCTCCGGTAATCAGACAATGCCCACCGGCAAACAAAGCCAGCAGCAGCTGCTCGATCACTTGTTCCTGACCGATAATGACTTTCCGCAGTTCGGTAAAAATCTGCTCACGAGCACCGCGCAGTAACTCGACGACGCGTCGTTCTTCGTCAGGATCGGTGGCAGTTTCAGAACTCATCGGTGTCCTTTCCGGTCAGCAATTAAGCCAAGTGACGGTGATAACAGTTGCAGCAACACAGGCAGATATCCAGACAACCGTGAATTGCCATGTAAGGCGACTTGCTTTGATTTCAAGCCACCCTTTACCTCGCGAAATACGAATTCGCGAATCATGTCCGTTCCGTTTCATTGCTCACTCCGTTGGCACATCGGTTTGAGACATATTCGAAAATGAATGTCTCTTCACCAGCCCTTAGAGCGTTGCTTGAAGAACTGCGGTTGGATTCAGAAAGCAGGTAATGTCCAGTTGGGTTTCAACTCGGTGGCAACAATTGACAACAGAGATTCGGCTAATGTGAGTTGATTATGTGAAATGTCGACATTTAAAACTGATCCGATCAGAGTGCCCCTCTCCAAGACGTTTCCTGAGAAACATGTCGATGCCGTGTTCTTGGGCCGTTGCGCGAACGTCTTTTGTGTTGCTTCGCCCTCAATGTGTCATGGCGTAAAAAATGATATTGATGCCCAGCGGGTAGGCCAGCTTTTCGGAGAACTCTTTGAAGTACCACGGGTCCAGGCCCTCGCGTTCCCAGCCATCGCCCAGGTCCGTGTTGTGGCAGATCATGACCATCATGCGCCCCTTGTCGTCGAAGATGCCTTTGTAGTGGACTTCCTGAGCGTCAGGTCTTTCCCAGGTGATGCCCTGAGCTCGCCCGGCCTGTGCGGCACCCAGGCTGGGAATCTGCGGCTTGTATGGCAGATCGTAGACGCAGTGAAAAATCGGATGCTCGTACGGGAGTTCGATGGGTTCCCGGTCAGGAAAAACCTGCTTGATGGCTTCGTAGAAGTCGTACCACTCATCTTCGCCCCAGAAGTCGTCGACCATCATGAAGCCGCCGTTGAGCAGGTAACGTCTGAGCGTGGTCGTTTCTTCTTCGCTGAGCGTGATGCCGCCCGGTTCAATCATGTAGACCCAAGGGTAGTCGAACAGTTTAGGATCGGTGATCTCCAGAATCTTTCCGTCCGGGTCGACTTTCATCGACGTGAGCTGCTGCAGCCGGAAGGCGAAGTTCAGGTCGGCGTCCGGGTAATCAGTTGCCCAGCCGCCGCCCCGGCCTCGGTACGCATTGTATTTCAGACGGACGAACGTGAAGACATCGTCCTTGAATCGTGGATCGACTTCCCAGTCCGGCACGCCGTTGCGATCGGGTTTCGCATTGGGATCGTAGGCACGCCTTCGCCACGGCTGAGCTTCTATTGGCTCGCTCATTTGCGCAAGAAAAATCACCCCAACGACAAGGGCCACGAGAACCGCCAGCAACGAAGCCGCCTGACGAGGTCGCGTCGTTGTCGTATTCGAAGTGTTGTGCAGATCGTTCATCGCAACCTCGAACTGTGATTGTTGGCGGGTAGTGCCCAACCGGTCTTAACGCTGCAGTAGCAGTACGCTGGAACAAACGCTGCGATTCTACAATTCTGAAAGTGGAGTGTTGTTATAGACTCATTCCTGATTCGTATTCGTAAGCGGCTCTGAAGTGGTAACCGGTGTTGTGCTGTTCGAGGCATCCTGGACGATTTGCAGCAGCAGCCGATGTGCGTCTCGAAAGCGTGGCGCTTCTTCGAGTGCCATCAGCGTCTGTCGTTTTGCCTCGTTCAGCTTACCCTGTGCGAGTAGCGTCTTTGCGAGTCGGAAGTGAATATCCGCCGGATCATCGGGGGCGAGCAGTAAGAGTCGCGTCAACGCTCGGGTGGCGTCTGCCGGTCGGTCGAGTTTTTCAGCGACGGTCGCCAGCGACAAATGCGACTGAGCCAGCAGCGGATCAATTGCGAATAATCGAGCAGCCGTTTGTTCGACAGCCGACCAGTCTGTCGCTTCCGTCTGCAGTTCGATCAGTCGCAGATTGGCCGGCACCGAGTCGTCACTGATTGCAGCGAACTGTTCGAGAACCGCTCGCTCGTCAGTGGCGCGTTCCTGTATTCGATAGACGCCAGCCAGCCGCTCATAAGCGTTGTCGCCACCGATGTAGGACGGGTAGACCTCGATCAGTCGTCGCAGCGTCGGCTCGGCTTCGTCCCATTTCTTACCTTGAAGCTGCCGTTCGACCAGCGCCATCAACGCGACGAAATTTTTCGGGTTCTCTTTAACCCAGGCTTCCAGCGAGCCATCGTTTTCCGCCAGTAGTTTTTCGAGATCGGGTTTGCTCCAGTCAGCGTCCGGTGCGAGCGATTCGGCCTGTTTCTTTGCAAAATCCTCAAAACGGCTTTCGAGATCTGCCAGCGCGGTACAACGTCGATCCAGTGCAACGTTGATCGGAAGCCCTGCCTTCAGATCACCGAGAACCGCCAAAAGCGATTCCTGACCGAAGTCCTGCACGATGAAGTCAACGGCGAGGGCCGATTCGAAATACGCGAACTGCAGATGCCAGCCGCTTTCCGGTCGCATGAAGGCGCTGCTGAGCTCGCTTAACGGCGCGAGCCCACCGTTGAGAATATGCTCGCGATACCGCAGATCCATCCGCTGGCCCCAGGCTGGGTTCTGCTGCAGCTCTTCGTAGACCGAAATTCCTTCACTCAACCAGCGGGGGATTTTGTTCCGGGTCAGTTCAAGCGTGATGACATGGCAGAATTCGTGCCACAGCACAGCTTCCCAGTTCGACGGGCTTTCGCGGCGTGACGCCGGACTGTTGGCCGTGATAACGCGTCCGAAACAGACTCCGAGATATCCGGAAACGGCTGGCATCCCGAAGGTGCGAACGGCGAAGTCATCTTCGTTCGGAAAGACTTCGACCGTGATCCGATCTTTCAGCTCGAGGCCGTACTTTTTACCAAGCGTCCGTTTTGCTCGATGCAGCAGCGCAAGAACTTCGGTGCCGTACAACTTCGACTCGGTCGTCTCCATTCGCAACGTGAACGAGTCGTCCTGGAGAGTCGTGAACTTTCCCAGCTCGTCGTGCAGTTCCAGCAGGTTATAGGTCGCGACGTTATAGCTGTCGGTGTCGTACGCGGCTTGGGCGACTTTCCAGCCCTCCGCATCCTCACCGAGTCGCAGCAGGTCGTCGGCGAGCTGCCGTTGCGCCGGTGCAAAATTCGGTTTCACGGCCAGTGACTTTCGCTGGTACGCCGCACCTTCACGGAAGCGGTAATGCTGAGAAAGCTTGCGGCCAATGAGATGATCAATGCGAGGATTGCTCGTCCAGCGTGCCAGCGCTTTGTCCCGGTAAGCAGTTTCGCCGCGCAGGTCATTTTTCAGGTGAGCGATCACGGCCTTGTAAGCCCACGCCTCGGGTTCCAGCGGATCGATTTTCAGGACGTGGTCGAGTAACTCGAACGCCGCCTCGTACTGTTCGGCGTCGATCAGACCTTCGACCTGAAACAGCAGGCTGGGGATGTGTTTCGGATTCGCCTTCAGAGCCGCTTCGATTCCGACCATCGCCGCCTGACGATCGGACGACGCCATCGCCCGGGCAAGCCCGGATGTGAAATCCGGATCGTCGGGAAAAAGTTCCAGCGCCGCCTGAAAATTATCCGCTGCCAGCGCGTCGTCGTTTTTGTTAAGGGCGAGATCGCCGATCGCCAGCCAGGGCTCTCGACTGGTGCGGCTCCGGAGCTTGGCTTTTTCGAAACGCTCGTCGAGAATTTCCCGAGCGTCACGACCGTCGAGCTGGTCGATCAGCCCGAGAATGACGATCTCTTCCGAGTCAGTATATCGCCACGAAAACTGTTTGCTGAGCGTGCGAATTTCGGTCAGCAGGGCATCGGCGAGTTCCGGTCGACCACTTCTGAGTGCTGCGTACCGGGCCGCCCAGCGAAGCCGAATGCTCCAGGAATAACGCCTGAGCCCGTCGGCGATCGTCATCAGCGAGGCATCGAACTGGCCGCTCGCCGCTTCGGCTTGGGCTTTGATCAGCGGCCAGGATTCTCCGTAACGGTTCTTCGTGATGGCTTCGTGCGTGGCATGAATGCACGATTCGTAGTCACCTCGAATGAGCATCTCGCGACATTCGGCGAGTTCGGCGGCGCGCGACGTTTCCGACGAGCCAATCACAGCCAGCATCAGAATCGTCAGAATTGACGTAAGACAAACACGGACGGAACGTGGCGAAAAGAACTGCGAATGAGGAGCGGCCACGACCGGCAAGGCTTGACGAAACTGCCGGTGACACTGGAAATGCAGCCGATCCGCAGTTGCGGCCATAAGCGACCTTCCGTGGCCAGTCCTGAATGGCAACAACCCGCTGAGGTAACAGCGGACTCGCAATCCCGGTGGTCTGGGGGTGGTGTCTAAGTCGTGCATTCGGCGAGTGAAGCTGAAAGACGGTAACGAATTGCAATCGCGTCGACAATACGATGAGCGAGCATCCAGCGTACCAGAGCAATGCGGGACTCGCGGCATCCCGATTAGATTTTGTGAAAATTTGAGATTGAAGCCAGATTCCTGTACGGACTTCGCGACGAATTGCCACTGTTAAAGCAGCGGCATCGAAGCAATCGATGCCGCGGTGATCCGGTGAGCAAGGAAGTTTTCAAGAACTGTTGAGGCGGAGCGACAATCATGCGACTGACCCTTCGAACGTTGCTGGCGTACCTGGACGATCTTCTGGAACCCGCTCAGGCCCGGGAAATCGGCGAGAAGATCAGTGAAAGTGGTTACGCTTCGGCGCTGGTCGATCGGATTCGTGAAGTCACGCGTCGCCGCCGACTGACGGCCCCTGATCCGAAGAGTCCAAACAGTGGTCTGGATACGAATTCCGTCGCTGAGTATCTCGACAACACTCTCGAACCGGATGCGGTCGCCGACGTGGAAAAGGTCTGTCTGGATTCGGACGTCCATCTGGCCGAAGTCGCTGCCAGTCATCAGATTCTGACGCTGGTACTGGGTGAGCCGGTCGACGTGCCAGCCAGAACTCGCGAGCGGATGTACGCGCTCGGCCCCATCTCCAGACCGGCGGGATCGAACGGCCACATCGGTGCAGAAGGCGACTCGAAAGCCGGTAAAGCCGGTTCGGACTCAAGTGTCGCGATTCCTGTCCAGGCTCACGACGAGACGTCATCGACCGACTCGTTCACCTCGACAATCCCCGACTACTTGAGACCCGTTCCGCTCTGGCGACGTCTGGCGCCTGCCGCCGTCGGCGTGATGGTCGGCGGGATCTGGCTGAGTGTCGTCTATTCTGATCCGTCGTTGTGGTTCAAAAAGTCGCCGGATGCTGGCGACACCTCTTCGACAATCGATTCCGCCGTCGATGCAGACTCCGCAGTGGCGATGCTCGACAAGGATGGATCGGCATTACCGCCCGAACAAGGCAGCGCTGCCGCTGACCAGCTTTCGCCTGTTGGCGAGCCGACGGAGCCCATGTCGAAAGAGCCAAACAGTGCGGTTTCCGCCAGGCCACCACGAGACATCGCTGAACTCAACGGCTTTGATCCAGACACTCGAACCACGACATCAGCCCCAACACAGCCTGCCCCGACAGCACCGGGAACGCCGCTCGCCAGCACCACACCATTACCGGTACCGCCATCTCTTCCCGAGCCGACATTACCAGCCGTCGGAACGTCCGTTATCGCTGCCAGCACTCCCGCCAGCGCTGGCTCATCAGTCACCGCTCCCTCAACGACAGTCCCTCTGACGACTCCAACCTCGCCAGCGGCAGGTGTGACCGCAGAGCCAGAGGCGAGCGTCATTTCGACGGTGCCGGCTCCCGAGGTACTGTACACGTCTCGCGAGGGCGTTCTTGCCCAGAAGACCGACGAGGGCTGGGTGATGATGCCACACCGAACCATCATCCGAGCCGGTGATCGTGTTGCCTCGCTGGAGCCGTTTTCAGCGTTGCTCGAAATCAGTTCTCTGAACCTGGTGGTCGAGCTGCAGGGGGGATCGGTCGTCGAATTTCTGGGGGCTACGAAAGACGAACAGGTGTCATTGAAACTCCTCACGGGTCGAATCAGTGTGCAACGACGATCAGCCGAAACGAACACGGAACCAGTTGTCGTTGGTCTGTACCTGTTGGACGAGCCGTGCCGACTGACGCTGCACACGCCGAATGTCTTGTGCGGAGCGGAGCTGACGGCCGCAGAAGCGAACGCTTACGAAAAAGAACTCGGCGAGAATCGTTATACGGGGAACCTGTTCATCGTGAATGGCCGCGTCAGCTTTGCCGGTAAAATCGCTGGGGACGTGGATTTAACGGGTCCCTCCTGGTTCCCGCTGACGCCTCTGGATCGACGAGCCATGTCAGAAACCAGCAATCACCCACCGTTGTTGACGGTTCCAGAATGGCTCGATCCAGCTGCGTCCAGAATTTCATCGACAGAACGCCGATACGCGAGTCGCTTTCAGAATGAGATCGACGAAGAACAGCCCTTGCGTAACAGCATTCCATCGATCGTGAAGTCGAAGATTCCGTCAATCTCGGAACTCGCCGTGAAGACGATGGCCACGATCGACATGCACGACCAGCTGGTTCAGGTTCTGGCAGAAGCCGAATTTCTCGAAGCCCGCAATGCCGCGATCACAGGTCTGCAACGCTGGCTTCCTGCCGCCGCCGAGAATCGCGAGATCCTGCGAGCGGCACTACAGAGACATTTTCCCACTGATCAGGTCGACCCGCTGTATCGACTGCTCTGGGGTTACAACGAAGAAGACGCGCGCAACCCGGCCACCTCGCAGTTGCTGGTCGACTGGCTGGGGCATGACAACCAGGTGATTCGGCAGCTGGCTTTCCAGCAAATTTACCGACTCACCGGCCAGCGATATGACTATCGACCAATTAACCCGGCCAATCAGCGAAAGGTGGCCCTTGATCGCTGGCACGCACATCTGGAACGTAACAAAGGTGCGTTGCTTGAGTAGACCTATGACAAGACCCTGGAGCTACCGGGGATCTTTGGCCCCGGCAAGACGGTGAATGGCTTTCCATTCAGTCTCGGTGACAGGAACGATCGAAAGCCGCGAACCTTTCTGCATGACCGCCATACCGGAAGCGACTTCATCCGCCTTCAGATCGTCTCGCGTCACCGGCGTTTCAAACTTCTGGATAATCGCCACGTCGACCATGAACCAGGTCGGATTATCCGGGTCGCTTTTGGGATCGTAGTGCTTGTCTTTGGAATCAAAGGCCGTGTGATCCGGGTAGCCAGGTTCGATGACTTCTGCGGTACCAGCAATCGCCATTGGTTTGGCGTTGCTGTGGTAAAACAGAACCCGGTCTCCGACCTGAATGTCGTCACGAAGCATGTTACGGACCTGGTAATTCCGAACACCGTCCCAATGCGTCGATTTGTCTCTGACGAGATCGTCGATCGAATACGCACCGGGTTCCGATTTGAAGAGCCAGTATTGCCGCTTGCGATGCTTTGCCACGATGAAGCTCTTTCAGGCTGTTGATTTTTCGGCTGGCTGGTTTCCGCCAGTCATTGAGGCCGCGAAATAACGTTACTCGATCACCATTGCCACGGGTCCGAGCAATGCCCGCGCCGTGTTGAAATAAATGACGACTCCCAGCACGTCAACCAGCGCGGCGATCAGTGGGTTCGACATCAGTGCCGGATCCATTCCCAGCCGTTTGAAGACGATGGGCAAAATGGCGCCGGCGGATGTTCCAAAGATGACCATCATCAGTACTGTCACCGAGACAACAATCGCCTCGGGCAGCGCCACCATGCAAATGGCAACCGCAAATGAGAGGGTCATTAAACCGGCTCCCAGCGTCATCGCCATTCGCAGTTCGCGCATCAGGATGAAATATTTGTCGCGACTGTTCATTTCCGTGGTGGCCATTTCGCGAATGATCAATGTCGCCGACTGCGACCCCGCGTTTCCGCCACTGGCAAGCACCAACGGGATGAACCACACCATCCAGACGTACGACTGCTGCAGCTCTTCGTAGCCCTGCATGACCCAAGCGGTCAGAAACGCCGCGGCCAGCAGGATCACCAGCCAGACTCCGCGTTTTTGAGCGAGCACAAAGAACGGCGTCGTCATGTAACTTTCGTCGAGCGGCTGGATGGCCGCCTGCATCTGAGCGTCCTCGGTCGCTTCTTCTTCGAGCACGTCCAGCGCGTCATCCAGCGTGACGATGCCAACCAGCCGGTGCAGGTTGTCGACGACCGGGATGGCCAGGAAGTCGTAACGAGCCAGCTCGCGAGCGACGAATTCTTCGTCATCATCAACCCGCACCGACAGCACGTCGCGGTGCATGATCTCAGACAAGGTGGCCGCTCGTTTGGCCTGGATGAGTTCCCGCAACGAAACAATGCCGTCCAGTCGCCGACCTTCGTCGAGAATATAGATGTAATAAATGGTCTCGCTGTCGGGCGACTGAACTCTCAACTCGTCCAGCGCCTGGGAAACGGTGATCTCTTCAGACAACGAAGCGTACTCGGTCGTCATGATCGAGCCGGCGCTGCCGTCCGGATAGGAGAGCAGTTTCCGAATATCGGCTCGCTCGGCCTGTGCCATCAGCGGCAGCAGGCTTTCCACTTTTTCGTCGTCCAGCCGTTCCAGCACGTCGACTCGATCGTCAGGAGCCATTTCTTCGATGAGTCTGGAAAGCCGCTTCCGATCCGCGACCTCGACAATTGCAATCTGCAAACGAGGTTCGAAAAAACCAAAGATTTCCGCCTGCAACTCCGGTTTGCAGGACACGAGCACCCGCCAAAGCTCGGAAGGCTCGAGTTCATCGATCACTTCTGCCACAACAGCCGGATGGAGAGCTTCGCAGAATTCGCGCAGACCGTCCTCGTCATTCGCGTCAAGTGTCATGCGAAGATCGGGAAACAGCAGTGATCGGTAGAACATCGGGAGTCACCTCCGCGGAACTCGTTTGAAAACGATCCGCCGGAGAAAGCGTATCGGACGTCCGACTGCGCCAGTGCTCGCCGGAATTTCGACGGATGATACGGGCCGCAGACCCTCGGACACAGCTTCACGCCGACGGTCTGAAATAATTCACGACAATTTGATGTCATTCCAGAGCGTGCGTGCAAGAAGTCGCAGGCAAAGCAAACGCAAACTTACGCCGCGGCAGCGATGTTGCCTGAGCGGCCCCAGTCATGAGCAGCCACCGAATCGAGGACCATCTCTGCAACTTTCAGAGCGTCGAGTGCCTCAGTGCCACTGCACGCTGGCTTTTTATGATGACGAACGCAGTCCACGAATTCAGTGAGTTCCGCCGTCAGAGCGTCACCTTCGGTAACCGACGCTTTGTCAACTTCGATAAATCGACCGAAGATATCGGCTTTGAGCTGCTCGATGTTCGCGCCGGGTTCGCGAGCCAGTTCCAGTGGCGACCGACCGTAACGCAGCGACTCGCTGGGCGAGTAGCTGGTCACTTCGCGATTCTGCAGATCAACATTCACACAGCCCAGCGGCGACCAGACCTGCATACCGCGACGGGCATCCGGATTGACGCGACTGGCCGTGAGGTCGGCGATGGCTCCGTTCTCGAAGAAGAGTCTCGCGTTGACAATATCTTCATGATTGCTGACGACGTTGATTCCAAACGCCTGAACATCGCGGACCGGAGACCGGACCAGGTCCAGTACCAGATCGATGTCGTGAATCAGCAGATCATGCACCACGCCGATGTCGGTTGAACGGAACGGAAACGGGCTCACGCGTTCGGCGCGGATATACTTCGGGCTGCCGCAGACTTTTCGAGCCGCGATCATCGCCGGGTTGAAGCGCTCCACATGGCCGACCTGCAACACCGCGTTGTTTGCCCTGGCGAGGTTCACGAGTCGTTGACCTTCGGCCACGGATTCGGCCAGCGGCTTTTCGACGAGTACGGGAATGCCGCTTTCCAGAAACTCACCGGCGATATCGCCGTGCAGCGTTGTCGGTACCACAATCGACGCTGCATCGATTTCATCGATCAGGTCCCGCCCGTTGGCCACCCAGCGAGTGTTGAGTTGCTCGGCGATCGGTCGCCCGATTTCTTCTCGTGGCTCTGCCACCGCGACCAGTTCAACGCCGGGCAGTCCTGAGATAATTCGCGCGTGATGCCGGCCCAGCGCTCCAACGCCCACAACCATTACTCGAAGATCGCTCATGGTGAATTCCCGCGGTCAGTAAATCAGTCGGGTGAGCATTGCTCACCAGTCGTGGATCGAGCGGATGAGCGACGCCCACCCGGTACACCGGTGTCAATCAGGCGGCTTTTGACTCTCTGACTTCGACCGGTGGAGCGTTGCGAACGGCTTCGCGAGCACGGCCCTGTCGACCTGCACTCTGCTGCTCGATGGCTGTCAGAAGTATGTTAAGCTCGATGGGGATCACACCTTCGAGTTCGTCAGTGAGAATATTGCGAACGTCAGCGATCCGCTTGTGCTCCCGGAAGACCAGACGGTGGGCTCGTTTGATGATGCGGATGGTTGGCTCGGAAATCCCGGCTCGACGCATTCCGATGAGGTTGATCGTGCGGACTTCCGGATTGTCGCTGCCGCAGGCCAGCATGAACGGCGGGATGTCGGTCGGGACACGGCAGCCACCGCTGATAAAGGCCAGCTTACCGATCGTGGCAAAATGGTGGACGACACTGTTGCCCGAGACGATTGCCCGGTCCTGAACATGCACGTGACCACCCAGCAGCACGCCGTTGACCAGAAACGTGTTGTTGAAGACGTGGCAATTGTGAGCCACGTGTGCATTGGCCATCAGCATGTTTCCGTTGCCAATGCGGGTCCAGTGGTCTTCCTTCTCAGCACCACGATTGACGGTCACGCCTTCGCGAAAAAGATTGTCGTCGCCGATTTCGACTCCGGTGTCAGCGTCCGATCGGAAGCTGACATCCTGAGGCTCGCCGCCGATCACACTGTTCGGCCAGAACCGGTTTCGCTCACCGATAATCACCTTGCCCTGAATGACCACGTTACTGTCCAGCTTCGTGCCGTTACCAATGGTTACGTCGGGGCCGACAACGCAGAAAGGGCCGATTTCGACATCGTCGCCAATCCGGGCAGACTGATGCACGTCTGACAAACGCGATACCTGTGTTGGCATGGGGACATCCTTGTCCTGATGAGTGGTCTGCGGTTTCTCAGTAGGCTGGAACGAGCGGAGCGCTGTTCCGGCATGTGGGGGAGACATTGGCTGTTTTGCCGGAACTGCAAGGAGCTTGTTCCAGCCTGCAAATTTACTCTCAAGCAACCTGCGATTTGGTCTGGTGTTCAGCGGCGGTGTCCTGCAATTGCCGCATGAGTTCGTGATTCGTTTGGTGGCCGGTTCGCCAGGCATTGAAATAGCCCTGTACGTCGCAGCCCGTTAAAGCAAAGTCGCCGATGCAGTCCAGAATTTTATGGCGAGCGCATTCGTCGTCGGTTTTGAGTTTGTTGTCGAGGACTCCGTCCGCAGAAAAGACCAGCAGATCTTTCGCCGTGGTTCTGGGTCCGTAACCCAGAGCTTTCAGCGAAGCGATTTCGCTGTCGAGAATGAACGTCCGCGCGAAGCAAATATCGTTGACGAACGATTCCGGAGTGACGTTGACCGTGCAGTTTTGAGCGGAAATCGGCGACGTCGCCCCGTAATCAAGCACGTAAGTAATCGTCAGCCCGTCGCGTCCGAAAGGTCGGGCATCAATCGTGCTGCCGTCGTCGGCGATTACGTGCAGCGGCTGAGAGACTCGCAGCATCGGCTTTTCCGCCGACTGCTCTTCGAAATCGGCGATCAGCAGCGCATCGACCACGGCCTTGCACGAACCATCAAAACCGGGAGTTTCCGGAGCATTGATTTCGATCAGACAGTTGTCGACCTGCAGACCAGCGAGCGCCGACATGACATGCTCGACCAGTTCGATCGTCGCCCCGTTGCCGGAAATCCCCGTACGCCGCTGCCGCGGCACGAGGAACTCGTGAGTCGCTGGAACACAGGGTTTGCCGTTGAGATCGACTCGTTGAAAAACGATGCCGTGATTTTCCGGAGCGGGCAGAAATCTCAACGTGACATCGGCTCCTGTCAGAAAGCCAACACCCTCGGCTGTCGTTTCCTGTCGAATCGTTCGCTGAGATCTCAAAGACATGATTGGCTCCCGGCCTGGCCGTTGCCGGTGAAGTATGTGGTATTCAGTTCAGTGTTCTCTGCAACCAGCCACAGCACCGCAGACAAAACGTCGACCTGAATGTCTCTCTTGATTAACACATAAAACCGGGGCTTCCTCTTTAGGAGAAAGCCCCGGACAAATTTTCTGGCCCGGAGAGCTGTCAGTTCGAATCGGGGCAACCGGGCCAAGGATTCGGAGGCATCGTCCCGACCCAACAAACCGTTAGCGTTTGATGGCGCCGGGGCCGCCTGTTGCCGGCTGAGCGGCAGCACGCGGTACCGGGTTCACCGGCGTATACTTGCGGTTCAGGTAGTCGATCACGGCGTCCGTAATGTCGTCCTGCGGTCGGTGGTAGATCACCAGCTTGTTGAGACCGTTCACAACGCTTGCCTGATCGTTTTTGTCGAGTTCCGCACTGTTGAACCGCATGACCATCGAAAATTTAAAGTGCTCAGCATAAAGCTTGATCACTCCCACGGCATCGACGTAAATGTCCTGGAAGATTTCGGCTTCCTTACGCTGATACTGGACGTTGGCCAGTTTTCGTTTGGTCTCGAAATCTGAACTGAGCTGGGCCAGGTCGGACTCGCGTTTGATGTACTCAGCACTGCCTTGCTTCAGAAGTTTCAGCTCTTCTTTGATCTTTTCGGCATCGGCGGCAATCCTCTTGGCTTCGGCGAGAGCGACTTCCATTTCTCCCTTCAGCGACGCCCGCATATCTTCAAACTTGTTGTACTCTTTGAAGACGCGTGCCATGTCGACCAGACCGATTTTCACAGGCGTGACTGGCGCTGCGGCAGCAGGCTGAGTCTGGCCCATGGCAGGGGCGGTCAAACCGATGCAACATGCAAGGGCGACGACGGATACAGTTTTCTTCACGGCTGATGCACTCCTTTGCCTTGCCGGACGCACAGTGGCGGATCGTCGATGCGATGCGACTGCAGAACGGGCTTCCATTCCTCGTTTGAAAGACGGCTCATCATTGAGCCGATGCCTTTACAGGTCGCGGTATTCTGCACATGTCCCGTTTGGGGTCAATATGGATCGCGGACCGGCGAAAATGGTGGTCACCCCCTACGAAGACTGGCCCGAATCTGGCGGATCATTCGGCAGTCCGGTGTGATCCCAGTAGCAATCAAACGTCAGCCAGAACGCTCGCGCATACCGATGAAAAAACATCGGAAACAGCACAAACCACCCGACCAGCGGCGGCACGACATAACTGTTCGGATAATCCAACACGACGTGAAACAGAATGTACGCGATGGTCAGCGAGACGGAGGTCCAACCGTAGTTGATGTAGGACGACCCAAGAAAGTAGCCGGGCTCTCGCTCAAACTTGAAGTCGCAGTGGCTGCATCGTTCGTTCATGCGAAAAAAGCCTGAAAACAATTTCCCCTCGCCGCACAGAGGGCAACGCAGACGTAACGCCCGCTTGTATCCGATCTCAAATGGTACACGAGCCACGTGACGTCTCCGTTTTCACAACTTTCACAACAGGCAGCATTCTGAACATCCGGCGTCGCGATCCTGCACAGCTCAGCTGACGCGGCATCAGGAAATCTAACGCGTCTACCGATGGCTGGACATGCTCGCGTTCAGCGAACAGTGATTTCGCAAACTCCGGAACGAAATAAAGCGTCGAGATAACCGCTTCTGGTGAGTGCTCAGGCTGTCTGGTAGATTGACTTTCACGACGTGGCAGTCACGATTCCCGTCCCTGAGCTGGCAAATCCAGTCTTCAGAACCGCATTCAGAGACACTTCTGCGAGGTATCGGGCATGGCTGCAGACAACAAGAAAATGGCCGCAGACTGCTTTCGGCGAGGCACAGAAGCCATGCAGAAAGAGAACTGGGATTACGCCATCCAGATGTTTATGCAGTGCGTACGCATGGTGCCGGACAATCTGCTGTTTCGACAGACGCTGCGCGGATGCGAAAAGAAGAAATATGGCAACAACAAGAGCGGCGCCAAAATGAGCGGTATGAAGCTGATGGGACCGCGCGGTCGCATTAAAAAAGGCCAGCTCAAGAAAGAATGGCACCTGGTGGATCAGGCCTGTGAAGAAGGCCTGGCGATCAATCCCTGGGATTCACAGCTGAACGCCGATCTGGGTGCCGCCTGCATTCACCGCGAATTCAAAGAGATCGCCGTTTACTCGTACGAATGTGCGGTCGAAGGCGATTCCAACAACAAGCTTCTACTGCAGCAACTTGCCGAGCTTTACGAATCGCGTGGCGACTACAAAGTAGCGGTCGACGTCTGGGAGCGAATCTGCAGAATCGACCCGAACGACGGCGCCGCTCGTATGCGAGCCAACCAGGCCGCGACAAAACAGGTGATTGACCGAGGCGGGTACGAAGGGGCTGACGACACCAAAGGTGTCATGGCTCCGCACGAGATCGCCAAGCGACTCAACATCAGCCAGTCCGGAACTGCCGACGGACCGGGCCAGTCAGATGAAGCCGACCTGCAACGTGCGCTTCGCAAAGAGCCGGACAACAAAGACCATTACCTGCGGCTCGGCGATTTCTACAAACGAAACGGCAAATTCGACGAAGCCGGCCAGATGCTCGAAAAGGCCGTCGAACTGTCCGGCGGCGACGCGAATATCAGAGAACAGGTCGAAGACGTCGGCCTCGACAAAATGCGGAAGAATATCGATATCGCCAAGTCACGAGTCGACGGCTCAAACGAAGCGAAACAGCAGATCAAAGATCTGGAAAAGGAGCTTCGCCTACGGGAGATGGAGATGCTGCGGGGTCGCGTCGACCGATACCCCGGCGACTTGCGAATCAAATTTCGACTGGCTGAATGCTTCAAGGAAGAAGGGAAATTTGCTGAAGCAATCCCGCTGCTACAGCAGGCCAGCCGTGACAGTCGGCTCGAACCGAGATGTCTGGCACTTCTCGGCCTCTGCTTCATCCAGGAAAAGAAGTACCCGCTGGCAAAACGTCAGTTCGAAAAAGCCGTTCCGAAGATCGACGTCCACGACCAGGAAGAACTGTTTCTCGAAGTCCACTACTGGCTCGGTCGGCTTTGCGAGAGCGCAAAGGATCTCGAAGCTGCAGAAGAACATTATGGAGAAGTGCTGGCCGTCCAGTACGAGTATCGGGACACGCTGAAACGACTCGAATCACTCCAGGGCGGTTAGCAACGCATGCCCAGCCTGACCGTCGAAAACTATCTCAAAGCCATTCTTCAGCTGGAGCTGAAAACAGGTGTGGCTAACGTCTCGACCGGAAGGCTGGCGTCCGCGCTTGAGGTGTCGCCTGGAACTGTGACGAGCATGTTGAAAACGCTCGCCGAATCCGGGCACGCCACCTACAAGCCGTACGAAGGCGTGACGCTCAGCGAATCAGGCAGACAGGTTGCTCTGCGAATCGTACGTCGCCATCGGCTGATCGAATTGTTCCTTGTGCAGACGCTGGAGCTGACCTGGGATCAGGTTCACGAAGAAGCTGAGAACATGGAACACTCCGTGAGCGACTTCCTGATCGACCGGATCGACGACTTTCTGGGACGCCCGGCAGCAGACCCTCACGGCGATCCAATTCCCGCTCGCGATGGAGAGCTGCGCGGTGTGGATCAGCAGACCAGTCCCCTCGTCGAAAATCCAGCGGGCTCGCAGGTTCGCTTTGCGCGAGTGCTGAATCAGGACTCGGACTTCCTGCGACATTTGAGCGATTCGGGACTCGAAGTCGGATCGGTGGCGACGATCCTGGAAGTCGATTCGACCGCCGGCGTTGTGACGCTGCAACTGCCCAATCGCGAGACAACTCTCGAACATTCGGTAGCAGAGCATCTGCTGGTCGAGGCAATGCCTCAGTCCTTGCCGTCCCTGTCGGAGTCGCAAGAGACAGAACCGTGAACAATCCTGCCGACAACTCAGCCGACAACGCCGACAATATGGAAGAGAAGGTCGATACGGACGTCAGCGACACCGCCAGAACTCCCGGCGAAGTGCCGACAGCAGGTGCGTTGTTCGGAATCGACTTCGGCACCAGGAGAATCGGTGTCGCGATTTCGAATCCCGAGCAAACGATGTCGTTGCCTCTGGAAAACTACACGCTTCGCAAACCCGATCTGGACGCCGCCTGGCTGAAACAACTTGCCCGAGGCTATGGAGTCCGCGGGCTCGTTATCGGTCTGCCGGTTCACATGAGCGGCGATGAAGGCGGGAAAGCACGTCAGGCACGCGAGTTTGGTGTCTGGGCGGCGGAAGCCACCGGTTTGCCGGTCACCTGGTGGGACGAGCGTTACTCTTCATCAGTCGCCGACATGCGCATGGACCAGTCAGGCGTCTCGAAGAAGCGTCGCCAGGGGCGTCGCGACCAGCTGGCAGCTCAAGTGATTCTGCAGTCCTTCCTCGATGCAGATGATCGAACAGCGCCGCCAGCATCATTCACTGAGTGAGATTCAGTGACGAAAAACGTCCCGCAGAAACCTGCCCGCAACTGAAACGCGATCTGACGATCAGCACGGGCCACGAAACCTACCTCGGCACGCGCGGTCGTTCGACTTCTTCCGAATCGCCTTCCGAATTGCTCATCCGAAACTCGGTAGAATCGAAGACGGGGGCACTGGCACAGTACGGGCAGGTGGTTCCGTAGATAATCCGGCGACACCGGCGGCATTCGTGAGGACCAACCTGAATCGGACGAAACTTAATACGCTGATAGATCAGATAGCCGAAGCCGATCGCAATGGCGACGGTGGGACCCCAGACAAGTTCTCCGAGTAGCTCGCCAAATGTCATCGGCAACAACCACACGAACACAAAGCCGCACACCAGATACACAAACGCGATGACCCAGCGTTCGCGATTGTTGTCGGCTTCACGTGCCGCTGAATTGATTGCTTCACCAAACTCTTCACGAAGCAATTCAAACTTCAGCTCGCTGATTAACCCGACGTTTGCCGCGTGAACCTTGGAGAGCAGTCGCTGCACGCTGTCCAGCAACCGGTACGTGTCGTCGAAGTTGAATTCGCCCTGGTGAGCCCATCGATTTCGGAATGCTCGAAGCTCTGCCACCAGGCTTCGCTCAAACAGGTTCAGATTGCGACGAAACACGGAATTCCACTGATCCCACATAACAGTCAGCAGAGCGTGTGCATCCCACTTTTCAATATCTTCATCCAGCTCCGAGTGCGACCGGTCATTGCTGAAACTCTTTCGAGCCTCGACCAGCCAGTTTTCGCTGTGTACGGATCTTAACTGGCTGAAAACAAACGGACGGAGGCCAGCCGTCAGCGTGTCCAGTGCAGTGGTGACATTGTCCTGAAACGTATTCACAGGGCTACCAAAGCGGATGATGAAACGATCAGTGTGGAGAAAACATGCAAAGGGACAAAAGGGACAACAGACGCGATTGTCACGATCTGCCAGCTACACCGTCCTGCTGAGCGGCCCGGAAATAAAGTATCTCAGCAAAACCGCCGTCGTGTACCGAGACAAACATACGACGTAGAGAAGCCCGTATCGACAACGGCAGTGGCCGTTTGGCAGCAAAACCAGAAAACCGCGAGAACAAGTTCGGCAGGGACAGTTAGTCAGTGTCGGTCAGCATTGAGCCATTCGACTGAAAGGAAAGCTCGCACAGGGCTGTTCTGAAATCGAACGAAAAGTTGCCGCTTTCTGTGTCGGCTCTGTGTGGTGCAACATCACATCAACGTCGGCGGTGTCGTCGTGGCCAATGAAACGGTCACATGGTGTCAGATTTCACACATTCCCAATCCATCCAAACACGAGACGCATCGACGTAATCAAGCCTGTATTCACAGTCTGTTCAGCCCTCTTGACACAAAAAGACCTCGCCGCTTTCGGTCAGCGGCGAGGTTTCTGTCAATGGCGTTCAATGATTCGCGAAGTGATCAGCAAAGTTCCGTGCTCCAGACTTTGCATCCAACTGCACGAAAAGTCCAAGTGGTACGCGGCCACTTTCTGAGCACCGGGAAATGGCAGAATGAATGGGATTCCTTGTCGACGGTCGTCACAGGCCTGCACGAAAGCTTCAAACAACTGCATGTCCAGCCGCGAAGCCGTGTCGTTTTCGGGATGCCACTGCACTCCGTGGCAGAACCATTCCGGATCGACCGACTCGTACGCTTCAATGACCCCGTCAGGGGTTCGTGCTGAAATACGGAATTCCGGAGCGAGCATTCCAACCGCCATATGGTGCTGGCTGTTCACTCGAATTTCGCCCGGTCCGTAAATCTCGAACAGCATCGAGTCTTCTTCGATTTCGATCAGGTGCCGCAGGTTTGGTTCGACAGGATCGCGATGCTGCAACGGCTGATCGAAATCTTCAGGAATATGTCGAAGAATCGTTCCGCCGCAAATCAGATTCATCAATTGCATGCTTGAGCCAATCGCCAGCACCGGCAGTTTCTTTTCGAAGGCGAGTTCGCACAGACGGCGATCGAACAGTTCTCGACGAGACGGCATCGTTCGTGACGCCGGATGCGGATCGTGACCAGCGAGTTCGAGATCCAGATCCAGATGACAACCTCCGAGTACCAGGCCATCGACCATCTCGACGATTGCTTCAATGTCTTCTGTCTCTTCGAAAGGCGGGATCATGACCGGAAGTCCGCCAGGACAGTTGCGAGCTTTGTTGTTTCCGGCTGTCTGAATCTTCGAGGCGGTGACACAATCGTAATAACCGGCGTTGAACCAGCTCAGTGCGCAGCCATCTGTGCGTGCTTCACGAAAATCGCCATTGATTCCGATGATTGGTTTCTTAGACATTACGTTTCCTTACCCCTGAGTGTCTTCCCTGAAACTTCTCGCACAGGCAACAAGCCTGCACGGGGTGCATCTCACGAAGCAAGGAACTGCAGCAAGCAGAGCCGCAAAGCAACAACGAACCCGGCTCACACCACCACCAAAGCCGATGGTATGACGAATCCATTCGATGCCGTGCGAACCAATCCTTGATTCGCGTCCGAAGCGAAACTCCACTCGCAACGGACCAACGCTATTACTGACATTCCCTTCTGTCAGCTGCAGACGTCTCAACTTGAGTGTCGACGAACTGCGTTAGCGAGGCGGGATAGTATCGGGCTGCAACCCCGGTTCAAGCGGATCCCCGATCTTGTGTTTTATATTTTGCGGACCACTGCCTGTAGTATGTCCTGCCAGAATCGGGCACACTCAAAGAGCCGCGTTCGGGTTTAGCATCCCGAAACTCACCGAGTACGACAGGAAAACAAGGCCGTTGAGGCTCTTCGTTACTAAAACCCGTGTGGACTGCCCTGAGCCGTGAAAGGGAAATCTCGTGAAGTTAAAGCAACTGGCCTTCCTGTTTGGCCTGACGACGCTCGTACTGGCCTTCGTCAATCAACCATGCTTCGCACAGCTGACTGCTGACAAACATCCAATCCCGCGGGAAGACCGTAAACAGCTAACCGATGGTCTGCGTAAAAGTGCCGAGCAACTGACTCGACAACTCATCGATGCAGACTCGCAGCGGAACACATTACTGTCACAACGCGGCGACGTCTGGTTCTTTCTCGGCGAATTCGATAAGTCGGTCGCGGATTACGAAGCGATGGTCGAGCTTGATCCGAAGCAAGGGGACTCGCACTGGCGACGAGGCATCGCTCGCTTCTACGCAGGCAAGGCAAAAGAAGCCGCTCAGCAATTTGAAGCGTACCACTCGTTCGATGACATCGACCGTGAAAACGGCATCTGGCGATACTTCTCGCAGCATCGAGCCTACGGTCCGGCGAAGGCAAAGGCCGGCTTGCTGAAGTATCAGAAAACCGACCGCGAACCGTTTCCAGACGTCTACAGGCTCTTCTCCGGCGACACGACACCGGAGAAGATTCTGGCGGCCATCAACACTGCCGAAATCAGCAAAGACGAACGCGAGAAACGATTGTTCTATGCTCAGCTTTACATTGGGCTGAACCACGCCGTCGAAGGGCGTGACGCGGCTGCGATCGTTCATCTGCGCGAGTCGACCGCGAACCCGTGGGGTCCCGCCGCGGGATACGGTCCGCGATACATGTGGCACGTCGGGCGCGTCCATCTTGATCTGTTGCTCGAAAAGCAAACGAAGGCTCAGAACGCCAACTCCAAAGTCAAACCAGCTGCTGAATCGCAGCCAGCGTCCTCACCAGACAACGGACGCTGAACTATGCACGTCGCAATCGTGACGGCTGGCGGGGCGGGTATGTTCTGCGGATCGTGCATGCACGACAACACGTGGGCTCGCGCACTGCGGGATGCGGGTGTCGAAGTTACATTGATTCCCACCTACACGCCGATCCGAGTTGACGAGGAAGATCTGAGTTCCCGCCGCGTTTTCTTTGGCGGCATTAACGTCTATCTCGAACACAAATCGCGGGTCTGGCGAACGCTGCCGCGCTGGATGACGAGCTGGGTCAATCGTCCATCGCTCATTCGGTTCGCAACACGATTCGGTGTCAGTAATGATGCCGCGAATCTTGGCGAGCTGACGCTCGACATGCTGGACGGCGAACTCGGATCTCAACGACGCGATGTTGACGAGCTGGTCGCGTTTATCGCTGATGAGCTGAAACCCGACGTCGTCTGTTTCAGCAACGCCCTGCTGGCAGGAGCTGTTCGATCACTGCGACAGAAGTTCGCCGGGAAAATTTTCTGCACGCTGCAAGGCGACGACATCTTTCTGGATGGGCTGTCCAAAGAGCATCGCCAAGGGGCGATCGATCGAATCAGTAGTCGCGCTGCTGACTTCGACGGCTTTCTGGTTCACAGCAACTACTATCGTGATCACATGTCCGAAATGCTGCGACTGCCGGTCGAGAAGTTCTCCCGCATCCCACTGGGCATCGACTTTTCAGGATTCTCACCTCGACCACACCCCCGTTCCGACGACGAATTTCGGATTGGCTACTTTGCGCGGATTTGTCCGGAAAAAGGACTTCATCTGCTGGTCGAAGCTGTTCGGAAAATTCGGGTGGAACATCCGCAGGTGAAGCTCGTTGCCGGAGGATATCTGGGGTCGCGCGACACCGCCTGGTTCGAACAGGTGCAGCGGGACGCTCGCGATCTTGGCGACTCGTTCCAGTACATCGGCAGCCCGGCCGAACACTCGGATAAAGTGTCGTTCCTGCAGAGCCTGGATGTCTTGTCGGTGCCCGCCCCTTATCGGGAGCCGAAGGGGATTTACGTTCTGGAAGCCCTGGCCTGCGGAGTTCCAGCCGTGCAGCCGGCACATGGTGCCTATCCGGAAATGCTGGAAGCGACAGCGGGCGGGCTGCTCTTTCGACCGGGCGACATTGATGATCTCGCCGCAAAACTGAGAAGTCTGGTCGTCGATTCGACCCGGCGTGACGAGCTGATCGCCCGGGGAGGACCGCTGGTTCGCAGGCACTACAGCCTGACGTCGATGACAAATGCAACCCTATCCGCGTTTGAGGCTTTTCAGCACAATGCGACGGATGTCATTCTCCATGATCCTGACAGACGGGAAACTCCTTGAAGCGGCGATTATCGAGTGGTAACGTTACGCAACTATTCTGACACTTCTACTGGTAATCTCTTCTGCAGGCATTCTGGCAGCACCCACTCACATGTCTCAAGCTGCCTGGTCCGTGGTTCTGATCGGCGGCTCCGTGCCAATTGTTCTTACGCTCGGTTGACGTCGCATCTTTCTGAAGCAGACCGATGTCCGGTAACACTTTCCAATCTGGTTCCCGCCGTAAATCGGCTGGTTTCTCGCGGTGGTAATTCGCAATTCGGTGTTGTACCGTCTGTCGATTCCCTCTGGCAGAAACTGCACATGCACAGTGTTTTCGCCATGCCGAACACTGTCGTTTGAAGGAAAACTTCGTGCGAAGAACTACCGATACCAATCGGATTGCGAAACAGATTTGCCATGCCTGCCTCGTGTTAATGGCAGCGGTCACACTGGTGACTTTGCCTGCCGGTTCGTGCTTCGCGCAGGCTGCTGATGCAGGTCTCCCGAATCTCCCGAAAGGCTTCCGTCCGCCGCCGCCAATCCCCAAAGAATTCACGATTGAAAAACCGCTGATCACTGACGACGACGTCACGGCCTGGAAACGGAAGCGTGCGGCCTTCCAGGAAGCGCTCAGCGGGAAACTCGCAGGAGACGCTCCTAAAGTCATCGACGAAGGTTTTCGAGTGGTTGTCCAGGAGCTTTCCATCGTTGACCGACGGGATGATCTGGCGGACCTGCGGAAAGCGGTTGTCCGATACGTCGACCAGTTTGTGAGTGATAAAAACGAAGATACGAAAAAGTTCGCGTGCAAGACGATTGTCAAATACGCAACCACGTTGCTCGACGGCAACTTTCACGTGCGTCTGCAGGCAGTGTTGTTGATCGGATCACTGAGTGTCTCGCCCGAAGTCCCCGGACTGCGTCCCAAACCGGCGATTGCGTACATTGATGGGCTGCCGGTGCTCCTCGACGTAATTCGAGCCCCTGAAGACGGGATCAGCCAGCCTGAGCCTGTTCGCATCCTCGCCGCGATGGGGGCGATGCGGTTGCTGCAGGAGGGCCGCCAGACACTGAAACCAAACAGCAAACTGCCCGTCGATGCGGCCAAACGAATGCTGGCCGAGCTGACAGGAAACGGAACAGACTGGTACCACCAGCGGCTGATTGAGGCAGTTATTCAAACAGCTCTGGCGACGGTTCCCAATGACCAGAACCAGCAGGAGCCGGTCATTGTCGAAGCACTGGCCAGGATTCTTTCCAACCCGCGTCGTTCGAATCGACTTCGAGCGAGGGCGGCGCGTCTTCTCGGCAGAACAGCGATGCCCAATGGCCTGCAGGCTGCTCCGATCGCCTTCTCGATCGTCAAACTGACTCAGAAAATTGCAACGGAAGTCAACCAGAAACGGCTGCCAGCGGCTGAAGCCCTCTTTCTGGTCCATGACATCTACCTTGCGTTTAAGCCAGCATACCCAGGTGAGACGACCGTCGACCTTCGAAAAGGCGCTGGCCTGCTGTCAACGCTGAACCAGCAGCCAACACAGGCGGCGTACAAAGATATTCTTCCGATTGCGAAGTTGATCTTTCAACAGTTGCAGGACGCCGGAAACAAGCCGCCTCAAGTGGTGTTCCCGCCAAGCCAGGTGGAAAAACTCAATGCGTGGCCCAAACTGGGCGACATGACTCTCGCACCGGATCGAATATCAATTGACATTCCGTTGCAGAAACCTGCTGAGGCAACGCCGCGAGCGGCGGCTCCGACAGCAAATCGAGATGGTAAAAACGTCAACAAGGCGGGCTGATACGGTCGCCTTCGCACGCCGCTGACGGTACCGATTGAGCAAATTGCTGATCAGTTCGAGAAAATCAACGAACCATGTGACTCATTCACTGGTAATGAGGTCACAAGTCTCGACGAGACTGAATGTCTCTGGCCGGTCATGCATCGTTGACTCCATTTCAGCCAGGGATACACTTTTGGTCTCCGCTCACGCGTCCTGCGCTTCTTCGCGGGCAAACCGAGTGGACAGCTTTTTGTGACCAGATTGAATCTGGACGACGCTTTCTGCGGACCACTCGCGTCCGCTGCCCGGCGTACCGGACATCCTGAGGGCTGACCTCTGGGTGTTTTCTGGACACTTCTGCCCAGTTGAACTGGCTGTCCTTACCGACTGTTGCCCCAATTCTCTCTGAATATACCTGAACAGTTCTCCTGTCGGGCATTGATGGAGAAGCAGCATGTCTCTGTCGATTCGGCTCGGGACGGCCCTGAAATTACGTGTGAGTACAGTCTGATGGCCCAGTCCAAAGACCTCTTCGACGACAGCACCATGACGTTCGGCGAGCACCTTGAGTGCCTGCGGACGCATCTGATCCGAGCCATTATCGGCTTGGCGATCTGCGTGATCGGTGCATTGTTTATCGGCGACCGGATTGTCGCCATTGTCCGTTCGCCGATCGATTCGGCACTGCGAAAGGCCGCTGAAAGCGAAGGCGGGTCAAAGCTGACAGTCGAAGACGACATTGCCGACGTCACCATGACAGACGTCTGGCAATGGCTTCAGGAAAGCGTCGGCCTCGCCAAGGCTGCCGAGAAACCCGAAGGCGAGGGCGACGCGACAGCCGTTCAAGCCTTTTCGCCGATCGACACTGGCAACGAGTTTGATCGAACCATCGAGATCAGCATCCTGCCCTCTCAGTTGGCCGCCGCACTGCACCAGTACGATCCGGAAAGTTACCCGATCTCGAAACCGGCAGCCGGCAAGGCCACCGAAAAACCTTTCTCAATTCGAATCGCGGCACCGGAGTTCCACCAGCTGGAAGCCGTCATCGAACGTCAGAGCCAGGCAGTTACGCTGAATGTCCAGGAAGCTTTCATGACGTACATCAAGGTCGCATTCATTGCCGGCCTGCTGATCGCCAGCCCGTGGGTGTTCCGGGAAATCTGGCTGTTCGTCGCCGCGGGTCTGTACGCGCACGAGCGGAAGTACATTTACATCTACCTGCCAATGAGCCTGTTGCTGTTCACAGGTGGTGCCGTCTTCTGCTTTTACGCCGTCTTTCCGTTCGTGCTGAAATTCCTGTTGGGCTTCAACAAGCTGCTGGAAGTCCAGCCGCAGATTCGATTGTCCGAGTGGATCAACTTTGCCGTTATGCTGCCGGTGATGTTTGGAGTCAGCTTTCAGTTGCCGCTGGTCATGCTTTTCCTGGAGCGGATTTCCGTCTTTGAAATCGTCGACTATCGCGAGAAACGTCGAATGGCCATCCTTGTGATCGCGTTTCTTTCGATGATCCTCACGCCTGCGGATCCGATGAGCATGTTGCTGATGATGTTCCCGCTGATTCTGCTTTACGAACTCGGCATTATTCTCTGTGGTTTCAACCCGCACAAACACCAGGTCGAAGGACTTGAGCCCGTCTAACTCCGACCTTGAATCGACCCCTGCATGACTTCCAGCGAACCTGACAGCACCCGAGCCGACATCGGTATCGTCTCGGCGTTGCCGATCGAACTCGGTCAGTTTCTGGACCGGTGCGAGCGGGTGAAACACTACAAGGGTGGGGATTTCACATTCCGCGGCGGGCGTTACGACGGCATTCGGGTTGTCGTCGCGGAAGCAGGCATGGGATACGCGCGAGCCAGAAAAGCGGCTCAGGCGATGATCGACGCTCACCAGCCTCAGTGGATTTTATCATGCGGTTTCGCCGGAGCATTGTTGCCGACCATGAAGATCGGGCAGATCGTCGTGGCTAACGAAATCGACGACCAGCATGGCCAACAGAAGAGCATCAATCTTGCTCTCGCCAGTGACGAAGAAAACGGCCTCTACGTCGGCAGAATTCTAACGGTCGATGAAATGGTTCGAACGGTCGAGGAAAAAAAGCAGCTTCATGAAAAGTACGAGGCCATCGCCGTCGACATGGAAAGCCTGGCAGTTGCTCAGGTCGCCGCTGAAACGAAAACCGGTTTCATGGCCGTGCGAGTTATCAGCGACGACATGTCCTCCGATCTGCCGTCTGAGATTCTGTCGATCGTCGGAGACACCGGGGCCGTTCGTGTCGGCGCGGCGTTGACGTCGCTTTTCAAACGACCGGAAAGCCTGAAGGACATGCTGCACCTGCGGACAAACGCCCAGGCAGCGGCCAAAAGTCTGGCGACATTTCTGGACGGCGTCGTACACCAGCTCCACGACGCCGGGTAACGCAAACAATCTGCCTGAAGAAAAACCAACTTGAACAGGAAAAAGCAGAGGAAACAGGGCAATTACTCGATTCCGGACTCTGCTCTCGCTTTGATCTCCTGTTCAAAACATTTCCCAGGGCGTCGACTTGGGACTCTGGTGAACCCTGCGACTTGCATCCCAGGGTCAGGTGCTTTCTACTGGTTGGTTCCCCACGACAACGTCGTCTCCCACCGCAACCACACACTCCACAGAACCCCAGCTCGATGGCCGAAGATCTCGTCTTCATGATGGGCAAATATGAAGCCCGTGTCCCGACTGATTGCCTGTACTCGAAGAGCCACCTGTGGCTTCGCCAGGACGGTTTGCGGTATCAGGTTGGGTTTACGGCGTACTCGGTCCGGCTACTCCAGGATGTCTATTTTCTCGACTGGAGCGTCGATCCAGGGGCTCAGGTTTTCGAAAAGCAGGAGATCGGCGAGGTCGAAAGCTCAAAGGCTCTCTCGACGTTATACGCACCGTTTGATGGTCGTATCGTCGAGTTCAACCAGCTGCTGCTGGACGATCCGTCGGGAATCAACGCCGATGGCTACGGCAACGGATGGCTGTTCACATTCGAGACAGACGCGGAACCGCTGACTCCGGAGCAGTACCTGAAAGTGCTTGAGGGCGGCTGGGAGAAAACTCAGAATATACTCAAAGGGCAGGTTAACTAGGTAACGAGGCCAGGACCACTTTCAGATCTCCAATCGTGTCATTCCCGTCTCCAATCGTGTCATTCCTGCAAAGGCGGGAACCCAGTATCTGAGTGAAGACTGGATTCCCGCCTTCGCGGGGACGACGTTTTCGATGTCGAATGTTCGATGTTCAGAAGAGGTAGTTTGATGGCAGGCCAGAAGAAACTCACCGTCGTGATCTCCCAGCATCAGGGGAAGAACCCGGTGAAGCGACAGCTCGAAGAAGAGCTGGCGATGGCCTGCATGATGGATCCGGAAGTCGAAGTTTCCATCGTTCCGAACCTTTACGACCTCTCGCACGACCATTCGGGCATGCTGTTTCTGCAGGGAATTCGCGGCGATGTTGTGGTCCTCGCGTGGCTCTACCCCAGAGCAACACAGTGGATCCTTGACCGGTCCGGCGTCAAAGGAAAAGCAGGCACGGTCTTTCTGGTCGGAGACGACGAGGAAGATGAAGACGAAGAAGACGCCTCGGCAGAAAAATATCCGGATGCGATCGGCACGCTGAACATCCCCGACCGGCTGATCTACAGCATCGACCTGCGAGCTTCGACGGACCCCCAGGAATTTCTCACGGAGATCCGGCGGATCGTTCAGGAGACCTCGACCGAAACCGTGGACCTGATGAGCTGGATTCAGGGCGAACCGAAGAAGGAACAGCTCGAACGGTATCTCAATCCCAGAGAGATGCTGGGAATCGGCAACAGAGAAGCTGGCTCGATCGCCGAGGTCGAAACCGAAGAACAGGTTCGCCGGCGCTGGTACCCCGTCATCGATTATGACCGCTGCACGAACTGCATGGAGTGCATCGACTTCTGCCTGTTCGGCGTGTACGGCGTTGACGCGCTGGATCGAATTCTGGTCGAGGCTCAGGACAGCTGTAAGAAAGGCTGCCCGGCCTGCAGCCGAGTCTGCCCGGAAAACGCCATCGTCTTTCCTCAGCACAAGACCCCCGCGATCGCCGGAGCCGCTGGCGAAGTCGCTGGTTTGAAGATCGACCTGTCGCAGCTGTTCGGCGGTGGCGACGCGATCGAAATGGCTGCCCGCGAACGCGACATCGAACTGGTTCGCGACGGTCGTGACGCCGTCGGCCTGGCTGTTGGTATCCCCAAACGTCAAGCCAACGCCTGCGGGGTCCGAGACGAACTCGACGATCTGATCGACGGCCTCGACGATCTGGATCTGTAGCTGTCAGTAACAAGGCAATTCCGTCTGTCATCGACGGATCACGGACGTGAAGATCAGTCTCTCAAATGTCGTACAGTCAACGCACCAAGTCGTCATTGCCCTGGCGATTCGGTACCAAAGCGGGGTGCGCTGTCCAGACGCAAGGTCTGCCGTTTCTTCAGCACGCCGATGTCGCTGAGTAGTCCCGATTGATCCTTCGCGTCAATGTCGGCGTCAACACAGTAAATGGCCAGTGGAGCGTGATCGCCGACACGGTAAAAACCGCCGCACGTTCCGTTGCCAGCGACGATGGCTGCTGACTCGACAATGACGTCCTCGTTGAAACTGACCAGCAACGCTTCTTCTTGATCGATCTGCTTGAAGACTCCCGACGACAGGCCGAGGCCTCGTTCATTGGAAGTAAAGACTCCGTCGGAAACAGTTCCGCTTTTCGAAACCCCTTTGACCGTCATCGTCAGTCCAGATACCTCAACGCTGAAGGTATCCGCGGCGTGACCTTCGAAATGCTCTGCCACTCAAGTGGTTGATACCTCATGTCGCAACGCCTGCTCGGCGGTCGAACGCCAGTCAAAACTGATTCGCTGCTCGGAAGCAATCTTCGCCAGAAGATGCCCTCCCGAGTTGCGATGCAGCAACGCCAGTTGAGTCAGTTGCTCGACCAGTGGCTTCAACGATTCGTCATGCAGGCGGTCCTGCTTTTCTTCCAGATCAGTGTTCAAGTCGTAGAGTTCGAACGGTCGAGCTTCTCGCAAGCGAAGCAACTCTGCGTCGAAGAACAGTTTCCATTGCCCCTTGAAAGTGTGCCATGCTCGACGTATGAATCTGATCGTCGTCACTGTTGCCGGTAAAATCCTGATAGGCACTGGTGTCTCCCATCCCCATGTCGTCGGCCATCATGACGATGATGTTGGGATGAGGGCTTTGTGCCGACGCGGTCGAACCAGTTGCCGCCACCAGAAGAAACACGAGGCAGAGAATTTTCATGGTGTGACTGTTTCGAATAATGACGGTGAGCCATTTGCGTCTGTCATGCCTGACGAAGTCCCGTGACAATGTCGGCTCTCGATGCTGCGAGTGCGGGAAGAACTCCGGCGGCGAATCCAACCGCCAGTGATCCTGCCAAACCTGTCATGGCCAGACCGACTGACGGTGAAAACGCGATGGTGACCGCTTCGGCTCCGACTGACAATCCAGAGCCGGCCAGTGTCAGCATGGCAGTGCCAGTTCCGACGACTCCGCCGCCAACGCTGATCAGGACGCTCTCAGTCAGCACCAGCGCAAAGACGATTGAACCGGAAAATCCCAGTGTCTGAAGAACAGAGTGTTCTTTAATTCGATCCTGTACGGCCATGAAAGTCGTCGTAGAAATCAGCATCGTCATCAGGCCGACGCAGGCGTAGCCGAGGTAATGCGAAAGCTCGATCAGTTCGACAAGATCAGCGAGGCTCGACGCCTGGAACACACCTTTTGTACGCGTGTCTGTTTCAACCGGACCTGCTCGGAATTCATCATCGATCAAGCCTGCCATCGCAACCGGATCGGCCGAGTCCTCAAGCAGAACTTCATGCTGCGTCACTGTTCCGACGAGATTCATACCGGGGGTTCGCTGTAAGAAATCCAGGTGCGTGTAGACGTAATCTTCCTCGGACTGATTGTCGCTGTTGAAGATTCCGGCAACGGTAACTTTCACCTCGCCAACTGAAAACTTCGATCCAACTTTCAGGTGACGACGTCTGGCCACCGCTTCACCGACGATGCCCGCGTCCTGATTTGATTCGAATTCATCCCAGCTTCCTTCGAGTAACTCGAAGTCGCGAATCTTTTGAACGTTTCCCGGAGGGACGCCGTAAAAAACCACGACATCCAGACTCGCCCGGCAGTTATTGGTGAAGACCTGAATCGGCACCACCGCGCGCACGCCTGGCATTTTCTCAATGATCTGATCGTAGTCCTGTGGCAGATGGCTGGTTGCCGGGCAGAATTTGTTCGCCTGAAAGACAATCAATGTTGAGTCGTTCTGCGAAGTCAGGCGGTCGAGGCCTTCCTGAACCGATCCGACAAAACAGAAGACGAACAATGCAACGGCGGAGCCGCTGACGGTGAGCATCGTTCGGCCTCGATGCCGCCACAGTGTTTTCAATACGTAAGGGGCAAACTTAAACATGGAGACTCTCCTGAGATGTCTTCTGCAAGGACTCAGCATCGCTCGTGTCAGAGATCAGCCGGCCATCGTCTAGTCGCAGTTGACGTCCGGCGGTTTCGGCGGCCTCGGCGTCATGTGTCACCATCAACAATGTTGTGCCGAGATCTGCATTCAGTCGTTGCAGGAGTGCGAGAATGTGCGTCGACGTCGCCGAATCGAGATCTCCAGTTGGTTCGTCAGCCACAACGATCGTCGGGTCAGTGACAATCGCTCGGGCAATACCGACTCGCTGTTCCTGTCCACCGGAAAGTTGTCGCGGGTAATGGCCTGCCCGATCCACCAGTTCAACTGCTTCGAGAGCGATCTGCACTCGCCGGCGGCGTTCAGCCCGATTGAAGGGCAGCAGCAGTAACGGCAGCTCAACATTTTCGTAGGCCGTCAAAACAGGAATCAGGTTGTGCGTCTGGAAAATGTACCCGACATTGGCCGCTCGCCATTTGGCAAGTCGACTGCGAGACAGATTCGTAATTTCGGTTCCATCGACGGTGATGCTGCCAGACGACGGTTTGTCGATTCCGGCGATCTGATTCAGCAGTGTCGACTTGCCCGTGCCGCTTGGTCCCATCAGCGAGACAAACTCACCCCTGTCGATATCGAGACTCACATCACGGAGCGGAGTGATTGTCTCGTCACCCTTCTGGTAGGTTTTTGTCAGGTTACGAATTTCAATCAGCATGACTGGTTACCTCGATACGGTCGCCATCGTTAAGTGACTCAGTGCCGGACTCTATCAGCCGACTGGCGATACTCAGTCCATCTGTTACTTCCAGCATGTCACCGGCAGTTGATGTATTCAGAATGGTCACGCGCTGTTGGTGAGCGGTGCGAGTGACCAGGTCGGCAATCCAGACATAACTGCCCGAATCGTCGGTTTTCGCGAGTCGACGAGGAACGTAGATGCGCATCGGAGCCGATCGCTCGGCACTGGACGAGTTCGCTTCGTCGTTTCGCTCTGGGCTCAGAAACGTCACGTCGACGAGCATGTCCGGTTTCATCACTTCCGGTGGGTCATCAATCACCACCTTGACTGACAACGTATTTTTCTGAATGTCGGCGAAAGATGTTGGAAACAGCACCCGGCCATCCAGTGGTTCGGACAGGGCGGGACTTTCGATCAGGACGGGCTGATGCCGACCGGTTTGTGGGAGATCTTCAAACCGAACATCCACGCGAATCTGGAGCTTCTTAGGCTGATAAAGGGTAACGACCACCCCGCCGTCGTTTTCTCTGGTTCTTCCTTGACCGCCTATCAGATGCGTGCCCGGGCTGGTCAACAGGTGCATCACGCGACCATCGACGGGGGCGCGAATTGTCATCCGATCAAGCCGCAGTTGTGCTTCCGCCAGAGCGACTCTCGCCTGCTCCTGTTTGGCAGCCGCTGACTCCAGTAATGCTCTGGATTCATCGGCGGCTTGCCGTTCATCCGTTTTCAGTTCGAGGCGTCTCCGGTCGGCGTCCCGTTTTTGAGTCAACGCTTTTTTCTCAGCTTCGAGCGATACTCGACGTCGCATGAGTTCGTCGACGGTTGCTCTGGTGGTGTCGCGCAAACTGCGCGCTTCGTCGACAGTCAGTTCAGGCACGGCGGTGCCAGCGGCGAGCTGTGCTTTCAAAGCGGCTTCTGCATATTGAAGTTTCGCATTGGCAGCAGTGAGTTGAAACGGCAGGTTGCCCAGCTCCGTTACGACACGTGCCAGATCGGCTTCGGCTTGAGAAACCGCCGCCTGAAGATAGGTAGGTTCTCTGAGATTTGTCTCGGCGGCTTCGAGCGTTGCCTGAAACTGTTTCGACTCGGCTGTCCGCAGATTGAACGTGGCTCGAGCCGCTTCAAGACTGAGCCGAGCATCGTCATCAACGAGATAGGCAATTGGTTCATTCTCTTTGACAGCTTGATCCTCGACGACGAGCAGTTCGCGGATCACGCCTTCGGCAAGAGCAGCCACTCGAATGGGCGTCGGTCGAGGTTCTACCCAGCCCGCAGCCTTGAACAGCGGTGTTCCCGACGCCTGAACTTCCTCACGCGTCGAGTACACAGGGACGACGGTTACTTTCACGCGAGGGAGAAAGGCATCTCTTGCCGCCCAGGCAAAAAGCCCACCAAAACCTGCCAGCAGAAATGCCGGCAGGATATAACGGGAAATCACTCGACGCGGAGGCGTCATACCAGGCGATGTCGAGGTCGCTCGATGAACCGCCAACTGTTTCAGGTCAACACTCATTTTAACACCGCCTGGAAGTAACGCGTCGCCCAGTTCGATACATCACGGCTAAGCCGTCTGGTCACTGGTCACTGGTCACTGGTCACTGGTTTGCCTGATTCACGTACAAACAAGCCGCTCGCCAGCACGGTCAGGTTGCCGGCTTCATCACGTTTGGCCTTACCTCGGACAACGACCGTCTGCAGTTCCTTGAGATTGAGTAATTCGCGAGCGTCCACTTTCAGTGGCCGACCTTCCTGGTCAACGAACTTCACCAGTGCTGTGGATGACGGCAGTTTGTGAGTCTCGCAGCAGTAGTCCCACGGCGTTTCGCATTCGTCGCCAGGGATGTCACTGCAGGCTTTGAGCGTCTGGTCGACAATCGAGAATGCCGCTCGACCATCAACCCACGGGCTCTCGCTGCCGCCGATCCTTCCAACCAGCGCGACATCCGCACCATCTTCAGACTTTTCACGGGCTTCAATCACTGTTGTGGCATTCGCTGGTTCGGCGGTCAGCAGATACTTTGATCCGTCGATCGAGGAAGCGGCAGAGTGGTTGGGATCCGTTGCTGAACTCGTCGTTGATGATTCCTGAGCGCAGCCTGTGACCAGGAGTAAGCTTCCAGCAACAGCGACGAGGGTCATGTGAATTTTCATTGTGGACTCCGTTTCATGTGTGAGTTGAAAGATCAGTTGTTGAACAGGTTGATGTGGTAGATTTTCAGACAGCTTTCAGCCCATCGACGACGGGCAGGCGTAAAACCCTTACCGCGGGCGGCAGGGATCCAAGGATGCCCAGCGCGAGGCCGGTTCCACATCCGTAAAGCAGTGAGACACTGTCGACCTGCAATTCGAACGCTCCCATCGTGAATCGGACGGCGGAACCATTCACTAGGAACAGGGCCAGTGCTGACGCGATCAGTGACGCCGTAACTGCGATGAGTGTCCCTTCCTGAACGATACTGACGACCGCCGCGCGACGTTGAAAACCAATTGTCTGCAACGTGGCGAGTTCTCGAACGCGACCAACGACCGCTCCGTACATTGTGTTAAGACCGGCGAAGACTCCCGCGGCGAAGATCAGAAATGCCACCAGCCACGCCAGCATCCGCACGGGGGCGTAATCCTTCTGTAGTGTTTTGAAATAGTCGATCTGCGAAACCGCCTGGAGTTCCAGGTCGAGCCGTTCTTTGCAGAACAGGTCGACATCCTGAAATTCGGCATCGGGCTTCAGCGTTAGAGCGACGAGACTCAAATCCTGCCGCTTCATCGCCTGTTGCAGGCCATCCAGGCGACACCAGATTTCCGACTCGAAAACAGCTCCGGCAGCGGCAAAGACTCCGCTGATCCGCCATTGTCGTCCTTCGAACCACAACGATTGACCGACACGAGTGTCTTCCGGACTCGCGCCCATTTTGGTTGTCGCCAGTCGACCGATCATGACTTCATCGGTCTTTGGCCAGTCACCTTCGACAATTTCTATTTGTGAATGGACAAGCAACGCGGACGGAGTGATGCCGCGGACCAGTCCCATTTCTGGAGTCCCGTCGCGTGACGTACGAATCTGAGTGCCGAGGTAAAGTTCCGGCGAGGCGAACTTTTGCCCGTACCGCTCTTGAACACCCACGATGCTGGCGGCGACCAGATCAGAGGTTCTCATTGGCACGGATGAGTACTCCAGGTTCTCGCCCATACCAAGTGAAAAGACGATGACAGTCCGTGGATCGCCACTGACGGCCAGCGCGCGTTCGAGGCCTCGTACAAAGCCGACCACGACCAGCACCAGCAGTACGACGGTCGTTAATCCAAGCAGCGTCAATCCGCTACGCAGCGGACGACGAAGTAGATTACGGATGCCATATTCCCAGGGAAGCAGAGCCACAATGAGTCCAGAGTCGAGGGTTCAGAGTCGAGAGTTTCCAACGGCTGTGCATTCGAGCCGAAAACGGATTCTCATCGTGAAAAGCAACGGAGCGAAGACCCGTTAGCGAAGGGTCTGCAGCGCGAGGTCTCGACTAGACCTGAAAGGACATCCGCAGGGTACGGATCTCTCGCCCGGATAACGTATCGGGCAGATCAGCTTGCGGCGTACCTGTGTGGCGAAACACGTCAAAATACGCGGTCCCACTATCGGCGACGGAATACAGCAGCGCTGTTCCAGGATCTTCAGCGATTTGCGACGACGACGAGATCGCTCCCTTGCACAGACAATCACAAGGGCAGTCATCGCCAGATCGTGGAATGTGTGTCGGTGCTTCGTGGGTGGCGTCCAGACACACATCTTTGCTGGCAGCATGCTGACAGCAGTGATCACTCGATGGACAGGTTTGTGCGGTACCTGCTTCCGATTCTGTAACTTGAGAGGCACAGCACGAGTCGCCGCTGATGACGCACTGAACCGGGCAGGTCAGTAAGACAAGGATCAACAGGAGATGTGCGATCGTGCGAATCATGTCTGCGATTGTGCCGAAGCTGAAGGCAAGAGTCCATACAGTTTTTCGAAACGACTCTACGGTTCGCGATTCAGATGAGGTGCGACCGACTTGATCGTCTCTATCAAACGACGCCTTGAAAAAGAGGCGAAATAAGACGTTCTGCCGTCTGTGGTTGTGACGCACACAGTCGGAGAAACTCCCAGGCAGCGAGCCTTGGATACAGTGACGAGTTCCGCCAAATGAATTTCAACCGTATCAAGGAAGAACGAGAATGCTGACGGTTCGTAGAGAATTCGTTTGTTTGTGACAACAAGGTTGCCGAAGTTTCCCCAAGGCCAAAGTCGACTGGGAAAATAAGCAGAAAGTTCTTCGCTCAGTACCGTTTCTCCCACTTGCAGATTGACTTTCATCAGTGATGTCCCCAAGCACTGCAAAAGATGCGGGTCACTCGCTGTCTGAATACTTGAACGCCTTTTCCATGTGCTCTTTCGAAAGCGGCTGGCCGTCAACTTCGATGTACGGATAGACGAAGAAGTTTAATGGCTCTCCTGCCTGACGAGGAACCAGATTCACGTCGCGGCCCACTGAAAAGGCAACTCGATTTTCGGTCAGATTTCCAAAGTAGTAGTCCTTCATCTCCGGGTGCTTGTCCGCTTCTGAGATGTCTGTCGGAACCCAGTCGTGCTGGTCTGTGTGGAAGAACGCCCAGCAGTGGTATCCGTCGATCGTGCCTTTTCCGCGAGCCTCGGGAATCGGGAAGCCGATTTCGAATCGAGCCGGCAGGCCTTTCGCTCGGGCCAGCGAGATGAACAGGCTGTGAAAGTCGGTGCAGTTTCCAAACTGGCTGTCGCAGGCCCAGACGGAATCTCCGTTGCCATAGCCAAGTCGAGACTTGTCGTACTTCATGTGAGCATCGACTCGTTCGTAGAGAAACTTTCCAAGTTCCAGCGGTTGATCAGGAGTGGCCAGTCCTTTCAGCAGATCGAGCGGGCGACCGGTTGTCGGAACCAGGCGATTCGGTTTCAGGAACAGTTGGCGTTCCTCGGCACTGAGTTCCTTCCCATCTCGACCAAGAGCTTTCACTTCGGCGCGAGTGACGTCGTACGTCATTGAGAAACGTACTTCGCCATTCGCAGGTGCGAGTGTTTCGAAATACACCATGCAGTTTTCATACTGCGTCTCGCGGGTCGTCGTGGCCTTGGCGGGAAGCTGCGAAGTCCTGATCAACACCGACTGATGCTGATTGGTGGGCGGGATCGGTAACCAGACTCGAACATTCGATCCTGGTTTCAGTTTGATCGCTTTGCCAGCGTATTCAAACTCGAAGTGCCGTAGTTTCTCACCGTGCTTCAACGTGGACGGCTTGAAATCTCCACCGCTGCCGACGCAGGGCTCGATGGCTTCTGCGGCAGCTGTCGACTGCCGGACGAACAACGCGCTCACCAGAAAGACGACCATGCCGAGGGACGAGATCGAGACGCCTCTGAATCGACTTCCGTGCGGCTGATGTTGAGCGATCGTCACACTGGCTCTCCTGCTTACAGACTGCGGATGACTTCGAGGATTCGATCCAGTTCGTTGGCGACAGGGACCGGACCGTTCGCAAACGACACCGTTTCGATTCCCTGGGCGGCGAGTTTGGGATCGATCGCGCCGGCCTTCGACGAATGATAAGCCACCGTCGCGTTGGGATCTTTGAGCTGATGGCCGGTGAGGATGCAGACGACCTGATCGCTGGGAGCGATGATTCCTTCTTCGCGAAGCTGTTTTGCTCCGGCGACGCTGGCGGCGCTGGCCGGTTCGCAGCCGAAGCCACCTGCTCCGACCTGAGCTTTGGCGTCGAGGATCTCCTGATCGGACACCTGTCGCACAACGCCGTCGCATGCTTCGAGTGCTCGCAGGCACTTTTTCAGGTTCACCGGACGGTTGATTTCGATGGCCGTGGCGAGTGTGGATGCCCGACGGTTTTCGGCATCCATCTGCGAAAAGAATCCGTCGATTTTTGCATCGTCGGTCCGGCCATCGTTCCAGCGAAGCGACTGTTCGTTGTAGAGCTGGTGCAGCGTGTTTGCGCCCGCTGCGTTGATCACCGCCAGTCTCGGAATACGATCGATCAGGCCGAGTTCTTTCAGTTCGAGAAACGCTTTGCCGAACGAGCTTGAGTTTCCAAGATTCCCGCCGGGAACAACGATCCAGTCTGGCGGTTGCCAGTTCAGCGCTTCCAGCACGCGAAACATGATCGTCTTCTGACCTTCCAGCCGGAACGGGTTCACGCTGTTGCAGAGATAAATCTTCTCACGCTGGCAGACTTCCCGCACCTGTTTCAGGGCGTCGTCGAAATCACCTGCGATCTGCAGTGTGTGTGCTCCGTAATCGAGTGCCTGCGAAAGTTTCCCGAAGGCAATCTTTCCGCTGCCCACAAAGACCAGCGCATTGAACAGTTGAGCGGCGCTGCTGTAGATGGCCAGCGATGCGCTGGTGTTTCCTGTCGATGCACAGGCGGCGTATTTTGCTCCGACCATTCGGGCGTGCGTCGAGGCAGCGGTCATGCCGTTGTCTTTGAAACTGCCGGACGGATTCAGGCCCTAGTACTGCAGCAACAGGTTCGATTCCTTCAGCCCGGCGTATCGGGCGACTGGAGCGCTCTCACGAAGGATGGTCTGCCCTTCGCCGATGGTCACGATACTTTGCTCCGGTGCAAACGGCAGCAGATTCCGGAATCGCCACACGCCACTGAAGTCGAGAGGGTTCCGGCGCGTCGACCAGCGAGCTTCAATTTCCGACAGCGACGAAGGAACTTCCAGGCGATTCCAGTCGTACTCGATGTCCAGCAGGTTTCCGCACTTCGGGCAGCCGACGAGGACCTCATCAATGCCGTAGGTGGAGCGGCAGTCAGGGTGGATACAGACCTGCCAGGCAGTGTCCTGCCGTGTTGCCGTTGACGGGGCAGCCTCAAGCGTCGACATGGAAGTTACCGTGATTCTCGAAAAGTGGTTGGTTAAGTTGTGTTTCAGTAAAGCCGGAAACGCTCGATCATTCTTTGGGCGGTTTGCCGTTTGACCGATGCCGATGTCTGGCGAGTTCGGCTTCCAGTTCTTTTCGTGTTGATTCAAGCTGAGACATCGCTGTCTGAGAATGCGTTCGGACTGACGTCAGGTCGCCAATGGCGAGCAGGGCAATCCAGAAAACCAGCATGATGACGAACATCCAGTAAAAAGTCGCAATCGCCGGGCCAAGTTGCCAGATGAACGCATCGCCGATTCCAATCAGGCAGCCGACAATGGCAACGACCGCTGATGTCTGCATTCGTCTGAGGTATCGATTCCGTAGATACTTTCTATCGGAATCAAGCAGCGATTCGTCCTGCCGCTGGTTCTTCCACGTGCGAACGTGGCCGATCATCATGCCCGCTCCGAGCAGAACAAGCGACCCGCCGAAAACGGCAGCTGGAACCCAGTTGTTTTCCTCTAATGCCATTTTTCGTGTCGCGGCTTGTTCCGCAGATTGCTGAACCTGAGAGATCGGTCGGGGTGAATTGAAACAGGCTGATGGGGAACTCCGCTTTCCGGGAAATCCTCCAGGTTTCAACAAAATAGCGTTTCGGGCAATGCGTTCCCACGGTCCGACCGCCCGCTTTGCAAAGTTCGCTCTCCTCAGTACGTCGAGGTTACAGCATCGCAGACCGCTCAAAATTCGAAAACGGCCTGCGAGGAATGAATTCACTCGCAGGCCGCTCTTTTCAGATCGGGAATCGATGGTTAACCGTCGACAGACTCCAGCAGCTGATTCAGCGAACGTCGGGCATTGGGATTTAATTGCTCCGCGCGTCCCAGTTCGGACTTCAGTTCATCGGCTCGACCGAGACGATCCAGCGTTCCGAGGAAGAGCACCCGTGAGTTCCAGTCTCGCGGCTGGCGATCGATCGCGACCTTGAGGTCTGCGTAGGCCAGGTCCAGCTGACCGGCCTTGTACATGGCGAACCCTCGTTTGTAATAACCAATCGAGTGCTGGGGCGCGACGCTGATAAACTTCGAAAAGGTTTCGGCTGCTGCCAGGTAATCCTGCTGCTCAAGTTGTCGCTGGCCAATCTGGTAGTACACACCAGATTCCAAGGTGTTCTTTGAAACGCCAGCCGTAACCAGCATCCCGAACACGAGCGAAAACGCAAAGAGCGCCAGCGGTCGCACTGAAGAATTCGCTGGCTGGATCGAAAGCTGAGCACGTTTCCGACGAAAGATTTCTCGAACACAGACCGTCGTTGGAACGAGTGCCGCAGTAAGAGCAACAGCCGTCGCCGGAACGATCCAGAAGCCGTTCACGTTTTCGTGAAGCAGAACGACCGTCCCGAGTGTGGCGGCGACAGACAGAACCGCCCCGCTGATGATGGCACCGTCTGTCCGAAGTTTTGTCAGGTGGTAATTGAGAATTCTACGATTGGTTGGTGTGGATTCCGCCTGCGCATTCTGTGCCTGAGTCATGTGAGAGCCTTGCATTGAGAAGAGGGGAAGCTGCCTGTGTGTTCTGGCATGCGGCGAGTGAGATGCCACACCGGCCATGCTATCCACACCTTCTGGAGGTGTTTCCAACGAAGTGCGCAAACCACCGAATTTGGGGTGTCAGGTGAGTCCGGCGTTTACAGATTGGTCTCGAACGCGGCTTTGGTCCGTATGTTTCGGCCAAAGAGAGACCGCTGGCGCTGGCGAACTCTGCTACGAGCCGGAGACCTGAATCTTTCGCGGCTGGGCCTTCTGCGTGTGCGGAAGAAAGACTTCCAGGACGCCGTTCGTCAGCTTTGCGGAAATTCGATCATGGTCAACATTGTCGCTCAGGATGAAGGAACGCAGGTAGTCGCCTTCGTGATATTCCTGATGGATTAACCTCGCTCCTTCGGGAGCAACCAGTGGAACGCGACCAAACAATGTCAATCGATTGTTCTGAACCTGCAGCTCCAGGGTGTCGAGCGAAACTCCTGGCAGGTCAGCGCGCAGGATCAACCCGTCGTCGGTCTCGTGAATGTCGATGGGCGGCGTGAACACGTACCGCTCAACCGGCTGAGCGGGACCTGTTCCCCGGTTGGCTCTCTGTTCATTTCCCGATGGTTTTGGCTCGGGATCCTGACGCGATAGTTCGTTGGTCATATTGAGCCCTCTTAGCCGCCCGTCACGGGAATCTGACGGGGAGTTTCCGCCTGAGCCTTAGGCAGCACGATTCTCAGGATTCCATTCGTCAGGTCTGCCTCCAGACCTTCCTCGGAAACACGTTCGGGCAACGAGATCGATCGTTGCCACATTCCGTGCGGACGCTCCTGTCGACGATACCGATTTTCCTCGGCGCCTTCGTCGAGCTTCCGTCCGCCTCGAACCGTCAGCACTCCGTTGGCGATGGCCAGGTCCAGATCATCTTTTGCGACGCCAGCGATCTCGGCGGTTAACAGGTAATGGTCGTCGAGATCGTACAGGTTGATCGGTGGATATTGCCGACCAAACCTCAATCCCTGAAACGTCTGATTGACGCTCTGCAGGATGCTGTCGACTTCTCGTTCGAGATCGCTGAACGCGTCGCTCCAGCTATGTCCCCAGCGAAAAACGGCCATGATCAATACACCCTCGAACGGGTTCCTGAGTAAAGGTGCCGACGTGTCGATTCGACGGTTTCGGGCGGCCTCGCAGATCGATTCTGCAGACTCGTCCTGCCCGAAGCAAACAACGTACCGAGACCCGGCAAGAGCTCCATACCGAACACAGCCAGCGGCGTAACTTATTTCTCTGACTACTGATGCAGTGTAAAGTTAATCCTCAAAGCTGACGATCCACTGCTGCCGGATTGGCAAACTGCCAAACAGGCAGCGGTTCGTCAAGCGGCACTTTCCGTAGGAGCAGAAACAGAATGAACGCGGTAGAATCCCGTTGAGAAGTACGTCCACCTGTCGACACCAACTCAAGAAATGGTGCGAAGCGATGCCTGATGCCAACACACGGAATGCCGTTTACGTCGGAAGTTTTGACCCACCGACGCTCGGGCATCTCGACATCATTCAGCGAGGCTCGCGCTTGTTTGACCGACTGACGGTTGGGATCGGCATTAACCCGGACAAGCAACCGCTGTTCAGTCCGGACGAACGCATCTCACTTGTCAGCGAGATGGTCGCCGATTTGCCGAACGTTGAGATTCGTTGCTTTGAGGGGCTGTCAGTGACATTTGCACGGGAGATCGACGCGGCAGTCCTGTTGCGCGGCGTGCGCACGGTCAGTGATATCGAGCTTGAATTTACGATGGCCCTGACGAACCATTCACTGGCGCCGGAACTGGAAACCGTGTTCCTGATGGCCAGCGAAAAGTACTCGCACATCTCCAGCACGCTGATCAAGCAGATCGCCCGAATGGGCAAGGACCTCGCCGATTCGCGCCTGCAGCGTTTTGTGCCCGAGTGCGTGGTCGAGCCGCTGCTGGAGCGCTATCGAAAGATCAGTTGATTCAGACAGACCTGGCCACGCAAGTCAGTCAGTCGCCTGGGGAATCAACTTGTCGAGTACGCCGTTCACGAACTGCCCCGACTGAACCGCGCCAAAGGCCTTCGCGATTTCGATACATTCATCAAGCACGACTGCTGGAGCAGTGCCCATCATGGTCATCTCGTAAATGCCCATGCGAATGATGTTCCGATCGGTCGGCGACATCCGCGAGACTCGCCAGTTTTCCGCGATGGCCTGAATCTTCTGGTCAAGCTCTTGCGAGACTGAAAGCGTGCCGGTGTAGATCTGCCAGGCGAACTCGCGCAGGTCCTCATTTTCGACCAGGTCATCGAGCATCTCGTGCGCGATGTGTTGATCAATTTCCGGATTCAGGTCTCGCTGATAGAGCAGTTGAAGGGCTGCTGTGCGAGCTTCTCGTCGTCGTGCCATCGTGGTTCGTGTCACCGTTAAAAAGTAGGCTGGAACAAGCTCTGCGCTGTTCCGGCAGTACGACAATCCTCAAATGCCGGAACAACTACACGCTTGTCTCAGCCTGCAGAAACCCGTTTCCCATCAACTCACTCAGCGAGAATGCCCGCCGCCTTCAGTTGTCTCAGCGTCGTGATGACCTCGATGGCAGCCAGCGCGGCTTCGTGACCTTTATTACCGACTTTACCGCCAGCTCGATCGATTGCCTGCTCCATCGACTGACAGGTCAAAACCCCGAAGGTTACAGGAATGCCGCTTCTCTGACTCGCTTCCCGAAGCCCGGCAGCGACCTGATGATTGATGTAATCGTGGTGCGTCGTTTGCCCCTGGATGACCGCTCCCAGACAGATCACGGCGTCGAACTTCCCAGAGTTCGCCAGCTTGTCGGCTATCAGCGGAAGCTCGAACGAGCCAGGCACACGGACGACCGTGATGTTGTCGTCGCTGGCTCCGTGGCGGCGCAGAGTATCAAGCGACCCGTCCAGGAGGCGGTTGGTGATCAGGTCATTAAACCTGGCGACAACAATCGCGACAGACTCGTCGGTAAGAATCAGTTTGCCTTCGATTTCTTTCGGCATGGTCAATCAGTCGTCGCCTTGGGAGTCAGAATTTCGTTTACAGGATCATCACAGGGTGAGCCATCGCCGGTGTATTTCACCATTGTGCGAATCGACTTTCGCCCGGACAGCTAACTCAGGTTCATGGTGAGCAGAAACTCGTCGTTGGTTTTGGTTTTTCGCATTCTGCTGGTGAGAAGTTCCATCGCCTCGACCGGATTCATGTCGTTCAGGACGCGACGCAGCACCCAGATTCGCTGCAGCTCATCCTCGGTAAACAGCAGCTCTTCACGACGCGTTCCCGAGCGGTTGATGTCGATTGCCGGCCACACTCGTTTTTCGACCATGCGACGGTCGAGATACAGCTCGGTGTTACCGGTTCCCTTGAACTCTTCGAAAATGACTTCATCCATTTTGGAGCCAGTATCCACCAGTGCCGTTGCGACGATTGTCAAACTACCGCCGTCCTCGACGTTGCGTGCGGCACCGAAAAATCGCTTCGGATGCTGCAGGGCATTCGCGTCGACACCGCCGGTCAGAATCTTGCCGGAATGCGGTACTTCGGTATTCCAGGCTCGCGCCAGCCGCGTGATCGAGTCGAGATAAATGATGACATCGTCACCGTATTCCACCATCCGTTTGGCTTTTTCGATCACCATTTCGGAGACCTGAATATGCCGGCTTGGTGGTTCGTCGAATGTGCTGCTGACAACTTCGCAGTTAGGCCCGCGAATTTCGCGTTCCATATCAGTGACTTCTTCCGGTCGCTCGTCGATCAGCAGGACGATCACGTAAGCATCCGGGTGATTCATCATGGTCGCTTTGGCAAGCTGCTTGAGCAGGATCGTCTTGCCGGCTTTGGGTGGCGAGACGATCAAACCTCGCTGCCCCATACCGATTGGAGCGAGCAGGTCAACAACCCGCGTACTGATTTCCTTCGAGTCATTTGCCAGGATCAGTCGTCGATTTGGATGCAGCGGCGTCAGATCGTCGAACGAAATCTTGGCGGTAACGAGGTTTGGATCCTGACCATTGATCGCTTCGACTCGCAGCAACGCGAAGTAACGTTCATTTTCTTTGGGCGGTCGAATCTGTCCCGCGACCGTTGCGCCGGTCTTCAGGCCGAAACGCCGAATCTGACTGGGCGAGACATAGATGTCGTCAGGACAGGGCAGATAGTGATAATCCGGACTGCGGAGAAAACCGAACCCGTCGGGGAGGATCTCCAGAGTTCCTTCGCCGAACATCAGACCGTTGATCTTGGTTCGTGCTTTCAGGATTTTGAAGATCAGGTCCTGCTTCTTGAGCCCGACAACCTCGGTCAGATTTTCCTGCTCTGCGAGTTCGAGCAGTTCGAGAATCGACATGCGCTGCAGCTCGGCGATGTGCAGGTCGCCCTGTTTGATTTCTTCGTAACGCCGATCGCCGGGGAAGGCGTCCTGGTCGCTTCGTGCCTGTTTGACTTCGGACATAATTGGAGCCATTGCAGCTGCGAGAGGTGTCTTACTGTTTCGGTCGGACTTGAGGTCCATCGTGTCTGACAGGCGATTGCCCGCCATTCACAAGAGAAACCGCATCAGCAACACCCCTGCGAGAGGGGGGCTTAAATGTAAAAGGGTGCCAGACTCGGGCGAGTCAGACGGATTTCGCGGGCGGCCCGCCAGCGGAAAATCAGTGAGTCAGTGGGGGAATTTCAGTGAAGTCGCTTATCGATAAAAGACGCCAGTTGTTGAATCGCGTTTTCGAGGCTTTCCGAGTTGTCGACGATAAATTCCGCGATGGCCCGCTTGTCATCCAGGGAAACCTGACTCGCCTCTCGCCGCCGAAGTTCGTCAGCGGTCCAGCCACGATTTTCCTCTACCCGTCTCAGCCGCGTTTCAAATGGTGTGTCAACAAAGACAATTGTGTCGCACAGATCATCCCAGCCAGCCTCCAGCATTACAGCCGCGTCAAGAATGACCACGTCCGTTTCGCTGGCAATGTCGGCCAGCTGACTTTCAACCTGTCGCCGGATTTCCGGATGAACGATTTTCTCCAGCTCAATGAGTGCCTGTTGATGGTGGGGTTCTGAACCAAACACTTTTTGCGCGAGTGACTTTCGACAGATTTCAGGTCCGTCAAATACGTCGTCGCCGAATGCCTGTCGGATACCGACTTTTACGATGGGAAAACCGAGCACCTCATGCCCGACCTGATCAGCGTCAATTAGGGATGTCTTGAAATGGTTGGAAAGACCTCTGGAAACGGCGCTCTTTCCGGATCCAATACCACCGAGAATACCGACAACGAGAGTTTTGTTTCGCGTGGACACGCTGGAGAACAGCTCAGAAGGAAGGCGGGAAACCAACAATCCGTTGCAATGCGGAAACGACCAACGACGGAATCCAATCCGTACGGCGATGAGTCAGAGATGGCTCGTTTGGAATGTGCAATCATCGTGCCTGAACGATCGGCAACTGTCAACCAATCGCCGGGCCACCCGATACAAAGCCAGACTCGGAAATTCTGCGAGTCCCGTTACGGAATCACGAGGAACACACGGTACGTTGAGCGAAGCAATGACGTACCATCCCCTGATGTTGATGGATCGACACGCTCGCGTTTTGTTTGCCGGTGCCCGGTGATGGCTGTCAAATTCGAGCATGATACTGGTCGCCCCGCGGAAACTTGCAGGAAAACAGATTTTGAAAGCAGTTGTTCTTACGTTTGATCGGATGCCCGCTCACCTGCTGGGGTGTTACGGCAACGAGTGGACGGAAACTCCAGGTTTCGATCGACTGGCCGCACTCGGCAGCGTGTTCGATCGACACTTCGCCGAGGTGCCCGGGCCGGTCGGGCCGAACCACTCATGGTGGACCGGACAGTTTGAATTCTTTGGCGAAAACGGTAGCGGCAGATCAGCTTCCGACGGAGACGCCCAAAACTGGATCCAGCGTCTGACAGCACAGGGCATACAGTGCCGCCTGGTCGCAGAGGATTCTGAAGGGCTTCCGAACGAACTGTTCAGCGCAAGCGAAGCCGTTGGTGGAGAAGTTGGGCTCGGTGCCGAACATGATGAAGTCCCGATTGCCCGCCTGATTCGTCGCGGAATTGAGATTCTGTCTGGTGATCTTTCGACCGACTCTTCGTCTTCTGACGACAATTCCCGCCCGGAACTGCTCTGGCTACATTCGCGAGGTGTTCCCTCTCCGTGGCTGCCGCCGAGGCTGTTTGCCGAGCTGTACCTGGACGAACTGGAAGAGATCGTCGACGGCGAATCCGGCAGCGAAATTGCCGGCAATCTGGTGAGTCAGTTTGAACATGATCCAGATCTGGTGCGTCTGCTGCTTTCTGACTGGCGACGCGATGTGGAGTCAGAAGACGACTCAGACGACTCATCGGACAGCTCGAAGACCGCTGTTCCAGTGTCTGACGCAGAACCTGACGAGATCGATTCGCCAGAAATTGAACGGCAAATCAGCAGGCTTGTCTTTGCCGGCTACGTTTCAATGATTGATCGCTGGCTGCTGAAGCTGCTTGAGACCATCGAAAGTTCTGACGAACAGATTCTGCTGGTGGTCTCCGCAAATCAAGGGCACTCATTTGGCGAAACGGCGGACCTGCTGCCGGACGCGGTCGCTCAGTCGATACGCCTCTCTGGCGAAGCAGACGCCGCATTACATACCCAATTGACCGGGTCGCTCAACGACACCGAAGTTCGGACGCCGCTGTTGATCGCCGAATTTTCCAACCCGTCGGGAGGTCAGGCCTTCGGGAGTCGACAAGCGGCTCTGGTGCAGCCTGTCGATGTTGCAGTAACGCTGGAACACTGGCTGACCGCCCACTGGCTGACCGACGCTGGCGACCAGAACTCAGCAGAACGAGAAAATTCGACTGACCAAAGCCTTCTGGCAGCGATTTCAGGGACGACGCCTGCCGGGCGCGAAGTGGCGTTCCACCTGGGCCCCGACGGACAGCTCGGAATTCGTAACCGGCACTGGGCGCTGGCGACTTCCGTGGAAGCGTTGAACGAACCCGACAATGCGGATGCCGACGTCAGGCTGTTCGCCAAACCGGACGATCAGTGGGATGTTCACGATGTTTCGTCACAATACACGGGTGAAGTCAAGGCATTGCTGGACCAGCTGCAGGCTCGTTGTGACAGCCGATGATGTTGAGTCTGCAACGCTCAAAGCGTCACATCAGCAACGTCGGCCCGGCCTTCCACAACTGCCTCAGCTGCGTCTTCTTATCAATAGGAATTAATGCTTTTCAGGAGCCGCTCGCAAGTCGTCAGCCGGTTTACATTTGGAATCGCAACCGGTAAGTTTGCTCGCTTAAATCGCTCTGTATTCTAGAGTTTTTAACGTTTTTGAGTGCCGTCTGATCAGATCGCTTCTTAGTGCGGTTGTGACCCGGTTCAAACTCGTTTTGTACAACACCTTGGAACTGCTGCCCGGGAATCTCGATCATGGCCAACGTTGCCGCGCTTGCGTCTGCCGCTCTCTCAGAATCAAACGGCATTTTTCGACTCGCCCCGAACTGGGTGCCTCGATCCTTCCTGCAGCCCGGACGTCGGCTCAAGCTGAATCCGAATCACTACTACGCTCTGGGCATGAATCGGGGCGGTATTGATGAGCGCTGGTTCGGCTCGACGACGGAAGCAGCCAACGACAATCGTGGCTGGGACGAAGGACTGAGCTACTGCGTCACGTCGAACGGTGAGAAGTTCCTGCTTCGCGACGCCGTGGCCGAACTCAAAGCCGAAATCATCGGCGATGCGATCTGGTCGAAGTACGGCAAGTGGCCGGTTTACTCGAAGTTCTTCGACAACATGGGCCCGATACCTCATCACATGCATCAGAACGCCGAACAGGCGAAGCTGGTCGGACAGGAAGGCAAGCCGGAATCGTACTACTTTCCGCCACAACTCAACCCGACCGGCAACAATTTCCCCTACACATTCATGGGTCTGGAGCCGGGCACGACCAAAGAACAAGTTGTGCAGTGCCTCGCCGACTGGAACAAGGGCGACAACGGTATCCTCGACCTGTCGAAGGCGTACCGACTGAAACCGGGCACTGGCTGGTTGATTCCGCCTTGTGTGCTGCACGCTCCAGGCAGCCTGCTGACTTACGAGCCGCAGTGGGGCAGCGATGTCTTCGGCATGTATCAGAACCTTGTCGAAGGTCGCGAAGTGCCGCGAGCACTGCTGACGAAAGACTTCCCGGAAGAATTCCACGAAGATAACCAGTATCTCGTCGACGCCCTCGACTGGGAAAAGAACGTCGATCCCAATTTCAAAGACAACAACTATCTGGAGCCAGTGATCTGCTCGCAGGGAGACGGCTGGGCCGACCGCTGGATTGTCTATGGCAAAGTCGACGGCGAGCAGCTTTTCACTGCGAAAGAACTGACGGTTGATCCCGGTGCCAAATGCACGATCCAGGATGGCGGAGCCTACTCATGGATCACGACTCAGGGCCTGGGCCGAATCGGCAACATGCGTCTGCAGACGCCAGCCATGATCAACTTCGGTGATCTGACCGACGACGAAGTCTTCGTCACCGCGAAACGAGCTGCTGAAGGCGTCGAGTTCGAAAATACCGGTGACGAGCCGCTGGTCGGACTGCGTTACTTCGGTCCGAACGCTCAGCCGGACGCACCGGCGATGGGTGCTTACAAGAACAGCTGAATGACCAGCTCGCAATGACCAATGGCCAACATGAACTGGTCATTGGTCATTTCCGCATTGGTCATTCTTCAACTGAATTCAACAAAACGCTTTTCAAAAGGCGCACAATCGATGGCTTTGAAACTGCACAATGCGATGTGGCCGGGACTTGTCGGCAAGGGAACTGACGAGGGTCAGGAACCGCCGATCAGCCTGGAACACATGTTGGAACTGACCGCTGCTGCCGAAGTCAACGGCCAGAAGTTTGACGGCATCGACTACTTCCTGTTTCTGCCACACACGAATCCCGAAGCGACGGATGACGAGTTGCGAGGAATCGCTGACCTGATCGCATCGCACAACTTCGCGGTGGGATCGCTGGTCGCTCCGATCTGGCCGGGTACGGTCGGCGACTCAGCGATGGGCGACGATGCCGCTCGCGAAAAGTTCCTCTCAGCCGTGAAGATGGCTTGCCGCATCGCGAGGGTTTTCGAGGATCATGGCGTGCGAAAGTACGGCGTCATCCGAATTGACTCCGCTGAATTCGGTGTGGAGAAATGGCGGGAAAACGCAACGGCCAACACGACTCGCATCGCCGACACGTTTCGCGAAGCCGCGAAGATCGCTGCGGACAACGACCAGCGACTCGCTGCCGAAGGCGAAATTTGCTGGGCGGGCATGCACTCCTGGAAGGACATGCTGGACCTGCTGGAAGAAGTCGGTATG
>JABMPE010000621.1 GCA_013203845.1 Rhodopirellula sp. | reverse complement strand
GTACGAACAACGAGTCTGAGCGAACTCTGCGAGACGCTGCCAACGATCGAAAAACAGGCCGCACCAGCAAAACAATTCGCGGAGCCCGTCGCCGTACAGTCCTGACGAGCGTCCTGGAATCACTGCGTCTGTCCCTGCCGGAATTCACACTGAGCCACGTGCTTGAGGAAGTGATCTCCTGGCTGCCCACCGGTCGCAGCCGATTCCGGCAACTGCTGGAATCACAGAACCTGCCCCCGCCAGATCGCTCTACTCTGGACGCTCTCCTGCCGGCCACCGGCGTCCCCTGACGCGAGCCCTGCGACCGACTCGCCCCGCCGATCCTAAACCCACATCCCAACCAGCCCTGACACAACCATCAGGCTGCCCCTTCACGCTGCGCTGAAGCCAGCAAAGAATGGGCATCTACCTTTGGTCTGAGCTGCGGGCTGAGTCGCAGGAGTTGATGGAGCGGGAGCTTCCAATCCTCCGCAGCCGACAAGTAATGTCATCGCGCTGGTCGCAACAAATGCCGTGAGCAAACTGTGAGAAGTCTTCATCTGAGATACTCCAGAAAAAAGTGGCGTCACTGCGACGTTGCAGTGACCGGGTTGTGAATCACCGCGAGACAACATGCCGTTGCGGTTCTTGGTTTTTGTTCCAATCAGGTCTTCATCAGTGAACCAGCTCCTCCGTCGAATCGCCGAGCTTTGCCAGCCTTGCGGCGTCTTTGCCGCTGAACTTCCAGAAGATGCCGGGGTGAATCAGGAATTCGCAGAACGTCGATGTGAACAGACCACCGAGGATGACCGTCGCCACCGGGTAAAGAATCTCGCGACCGGGTTCCTGACCGCCGAGCACCAGAGGAATCAGGCCGATGCCAGCCGTGAGTGCCGTCATCAGCACGGGAGCCAGCCGTTCCAGACTGCCGCGCATGATCATGTCGCGTGAGAACTCTTCGCCCTCTTCCTTCATCAGATGGAAGTAGTGAGTCACGAGCAGGATGCCGTTTCGCACGGCAATACCGCCCAGCGAGATGAAGCCCACCAGACTGGCGACCGTCAGTGATTGATTGGTGATAACCAGCGCGAGCACGCCGCCAATGAACGCTGTGGGAAGTGCGTTGAGAATCTGCAGGACGACGCGCACGGACGGGAATAGGATAGTCAGCACGACAAACATTCCGATGACCGAGACGCCCGCCAGTACGACGATGGTTCTGGTGGCTCGCTGCTGGCTCTCAAACTGACCGCTGTATTCAATGAAGTACCCTTCCGGCAGTTCGACCTGACTCCCCACGCGTCGCTCGATTTCGGCGACAGTACTGGCCAGATCGCGGTCCTGGGTGTTGCAGCGAATGACCATGCGGCGGCGAGCGTTTTCGCGGTTCACCGCGTTCCACCGAGCATCGAAAGCAGAGTCATCTTGCCGCTACCACTTGGTTCGACGAGGGCGATGAACTCGCCTTCGGCCAGAGAAAGCGTGGACTCAGCGAGAGCCGTCACGGTTTGCCCTCGCCGTTCGTAGGTCTTGTTGACGTTTTCCAACTGGTACATCGTTTTGACTTTCCTTGTCTGCGTATTCGCGTGGGAATCAGGACGAACGCTGCGGCGGCTATGGGTCACCGACAGCGGTGCGAACAGTGTGGATCGCGGGACGTGCGAAACATTTTGGTCCGCGAGACCGACGCGCCGATGATAATCCATGTTTGCTGTCGCGGCTTATCGCAATCAACTTAATTAAGTCCAAGGAACCAACGCTGCTATATCAATTTCGGAATCGCTTGATACACTCAAGCCACAGGAAAGTGAGGCGCATCAAACATTGAAAGCCGCCTCGCTCGATCAATCGGATGACTGAATAAAACGCAACCCGGCCGGTCTCAACGACATCCATGCCGGGAGGCGAGTTAAAGAGTAAGCCGACGTGGTGGGACACCTCCGGGTGTTCCGTCACGTCGGCTTTTTTCGTTTTTGCGGTGCGGCACCCCAGCAACCAGGAAGGGGAATCCGACGGAAAAGCGGGATTCGAGCGGGGCAGTTCCAATAGTGGTTAACTGTGGATGAAGGGAAATCGATGAATCGACTCACGCATTTCTACGTTCAACACCGCGTTAAGTTGTCGCTCTTGATGGCCGTTGCGCTGGTTGGAACCGGCCTGCTTGTCGGTTTGTCCCTAGGCGGGCAGCCGGTAGCCAACGACAGGCCAGCATCTGAACAGCATTCCGGCCATATCCCTGCGGTAGAAACAGTCCAGATATGGACTTGTTCGATGCATCCGCAGATTCGTCGCGATGGTCCCGGTAAGTGTCCGCTCTGTGGCATGAATCTGGTTCCCGTCAAGAAGTCCGCGGCCGGAGTTCGCACCATCTCGATCAGCCCCGACGTTATGAAGCTGATGAATATCCAAACGGTCCCGGTCACGCATCGCTACGTCACCGCCGAAGTGCGGATGGTTGGCAAGATCGAGTATGACGGAACGCGACTCGCCCACATCACCGCGTGGGTCTCCGGTCGCCTCGATCGGCTGTTTGTGGACTACATCGGCATTGAGGTCAAGAAGGGTGACCACATGGTTTCCATTTACAGCGAGGAGCTGTATTCCGCCCAAACGGAGTTGATCGAGGCTCTTAAGTACAGACAGGCCCGCCCCACTACATCCACGGGGCTGTCCCAACCAATCGACATGGTCGCATCAGTTCGCGAGAAGTTGCGACTTCTTGGTCTAACGGCCGAACAGATCGAGGCGATTGAGCAGCTTGGCAAGCCTAACGATCACGTCACGATTTACTCGCCAGTCGGCGGTATCGTGATTGACAAGCTCAAGCAGGAAGGCGATCGAGTTCGCACGGGCGATCGCATTTATACCGTGGCTGACCTGAGCCATTTGTGGATGAAAATGGATGCCTACGAGTCGGATCTCGCGTGGCTGCGTTATGGACAAAAAGTCGAGTTCACGACGGAAGCCTACCCCGGCGAAGTCTTCAAGGGACGTGTCGCCTTCATTGATCCAATACTGAACGAGGCAACGCGAACTGTGAAGGTGCGTGTCAACGTGTCGAATGAAGATGGACGGCTAAAACCAGAAATGTTCGTTCGCGCAATCATTCAATCAAAGATCGCGGCGGGTGGCCGTGTTTTGGATTCGTCGCTGGCCGGGAAGTGGGTCAGTCCCATGCACCCAGAGATTGTCAAGGACGAGCCTGGCAACTGTGACGTGTGCGGGATGCCGTTGGTGCGAGCCGAAACGCTTGGCTACGTGACAGCAGAACCCAGCGACGTCGCCAGGCCGTTGGTCATTCCTGTTACTGCAGCCTTGCTGACCGGTACGCGGGCCATCGTCTACGTTCAAATTCCCAATGCGGAAGAGCCAACTTACGAAGGCCGAGAAATTGTGCTTGGTCCTCGTGC
>JABMPE010000620.1 GCA_013203845.1 Rhodopirellula sp. | reverse complement strand
GATTCTCTGTGCTTCTGTGGTTAAAACTTATCGAGTCATTGTCTGGAAGCTGCAGTGGCCACATCGCCAAGGGCTGTATCGTGAAACTCGACGCGCCCGCCTGCAAGTCTGCGGGAATCGCATGGGCTGCCCGGTCGAGCTAACTACCAGAACTACTTTGCCAGGCTGGAAACTTCTTTAGATGTCAGCGCGCGATCGAAAATGGCGATTTCATCGAGACGACCTTCCCAGTTCGAATCGTTGTCACTGCGGCCTCCCAGGTACAGATGATGGAAACCCGCCGGGAACGCACCGTCGGCCTCGGTTTCGATTTCTTTCTCGCCATTGAGATAGACCGTCACCGATCTTCCGCGACGGACAAACGCCACGTGCTGCCACTGCCATCGCGGAATGATGGTTTTGCCCGCCAGCACCTGAGAGGAATCGTTTCCGTGGAAGAAGATCAGCTTCCCCGAGTGGCCGCTCGTGCCGCCGACTCCCATATGATCGGACCATTTGGTGAGCCCGTTATCGCGACCGCGCGAGAACAGCCAACCGCTGACCGCTCGACTGTCGTCGGGCATTCCGTTCCAGAACCAGAGCGAGATTGAGTAATCGTCATTGGAGTCAGGAACGCGAGCACGTAGTCGACCGCCGACGAACATTGCCGCTCGATTGGTTTCTCCGTTGCTGCAGAACCTGTTGGATCGAGGACCGGCGAGATAATAAGTTACGTCCGGTTCGTAGATTGCGTCCTGGCCGTTGCCGCTGGAATCGATCGCAGTTGGACCGGCGAACTCGTTCAGTCGCCACCAGGCAGCGGGCCGGGCGGATGCGATTGTCTCGGACGCGGGGCCGCGACTGAGGCCATATTCGCGTCGAGGTTGATCGGCCACCTCTTCCAGCAATGAAAGGCAGGCTTCTGTGATTTTTGGTTCGGCCATGACTTCCAGACCGGCTGACCGTGCCGCCCAGGTGTTGTAGCCTCCGAAACGATGTTGTTCGGGAGGCGGGATGTAGCCGTCTCCACCGTTGGCCAGTTCGATCACCATATTATGAGTCAGTGGGCTGGCCGCTTTGATCTTCAGACCGGTAATGGCATACGTCTCATTGGGTGTGGTTGCGATGCCGATGTCTCCAATCCGGAGAGCCTGCACAACGATTTCCGTTTCCTGTCGCTCGTGCAGGATCAGCTGTTCTTTCGCGTAGATTTCCGGTTGCGTCGCTGGGGCCTTTCCATCCAGATCGGCGATCGTTCGTCGCGCCCATTCGAGTCGCTGCTGATCGGCGACCCGATACTTCAACGTCATGCGTTTTTCGGCCATTCCCAGGTCGACGTCGCTGCGGTAGTTGATGTTTCGATACGCCTGCATGGCGATGTCGAGCAACCCGCTGGTGTAGTCGTTAATCGTCAGTTTCGGATCCCACTTGTCGGGCTGCGTGTAATCTCTGCGCCAGATATCGCCGCTGCAGCCGTGAGACATGATCCCCACGAAGTCGCCGTCGGGAGCGATTCGTTGTTTCAGCCCGTCGCTGAACAGTCCGAAGTAATCGGCACTCAGGCCGCGTTCTCCTGAGAAGTAGTGCATCGAGAAATTGGCCAGCACAGCAATGGGCTTGCCCTCTTTCGACTGAATCGAGACCAGCGACAGATCGGGATCTTCCGGGCCGGATTCTCCGGTGACGTTGTCCCAGTTACTGCCGGCGTGCATGGTCGCTCTGACGGTGGGATTGCCGAAAGGATCGTCAACGATTCGATCCGGTCGACGAATCCAGCGTCGCAGTGCGGTGAAGTCGGCGGCGTTTTCTTTTCCGAAACCGACTTTCGCGGGCTGTAACTTTGCAATGGCCGCAGCAATGGCGTCAACGATTTTCAGTTTCAGGAGCGGGACGTAATCGGGATCGATGTCCGTTCCGAGGCAGGCCATCGACGCCGGCGCCGAGTGCGTATGCGTGGCCGAGATCAGCAACCGGTTGGTGGGCACACCAGTGCGACTTTCCGCCAGCTTTTTCACTTCGTCCAGTAGGGGACGAGGCAGCATGCAGCTGTCAACGACAACAATGACCAGTTTCGTCGTCCCGTCCGAGAGGGCCAGTGCTCGAGCATTCAGCCGAGTCTTCACCTCGCCCACACTGCGGCTGAGCAATCCACCGTTCACGATCGCTGGCAGCTTCGTCGGCGTGACATCGATGACAGCAGCCCCCGCCTGAAACTCGGCCTGTACGGTCCTGTCGCACAGGTCTGTCAAAAGCACGATGGCGAAGATCGCTCTGATGGAGATTGAAATTACGCTGCGATGGAAAAGGGCGGTAGCTGGACTTCGTGTCGTCATGGTTTCTCACTCGGGAAGCTGGGCTGGCGGAGTTACACCTCAGCGAGCGGCCTGGTGGCGTCGCCAAATTTGTCGAGATGCACGCCCATGTTACGCATCATGCTGAGATAAAGTCGCGACATCTGGCGGTCGGACTGGCCGAGATAGTCCAGGTTCTGGCCACCTTTGATCTTCCCGCCGCCTCCGCCGACCATGACGACTGGCAACTGCGAAGCGTCGTGATGCCCGTTGAGCATGCTGGAGCAGAGCATGATCATGGAGTTGTCCAGGGCGGTTCGTTCGCCTTCCTGGATGGCGTCGAGTCTGCGGGCGATGTATGCCATTTGTTCCAGGAAGAACTGGTTGACCTTCAGCCAGTCGTCGGTGTCGTTATGCGAAAGCAGATGGTGAATCATGTAGTCAACGCCCAGATGCGGGAATCGGAGCGTTCCATGATCGTTGTTCAGTTTCAGCGTGCAGACTCGCGTGGTGTCCGTCTGAAATGCCAGCACGAGAATGTCGCACATCAGCTTCATGTGTTCGACGATGTCCTGAGGGTATCCATCCTTGGGGCGAAAAATGTTGGGTTTCGTTAATGTTGGCCGCCAGCCCTGCAGTTCTCCTCGCTGACCGGCGCGTTCGATACGCTGTTCGACTTCGCGGACGGAGTTCAGATATTCGTCAAGCTTCTGCTGATCCGTCTGACTGATGCCTCGGCGCAGGTCGTTCGCGTCAGCAAGGATGGCATCCAGCACGCTGCGATCGCCTTTTCTGGTGCTGTCTGTAAACAACTGGTCGAAGGCCAGGGCTGGATAGACTTCCAGCGGCGTCGGGGTCGTCGGGCTGCTCCACGAAATGTGCGAGCTGTAGAGCATCGAATAGTTTTTGTGGACCGACGGGTTGGCTTTTTCGCAGCCCAGCACCAGGCTCGAAAGTTTGGTTTGGCGACCGAGTCGCTGAGCGACGACCTGGTCAACGCTCGTGCCCGAACGAATCGTGCCGCCCGCAGAAAGCGGCGCTCCGGACAGCAGATTGCCGGTCTGAGAACTGTGGATATTTCCCTTCAACGCTTCAGCGTTGTACAGACCTCGGATGAAAACGAGCCGGTCGCGGAAGTCGTTCAACGGATGCAGCACTTTGCCGAGTTCCATCTCGGAGCCCTGGCCTTTGGCCCACCATTCGTTTCGGTGGTAGCCGCAACCCGAAAACAGAATGGCCATCCGTGTGGGAGCCTGACTACCGGGTTCTTTCCCTTTGGGCTCATCACCCCATACTCGTAGCGACTCCATCCACGGCAAAGCCATGCTGACGCCAAGTCCTCGAAGCATTGTCCGTCGGGAAAGTTGGTGAGTTGTCATCAGATTGCTCCACGTTTCTGACTGGAAGGGCAATGCTTCACGCAAAGATCGCCGAGCTGCATGTCTTTACTTCGTACAGAACCCACGAGATTACGATCCTTGACTCGCGGGACCGGTACTCAGTTTTCGGAAAACTCTCGACCGCGAATCTGACGGAACTGAGGACTGAGGACGATTGACTCGACGGCAATGTGAAACTGATAGTCGTTTTGTGCGAGACGGTGTGCGATTGTATCAAGTAGTGGTTCGTCAGACAGTTGCACTTCTCGACCAAGCGCGAAGCCGAGCAGTTTGCGGCAGAACTGTCGGACGACGTCGTCGCGACGCTGAGTCAGCAGGTAGTCACGCAATCCGGCGAGTCCTTCAATCTTTTCTCCACCCAGCAGCGTGGTCTTTGTGTCAACGACGGCAGGCCTGATTCGACCGAGTACGTCGTACTGCTCAAGAGCAAAACCGTAGGGATCGATACGCGCATGGCACTTCGCACACTCGGGAACGGAGCTGTGTTGTTCGATCAGTTGTCTGGCCGTCAGTCCGGTCGGGACTTCTTCGGGAAGTTGCGGGATGCCCGCTGGCGGTTTGGGCAGCTTCTCGCCAAGGAGCGTTTCAGACAGCCAGTTTCCTCGCAGAATCGGGCTGGTGCGAGACGCTCCGGACTGGCTGGCGAGGAAAGTGGCCATGCCAAGAACTCCGCCGCGACCGTTTGTTCGAACTCCGCTGACTCGCTGCCACGGCTGAGTTTCGTTCTTTGTAAATTCGACTCCGTAATGTTTCGCGAGTGACTCGTTGAGGAACGTGTGATCCGCGTCGAGTAGATCAAGAATGGACCCGTTGTTCCGGAACATGTCCTCAAAGAAGCGGACCGTTTCCTCGTACATGTCACCCCGCAGAGCGGCGAACTCGGGATACAGCTTCTCGTTTTTCTCATCGTTCTGATCGAAGTTACGAAGATGCAGCCACTGGCAGGCAAACTGGATGGCCAGTCGTCGTGTTCGAGCATCTTTCAACAGGCGGTGCGTCTGACGCAGCAGTTCATGTTCGCCACCTCTACCGGAAAGGCCGGCAGCGTGCAGGGACGTGCGGAGTTCTTCGTCCGGCAGTGACGACCACAGGAAATAGCTGAGCCGCGTGGCGAGTTCGTCATTAGAAACCGGCGATGGTGTGGCACCGGGGCCGACCTCTTCTCGACGGTACAGAAAGCTGGGCGATGCCAGCACGCGAGCCAGTGTCAACTGAATGGCTCCGTCGTGATCGACACCGACTTCGCGCAGTCGAGCGTACAGCGTTTGGAGTTCGCTACGTTCATGACCTGAGAGTGAACGTCGCCACGCGCGATCGGCGAATTGCAGAACGGCGTCAACGTGAGTGGGTTCTGTCTGTCGCATCCGTTCCCGAAACCGGTCGGCCCGTTCGTTGAGTGGTTTCCGAAGTGACTCCAGAGCTTTGACGATGTCCGGTCGGTCCTGCGTGGCGAATTCGTACAGCTGCTCGTAGGAAACGGCGAGTTGCAGAGGTTCCTGTGCCACGAAGAACAGTTCATCCCAAAGCCGGTCGAGCTGCGCGGACTGATCATCGTCGAGCATCAGTCTCTGAAGATAGTCGTCTTCGCGGTAGAAAAGTTTGAGCGTGACGACTTCATCGACGGGCACGATCCGGGCATAACAAAGCGCCTCGGGAAAAAGTTGGCGGAACTCGTCCAGCGCCGCTTCGACGCGCGGTCGTGCCTGCTCACCGACGAGAATTGGTGCTGAGATCGACAGGACTGGTCGAGACGGTTTTGTGGCGGCCACCTGAATCTGCGCGGTGCCTTCACCTGCCGTCGTCGCGTGGAGCTTCCCTGTGGTGACGAACTCCGATCCCGCGACCAGCTTTGACGGCAGTCGAATTTCCAGAATCTGAGGTGCCTTGAGACACAGGTCCGTGTCAGGCAGCACGCTTCCGTTGGGATGTTTACCAAACGTATCCGGGTCGAGTCCGAAGCTGTCTGACGTTTCGCTCGATGCGTTGACGCTACAGACCGTCCAGCGCAGAGGGCCGCGCCAGTTCAACAGTTGCTCCCGCTGAGCCCGGTCCGCTTCACTTAACTTTGTTGGATCGGTCGTTTCCAAGCTGGCCTGTATGGACAAGGCGAGCTTGTTGAGTTCGTCGTCCGACCGGCCGTCGAGAGCTGCCGCGCGAAACTTCGCCAGAGATGAGCCGACGACGAGCAGAGAGGCCTGTTTCGCTTCGTTCGGCGTGATCGGCTGCGAGCCGAAGTGCCAGGTGCCGGCGTTTCCAAACGAGTCTGGCAGCGGGTTACTTTCGAGAATGCGGTCCACGACGTCCGTGGCGAGATTCCAGACTCGCGGTGATTGTTCGTCTGACGTTAGTTTGAGTTCGATGTGCGTGCTGTCGCAGGCGTGGCTGCCATCGCGAGGATTAACGATCAGTGACACTACGTCACCGGTGCGAATGGGGACCGGTGTCTCTGGATGGAACGTTTGCCGACCGCCGTTATCGAATACGCCTTCCGCGAGCAGGGAGCTGCCGGATTCTGACAACAGCTCGACGCGCCAGGCAGCGCCGTTGCCGCAAACGCCATCTGCGTCGGCGACGAGACCTTCGACCCGGATGTTCGCATCGACGGGACTTTTCCAGGCCACGGTTGATTCGTGTGTCGGTGATGGATGCACGGTGACGCCGCGCGCGGGTACGGTCAGCGTCAGAAAGCTGATCGGTTCGGCAGAACGATTGGTGAGCATGTTCGGCGTCGCGTTGCTGCCCCAGCCGTTGATGGCGTCGTAGCCCTGTCCTTTTTCCAGCTTCGTCGTGAAGTGCCCGGTGATTTCGCGATTCGCTCGATATCCCAGTCCCAGCAAACTCGCCCACCGCTTCAGCAAAGCTGGATTGAGTCCTCGCATTTTGGCGGTGTCGTCAAGAGTCGTCGTCGAAGTGCGGAGCTGCGCGGTGGCGACGAGGTAGTCGGCAGTTCGCGGAATTTCGCGGGCGATGGTGGCTTCGATTCCTGACACGAATGAGCGAATGTGGCGCAGGTCGATCGGCGGCAGCGGTTCGGAACCTTCTACCGTCGGGAATTCGAATCGCGGTCGCTCCAGTACGACAAAGTCGGCGGCATTGCCGTCACCCAGATCGTTGACAGTGAGCCACAGAACAACGTCAGAATCATCGACGTCGGTCGAGATTTTATGCCGAAGTTCGTGGCGGGTTGTCAGCGATGAGACCGCTTCCTGCCACGCCGTGGCTCCTCCTTCGCGTCCGGACTGGCCGATCGAATTGAATTTCCAAAGCGAGTTCTGTGCGGCATCAATGTCAGAGGCGAGTTTTGCTGCACCATCTGCCGTGCTGTTCGTCCATGCTTCGCGGAGTCCGTCCAACAGCAATGAGGGGGAATCGCCTTGTGTGTGGAGCACGTTCCACAGCGTGGTGAGATATTTCTCGTTCAACGATCGTTGTTGCGCAACGGTGGCCAGCGAGGTGGTGCCATGTTGAAGTGCATCTCGTTCCTGCAGCGTTGCTTCGATGTACCTGGAAACCGGAAGCCGACCACCATCACTCGTGCTGAGCTTGATGCCCTGCAGCGTGACCGAAGTGTTGCCGGAGTCCTCTGTGAAAGGGCGATAGAACTGTTGAATGCGTGCGAGCAGTTCGTCGGTGTGGTCGCGCCGCGACGTTGAGGGTGAGAAGCGAATGCCGTCCGGCGTGAGCACCGCGTGCGACGCGACATCTTTGCCGGCGTCCAGAAACTTTGTCACGAGCGCGGGCGACATGGACTGAGCCGCGCCGGAGTTGGTAAAGCCTTCGCCAGCCGCGCCGTCGACAGGAAACTCGCGCGTCGGATTGAGCGATGTCACGCCAGTCAGATCCTGCACCGTGTAGTTGTACTCGTCATTGCTCAGCCGCCGTAAAATGACCGGTCCCGGATCGCCCGCATGTTTCTTCGCCTCAGTAAGCAGAAACGCTTTGACCCACGCGGCAAGTAATCGATGCTCGGTTTCGGTGGGTTGAGGCGAATCTTTCGGCGGCATCTGGCGAGTGTCGAACATTTCGCGAATTTTGATCCAGACCTTCGTCTGCCGCGTCATGGATTCAATCGTTGAGAACTTGCCGAGATCAACTTCCGCTTCCGTCGTTTCAGCAGCGTGACATTCAAAGCAGAACTTTTTCAGCAAAGGTTGAACCGTCGTTTGATAGTTCTGTTGAGTGATCGCCAGCGGCGTGTCGGCCTGCGCCACTCCCGGCGGCGAATCTGAAATGACTACTATGATGAACGCCAGGGCCGAATGTAGAACTCGTCGCGTGATGAAAGAGTAACTGCTTGTGGCAGTAAGTGCGGGCATCACAGTTCCTGTCAGTGTTGATGGCTTCTGTGGTAACGATTTCATTGAGACAGGCGATGTTCGTACAGATGTTAAGCGAGGATTTCTTCCACCACGCGTGCTTTGCGACCAGCAGTGATGTTCTGGGCCTGTCCGTTGTACGGGAAAACGAGTTCGTTGACATCGAGGCCGAACAGTCGCAGCAGTGTTGCCTGGTAATCGTTGGGAGTGACGACGTTTTCGACGGCGCGATGTCCGAACTCATCGGTCGCGCCGTAAGTCATGCCGGGTTTGAAACCGCCGCCCGCCAGCCAGATGCTGAATCCCTGGCCGTTGTGGTCACGACCGTTCTTCTCGGGAGCGCCCTGATTCTGCGTGACGGGAAGGCGTCCGATTTCTCCGCCCCAATGCACGATGGTTTCGTCGAGCATGCCTCGCTGCTTCAGGTCAGTGACCAGCGCTGCTGCCGGTTTGTCGGTGCGGCGGCAGATGCTCGGCAGAGCCGTTGCCAGGTTGCTGTGATTATCCCACGGCTGTCCGGCCAGGAAGAGCTGCACGAACCGCACTCCTCGCTCAACCAGTCGCCGCGCGATCAGACAGCGCGTGCCGTATTCGCGAGTCGCGTCCTGATCGAGACCGTACAGTTCCTGTGTGGCTTTGGTTTCCTGTGAGATGTCGAGCGCCTCACGAGCTGCTGTCTGCATACGGGCTGCGAGTTCGTAGCTGGCGATCCGCGCTTCGAGATCGGCTTCGTGTGGGAATCGCTTCGCATGCTGGCGGTTCAGTGTTTGCAGCAGTTTCAGGTTCTGTTCCTGAGGTTCGCCTTTCAGATGAGCCGGAGCGTCCAGGTTGAGCACTCGCGGTTCTTTCGGTCGCAGTACCGTCCCCTGAAACAGAGGCGGCATGAAACCGCTCGACCAGTTGTTCGTACTGTCGACGGGCGGCCCACCAGGATCGGTCAACACCATATAGGCCGGCAGGTCGTGAGTTTCGGCACCCAGTCCGTACAGCAGCCACGATGCCAGATGCGGGCGACCGAGAACTCCTGGAATGCCGCCGTGAAAATACCGGATGGAAACCTCGTGGCCGTTCGCTCCGGTGTGCATGCTCCGGATGAGGCAGATATCGTCAGCGATCTGACCGGTTTCCGGCAGCAATTCGGACAGCTCGGTGCCGCACTCACCGTGTTTCCGGAACTTCCATCTGGTGCCAAAGAGCTTCTTACTGGCCGCGTTGGCGAAGCTGTACGCGACTTCTTCCTTGTAGTCCGTGCCGTCGAACTTTGTGAGTTCCGGCTTCGGATCTGTCAGATCCATGTGCGATGGTCCGCCGTGTTGAAAGAGCGAGATCATCGCTTTCGCTCGCGGCGCAAAGTCTGGCTTCTTCAGCGAGAGATCGTACGTCTGGCCTGGCTTCGGCAGACTTTTGGGGATGGCATGAGCACGTTCCTGCTGGAGCAACCACGCCAGCGCCACCGAACCGATGCCGAGTGCGTTCTGATTGAGAAAGTCGCGGCGTGAAATCGTCACGTGGTGTTCTCCACTTGGCTTGTTTGAATCTTGCCGTGATAAAATTAATCGATCGGTAATGAATCTATTCGATATCGATATCTATTCGATGTAGAGAAACTCGTTGGAACCCAGCAGTGTCTGGCACAGGCTGGTCAGGGCCTGTCGACTGGCCGTTCGCTCCTTTGGAATCCCTGCCGGGTGGCGTTGCAGCGTTTCCACCTGTTCGGCGATGAAGTTGACCGCCAGTTGCAATTCATCCGGCGAAGGTTCTCGGCACAGAGCCAGCTGCCAGGCTCGGATGATTTGACCGGGAATGGATTCAATCGACTCCGCTGGCCCATGAAAAGCATCGCTTGAGTTCGTGATTCGGTCGTTCACGTTCGCTTTCTTCAGAGTGATCGTCACCGGCCAGCTGAACGAGTCCGACGTGTGAGCCGTCCGGCAGTCCGTGATGAAGTCGATGGTGTCGCCCTGTTGCACGGCAAGATTATTCACAGGTGTGTCCGACCCGCCATTGAACGCGACCCATTCGCTGGCCTTGCCGGAGCGGCTCGACACAACACGACCGCGCACTCCGTCACCGTTGGCTGAGCCGTGTGACAACTTACCGACGATCGTGATCTGTCCGTCGGTCGGCGCTGTCCAGCGTCGAATCACCGCTCGTCCCTGGAGATCGGGGTGCCCGCCGTTTGCATGGAGAAGCACGTAGCCCAGAGCAGGATCAGGCAGCGTTTTGCCAGCCTGCCATTGCGACCCAGTCCAGTGGGTCAGCGTCGTGAAGGATCCGGTGCGGTTGGTTGTCTCGTCGTACGTTCCAAAGCCGTACTGCCATTCCTGGACCTGCGGACGGCGAATATCTTTGACGAGTTCGATCTGTTCGGCGGTGGGCGGCGCGGCTTCGCTGCCGGCGCGATCGGCCAGTTTTGCGGCCTGTTCAAGAATGAACTTCCCGTTGAGCAGCATCAGCGATTGAGTGGCGACGGTGGAACTGGGACGGCTCTCGCAGTTAGTTTCCATGACCGGTGCATCGAAAGTCTGCAGCATGGCGACCGGACGGCTGCGTCTCACCTGAATGTAAAGACTGCGGCGGGTCTGAGCCCCGTCAACGATGATCTGCCCGGTGTCATCCTCTTTGATCTTTGCCGGAGGTCCGAGCAGCGTGCGGTCGAGCTGGCCTGTAGCTGCCAGCATCCGGTCGCGCAGAGTTTCGGCTTCGAGTCGCTGCAGCGGAACGGGAAACGCCGATCGACCGGCAGAGGCTTCTTTGCTTTGCCGCCACGCAGTGGATGTCAGAATTGTCCGGTGCAGTGATTTCAGACTCCAGCCGTTCGCGATGAATTCGTCCGCGAGCCAGTCTAGAACTTCCGGATGCGAAGGCTTGGTTCCGAGTTTTCCGAAATCCGCAGGCGTGGAAACCAGTCCTTTGCCGAAGTGATGCATCCAGACGCGGTTGACGAT